>JBKQMI010000204.1:0-32164 GCA_052146775.1 Methylocella sp. | reverse complement strand
ATGTTGAATAAGGGTTCGGCTGCGACCCAATTGAATGGGGGCGTCCCGCCGGTGACGCCGGCCCCCGGCAATCCAGCCGCTCCGACGCCTCCGGTAGAGAGCAAGTAGGCCGCAGCTCGGCGGCCGCCCTCGCAATCGGCGAGCCGCATGCAGATTTTAGGCAGAATGCCCGCGCGGCGGCAGGGAACCGGAACGCGGGCCCTGAGACGGCGTCGGTTCGGCCGGTTCCGGCTCGCCGCCGCCGTCGCGCGCGTGCTATAAATTACGTCTATTGGCGTTGTCCGGGGTTCTGCGCGCGCATTTCGCGTTCAGCGGCGGGGCGGCTCAATCGCGGCTCTTTTCTTGCGACTGGCTTTCTTGTCGCGATCGTACGGGCGCGGCCCGCCCGGAGCGGATTTGGCCAAATCGGACTTGGCCAAAGCGAAGCTGTCGCGCAGGCGCCGAGGCCTTTAGAGCATATTCCGATCAGATTGAATCAATCCGATCGACGAGAATATGCTCAAGCTTTTGAGTCTGGAGCGCTTTCCGATTGAATGGACCATTCGGTCGGAAAGCGCTCTTGGGCACTGTTGGGAACCGTGGGAGAGTCATGACACAACTTCCGCCGCAGACGCGACCTCAAATGCAAGCAGGGGCTCCCGCGCCGCTCCTCCGGGGGCCAGGCGTCGGGGCGCGGATCCGCAACTGGTTTTTGACCGGGGTCGTCGTCGCCGGTCCCCTCGCCGTGACCACCTATATCGTCTGGTGGTTCGTCAACACCATCGACAGTTGGGTTCGCGGCCTCGTGCCGAAGGACGTTTTGCCGGACGCCTATCTGCCGTTCCGCGTGCCGGGCCTTGGCGTCGTCCTGGTTTTTGCGGGCCTGACGCTCCTCGGCTTCCTCGCCGCCAATCTCGCCGGGCGCAGCCTGATCCGCCTCGGCGAAGCGATGCTTGCGCGCATGCCGATCGTGCGCTCGATCTACAAGAGCTTGAAGCAGATTTTCGAGACGGTGTTCTCGCAATCGGGCACGACGTTCCGCAAGGTGGGGATGATCGAATTTCCGGGCAAGGGCGCCTGGTCCATCGTCTTCATCTCGACCCCGCCCGGGGAGATCATCAGCGAACATCTCGCCCCTGACGAGGCCTATGTTTCGGTGTTTCTGCCCTGCACGCCGAACCCGACCACGGGATTTTACTTTTTCCTGCCGGCGCGCGACGTCATCGAACTGGCGATCGCCCCCGACGTCGCCCTCAAGCTCATTATGTCCTGCGGCGTCGTCCAGCCCGACGCGGCGGCGGTCCCTCTGGCGCAAACGCATAATCCCGAGTCCGCTGCGGCCTGAGAACAAAAGTCCTTGCGGAGGGGGCGCGGCAAGCCGAAATCGACCTGTCAAAATTGACTTGCCGAAATTGACCTGCCGCGCCCTTGTGGCTACCACCGGCGCAGCCGTCCCGGCGAGCCCGGGATCAGTCCCTTGTCCCCAGCGGATGCCGCATGGCCGTTTATACCGAAGTCTCCGACGCGGATCTCGCCGCCTTTCTCGAAACCTATGACCTCGGCGGCGTTCGCGCGCTGAAAGGCATCGCGGAAGGCGTCGAAAACTCCAATTTCCTCCTCCACACGGAAAAGGGCTACTTCATCCTGACCCTTTACGAGAAGCGCGTCGAGGCGGACAGCCTGCCGTTCTTTCTCGCGCTGATGGATCATCTGGCGGCGCGCGGCCTCAATTGTCCGCAGCCGGTGCGGGCGCGATCGGGAGCCGCGCTCGGCAGATTGTCCGGGCGCCCGGCGGCGATCGTCACCTTTCTCGACGGCGTTTGCCGCAACCGGCCCGACATCGACGATTGCCTGAAGATCGGCGAGGCGCTCGCCAGACTGCATCTCGCCGCCGCCGATTTCAAAGGCTCGCGCGCCAACGCCCTTGATCTCGCGTCCTGGCCGCAGCTCTTCGCGCCGGTTCGCGCGAGCGCCGACGATGTCGAGCCGGGACTTTCCGCCGCCATCGCCGCGGAGCTGGCTTTTCTCAAGACCAGATGGCCGCGGGATTTGCCGCGCGGGATCATTCATGCCGATCTTTTTCCGGACAATGTCCTTTTCCTCGGCGACGAGGTGTCGGGGCTGATCGATTTCTATTTCGCCTGTACGGACGATCTCGCCTACGACCTCGCCATCTGTCTCAACGCCTGGTGTTTCGAGCCGGGCGGCGCGTTCAGCATCGCCAAAGCGGCGGTCCTGTTCGAAGGCTATCAGCGCGTTCGCCCGTTGACGCCGGCGGAAGCCGCCGCGATTCCGGTGCTGGCGCGCGGCGCCGCCTTGCGCTTCGCCCTGACCCGCCTCATCGACTGGCTGAACGTGCCGCCCGGCGCCCTCGTGCATCCGAAGGATCCGCTCGAATATATGGGCAAGTTGCGCTTCCATCAGGGCGTCGGCGACGCGGAGCAACTGGGCTTCGGGTCTAAATGAGCCGAGAAGTGACGATCTTCACCGACGGCGCCTGCTCCGGCAATCCAGGTCCCGGCGGCTGGGGCGCGGTCATGACCTTCGGCGATCACAGGAAGGAGCTTTGCGGCGGCGAGGCGGCGACGACCAACAATCGCATGGAGTTGACCGCGGCGATCATGGCCCTCGAGTCGCTGACCCGCGCCTGCACGGTTCATCTCTATACGGATTCAAACTATCTGAAAGGCGGGATCACCGGCTGGATCGCGAGCTGGAAACGCAATGGCTGGCGCACCGCGGACAAGAAGCCCGTCAAGAATGTCGAACTCTGGCAACGGCTGGAGTTGGCGGCGGAGCGCCATGACATCGACTGGCGTTGGGTGAAGGGCCACGCGGGCGATGAAATGAACGAGCGCGCCGACGAGCTGGCGCGCCAGGGCATGGCCCCTTTTCTGTCGCCGCGAAAGGCGACGAGCGCGCGCTGAACCTCAAGAAAGCGAGGAAAAGCCGAAGTGCTGCGATCAGTTCACATCTGCTCCAGCAACGCCTCGGCGCTCGACGCATCCGCCTTGCCGGGCGAGGCCTCGATGTTGAGCTTCTTCACGACGCCATCCTCGACAAGCATCGAATAGCGCTGGGAGCGAACGCCAAGCCCGCGTTCGGAAAGATCGAGCGTCAGGCCAAGCGCTTTGGCGAAATCGCCGCTGCCGTCGGCGAGAAAGCTGATTTTGTCCGCTGCGCCCGTGTCCTTGGCCCAAGCGGCCATGACGAAGACGTCGTTGACGCTGGTGACCGCGATCTCGTCGATCTTCTTTGCTTTGAACGCATTGGCCTTGTCGGCGAAACCCGGCAGATGCGTGCTGCTGCAAGTCGGCGTAAAGGCGCCCGGAACGCCGAAGAGCGCAATCCTGCGTCCCTTGAAAATCTCGTCGGTCGTGCGCAGCGCGGGACCCGCGGGGGTCATGACCGAAAAACTCGCCTTGGGGATCCGATCGCCTATCTTGATCGTCATTCTTTCCCTCCATCGGGCGCTTTCGCCAGGGTCGGCCTGCTGGCGCGAGCGAGCGATCGCTCCAAAATCTGGCCGAGATCTACCGTAAATTCGTAGCTTTGTCGCGGTCGCGCCAGGGTGATCGTGACCGGGATTTTCGCGAAGGCGTCCGTTGCGCCCTTGGCCGCCGCCGCGGCTGCTTCTGGATCAGGCGCCTCCATTTCGACGATCAGGAATTCGTTCGGATCATCGGTCTTTTTTGACTCGAAGTACCACCCGTCCGGAAACTCCACGAAAAGATCGGCCGCCGTGCGATTCGGATCGCGCAAATTCTCCTCGACGATCTCAGGCTCGGCTTTGACGCGGACCCGCCAGGTCGGATGCGCCGCGCCTTCGTCCCGCGCGATGGCGATCTTCGCGTCGCGCCCGGCGTCGTCGAGGCGAAGCGGCGCCTTCGCCCTCGCGGTTTCGAGCGAGGCCGCCTCCGGCGGCGCCTCGGTCGGCGCAGCGCTGTCGCCTGACCTTGCGGGCAGGGCGAGCGCGGCCCTGGCCTTGACCGGCAGGCAGATCTCGGCGCACACCGCATAGTCCAGCGACAGGACGAGAACGGCCGGGCGGCTCTCGTCCGCGAGCTCTACGTCGACGGGAAAGACGACATCGTCGCGATAGCCGAACAAGTCGAAGCCTGCTTCATCGATACGCGAGGGGGCCGGATAGAATACCACCGCTTGCTTGATGTTTTGGGAGCCGGCGAAATCGAATACGGGCGGCGCGCCCGCCTCGCCCGGGCTTCGCCAATAGGTATGGGCGCCGGGATCGAGCCGAATCTCCACGCCCGCTCTGTACGGGGCGCCCGGCCGGGCCGGCGCGGCGATCAGCCGGGCGGCCGATTTCGCGCCCGCGCTCCAGTCGCTGGCGTAGGGGTTGGCGCTGGCCAAGGGATCAGCGCGCAATTCAGCCATGAACGCCAGCAAAAGCAGGCTGATGGCGACGCCTGCGCGGCTTGGCCGCGCCGCGCCGTTCAGAAGCTGGAAAGACATTTGCATGACAATCTGGCGATCGCAGAATCCTCTTGATAACTGGTAATGTTATTTTGCACATGCGAGGCCCGCAACCTACATTGAAGTGATAGGGCTCAATGGCCGGATTGGCGGCGCGCGGGAGGTGGAGGCAAGTTGGCGGTCGTGGTTCAGGGGCGACGAAACTCAGCAGAATGAGGCGGATGACATGGGATCAAAAATGCCTCGCGAGAATGAACGGCAGGCGCATGGCGGGTTTCTGGACGGGCAATTGCTCGTCGCCATGCCGGGCATGTCGGATAATCGCTTCGCGCGTTCGGTCATTTATCTCTGCGCGCATTCCGAGGAGGGCGCGATGGGAATCATCGTCAACCGTCCGGCGCGCAAGGTGGTCTTCTCCGAACTCCTCGTCCAGCTTGACGTGATCAAGCCCGATGAGGCCATCCGCCTGCCTGCGCAAGCTGAATCCGTGCGGGTCCTGAAAGGCGGTCCGGTCGAGACGGGAAGGGGATTCGTCTTGCATTCCAACGACTTCTTCATCGATAATTCGACGCTGGCGATCGACAGCGGGGTGTCCCTGACCGCGACGATCGACATCCTGCGCGCCATTGCGCGGGGCGCTGGCCCCGATCGGGCGCTGCTCGCGCTCGGCTACGCCGGCTGGTCGGCCGGCCAGCTCGAGGCCGAAATGCAGGAGAACGGCTGGCTCAATATTCCCGCCGATTCCGGCCTGATCTTCGATGACGAACTGGGCTCGAAATATGAGAGGGCGCTGCACAAGGTCGGCGTCGATCTGAAGCGGCTTTCGTCGGATCTCGGCCACGCCTGAGTTCTGCGAGCCGGCGCCATTGTCGCATTCCCGACACCGGGTTGGATCAATGCCTCTCGTGCGTCGGGCGCTATCCTCAAAAACGCCATTGAGGAGACCGCCAATGACAGATCTACCCGACGCCGCCGCGCGCGAAACCGAGCTTGCCGAAAAAACAAAAGTCATCGCGCATTTGACGCAGACTCTTTCCCATACAAGGAGCTGTCTGGAAATTGCACGCACAGCGTTGCAAAGCATCGCCGACGAGGGGGGAGAGGGCGCCCTGAGCGAAAGCCAAGCCCGCTGCCGCGAAATAGCCTCCGACGCTCTCGGCCGGATCTGAAGCTTCATCGTGATCTAGGATTCGATCCGTTCCGCCGGGGCGCCAATCGTGACCACGACCAGTTCAGGCGGGCGCATGAACCGTACCGGCGCGTGGCTCGTGCCAAGGCCGCCCGAAATGATCAGGTTGCGGTTCTTCTGCACGATATGCCCATAGACGAGATCGCCGAACGCTCGCATCAGCCGCGTTTCGGCGATCGGAAGATTGACCTGGCCGCCGTGGGTATGTCCCGACAGGGTCAGGGCGACGCGGTCCGGCATCCGCCGAAATATGAAGGGCTCATGCGCCAGCATGAGGACGGGCGCGGAATCGGTGATCAGCGCCATCGTTCCCGGCAAATCATCGACGCCTCCCCGCCTGCCCTTCGGGCCGGCGAGCTGATCGCCAAGGCCCGCCACCCAGAAGGGCCGGCCTTGTTTCGTCAGGCGGACCGCGTCATTTTCAAGAACCTTGATCTTCGCGCCGATCAGGGCGTTGCGGACGCCGACGGCGTCATCGCCGGGCATGTTCGGCAGCGGGCCGTGCTGCCAATCATGATTGCCGAGGACGGCGTAGGCGCCAAGCGGCGCCCTGAGGACGGAAAGCGCCTCGCCCCATTCCTCGGGCATCACCGGACCGGTCATGATCGTATGGCCGCCGCTGAAATCGCCGAGCAGGAAAATAATGTCCGGCTCGAGCGCGTTCGACAATTCGGCGATGGAGCGGATGCGGGCGGCGGGCATCCAGGGTTCGCAGGCGTGAATATCCGCCAGCACGACCGCCCGAAGCGTCAGGCCGACCGGCCAGTTCGGCGGCGCGACGTTATAGGATGCAACCTTGAGGCGCAGACCCGGCTCGAACGCAAACGCGTAGGACCCGAAGCCGGCCATCGCCCAAACCGCGCCGGCGGCGCTCTGCAAGAATGCCCGTCGGCCGATGCTGCTCATGACGTATACTACCGCACAAAGGGGCCGGAGCCAAGCTTCAGCCTGAACGGGCGCCTTGATCCGAAACAGGGCGCGGCGCTTTTACGCGGCCTTTTCTTCGCGAAGCACGGCCGGATTCTGACCGGGTTCGATCGGCTTCGCTTTTGGCCGCTTGGCGGATTCGAGAGCCGCGGCCACCGCCGAGATCCCGATATCGCGATAGAGCCTGGACAGGAGGTCGCGGGCGCCGCCCGGCTGCGCCGCAGGTTGCTGGGCCTGGTTTTGCTGGTTCATCGTCATGACTCCGCTTGTACGAGGAATTCTCCCGCATTCGCTTTCAATTAATGTTGAAACGGGAATGTTAAGGTCACCTGCCTTGATACTTCTTGCGCTCGCGCAAGGAAGGGCGAAAGCCGCGAGCCTATTCAACGCGCTTTGCGGCGCCTTTGCTGTGCGCTATCGCGCACAGCGCCCGACCTCGCGGTCTTCCTGCCCTTGCGATGCGCGCCGGTCGTCTGGAGGCCGATCCGGCGGCGCCGAGGTTTGAGGCTAGGCTGAAACGCTTGCGGGAAAGTTAACTGGCGAATCGGGCGTCCGTCCCAAAGCGGTCGCAAATGCGCGCTGCGGGACAAAGCGAGATTGCCGGGAACGCCATGCCCGAGGTGGCGGAAATCGTGCGTTCGGCCTTAATTCGGTCGAGATCGAAGTTCGTTTCAGGGTCTCGAACTGGAATTGCCCCGGCGCGCAGCGTAAATGACATCTTCATGGCGTAGCAACGCTGCTATAGCGTTCAGGCCGAATGTTGAATTTGAGGAAGATTGACCATCGCTCGCGGCGCTTCGAAAAACCAGGCCGCATCCAAGGACCCGAGTTTGGATCAGGGACTTATGCATAGCAGCGTAGAGCCACAGTCCGAGGGCGGCGGCTCGGCCGGATTCTCGCAAAAGTCGCTTCCGCTGGTTTTGGACGCCGAAGCTGGTTCAGATGTGGAGATAGCGCTCGCCGTCACGGCGCGGCGCCGCGCCATCGGAAGGCGGGTCGCCGCGGCGTTCAGCGTCGCGATCGCCGGTCTTTCGATCTACATCCTCGTTCGCACGCTGTCCGGCGTCAGCCTGCCCGATTTGCAGCGCGCCATCGAGGCGACGGGCGGCGATCAGATCGCCGAGGCGGCGCTGCTCGCCGCGGTGTCGTTCCTGGCCCTGACTGGGTATGACGCTCTGGCGCTCCGGCAGCTGCGCGCGCGCGTGCCCTATAGAACGACGGCGCTCGCGTCTTTCACGAGCTACGCCATTTCATTCGTGCTTGGCTTTCCTTTGATCACAGCGGGCACGGTGCGCTACTGGATTTACTCCCAGGTCGGGCTCGCGGCGGCCAAGGTCGCAAGCCTCACCCTCATCGCCGCGGTGACCTTCTGGTTCGGCATGATTTTCATGATCGGCGCCGCGCTCACGTTCAGATCGGAGCAGATCAGCGCGATCATTCATCTGACGCCCGCGCTCAACCTTCTGATCGGCGCCGGGCTCCTTGGCGCGATTTTCTGTTACCTCGTCTGGGTGACGCTTCGCCGGCGCGTCGTCCGCGTACAGGGGTTCCGGCTGGAGCTTCCGGGCCTTTGGCTGTCGCTGAGCCAGATCCTGCTCGGCGTGATCGATCAATGCGCCGCCGCCGGCGTGCTCTATGTGCTGCTGCCGCCCCAGACCCATCTCGATTTCCTGACCTTCGTCGCGGCTTACGCTTTCGCCTGCATTCTCGGCATCGCCAGCCATGCGCCGGGCGGCATCGGGGTTTTCGAGGCGGCCATGCTCAAAGCCGTCCCGGGCGTTGCGGAGGAGCCGCTGCTCGCGTCGCTGCTTCTGTTTCGCGCCATTTATTATATCGCTCCCTTTATTTTGGCCCTGGCGCTTCTCGGCGCGCATGAAGCGTTCCGGCGGTGGAAGAGCCTGCGCGAGGCGATGGATCGCAGCGAAGCGCAGATCGACGATCTCGGCTGACGCGGTCCGCGGAATGCGCCCCGGCCGGGGCGCCGGAGAAGCCGCAAGAGAATTTATCGGCGTCCCGGCGCGGAAAGCCGCCCTGGCGGGAACGATTGTCAAAAAAGCGTTTTAATCATTTGCTTCAATACATTGAATATTTTGTGCAATATTTTGTTTGTGCGCTCTCCAAAGTCGGGAAAGCGCCCGCGAATTGAGGCGATACATTGAAGAAGCTGAAGCCCCTTCTTTCCGCCGCTCGCATGCTTTCCCGCGATGGATAAGCCCGCGTGAGACCGCTCGCCGCCGCCAAGCCGCTGCCGGTCCGCGATCGCCACATCGTCGCCCGTCTCATCGACGCCCTGCCTGAGGCGGTGATCGTCATTGACGCCAGCGACCGCGTCGTCGCCGTCAACGCGCCGGCTCTGACTCTGTTTCCGGCGTTGCGGCCGGATCTTCTGCTGGCGCGCGGGCTGCGCGCGCCCGACGTTCTCGACGCCGTCATGCGCGCGCGCGCGTCAGGTCACGCCGAACGCGCGACCTGGCTCGACCGCGTTCCCGTGGAGCGTTTTTTCGAACTGCACGTCGCCGCCATGGAGGGTCCGTCGGGCTCCGCGACCATGATTTTGACGCTTCGCGACCTCAGCGAAGCGCGCCGCGTCGAGCGGATGCGCGTCGATTTCGTCGCCAACGCAAGCCACGAACTGCGCACGCCGCTCGCCTCCCTCCTCGGATTCGTCGAAACGCTGCAGGGCCCCGCGCGCGACGATGTGGCGGCGCGGGTGAAATTTCTCGGCATCATGCGCGAACAGGCGCGCCGCATGACGCGTCTCGTCGACGACCTTCTGTCATTGTCGCGCATCGAGCAAAATTTGCATCTGCTGCCGCAATTGCCGGTCGACATGGTGTCGATCGTCCGACATATCGCCGATACGCTGACCCCGATGGCGCAGGAGAACAGCGTCGTCCTGAAGGTCGAGGCGCCGGCTTCTGTGATCGTCGGCGGCGACCGCGATGAGCTTTTGCGCGTCGTCGAAAACCTCGTCGAAAACGCGATCAAATACGGCGCCAGTGATTCTTTGTGCGCGAACCGCCAGGTCGACATCACGCTCGTCGCCCAGGAGCGCCAGTGCGTCCTGAACGTGAGCGATTATGGCCCGGGCATCGCGCCCGAACATCTGCCGCGCCTGACCGAGCGCTTCTATCGCGTGGACGCGGGCCAGAGCCGGGCGAAGGGCGGAACGGGTCTGGGCCTCGCCATCGTCAAGCATATCGTCGCGCGCCATCGCGGCCGTCTCGGCATCGAATCGCAACCGGGGCAGGGCGCGACATTCAGCGTCACTTTTCCACTCCTGGCGAGCTGACGCCTTCGGCAAAATAGTCATGAAGCCGTCATGTTGGCTTCATACAGACCACGTCAAGCGTCATTAGTCTGCGCGCCGTCGGCCGACGCCGCTGTCGGTTTTCGGCCCGCCAAAGAACATAGGCGCACGGCTTGGCGACTTGCGGTCCGCGCCTCCGGCTTTCCAATAGCTTCAGCAAATGAAGAGGCATGCCATGAATTTTACGTTTCTGAGAGCGGCTTGCGCCGCGGCGGCGATCGGTCTTGCCGGCGTTTGCGCCGATGCGGCCGATATTACAGGCGCCGGCGCCACTTTTCCTTTCCCGATCTACGCGAAATGGGCGCAGACCTACAAGCATGAAACCGGCAACAACCTGAATTACCAGTCGATCGGCTCAGGCGGCGGCATCAAGCAGATCAAGGCGAAGACAGTGACCTTCGGCGCCACCGATGCGCCGCTTAAACCCGACGATCTCAATGAATCCGGCCTCGCGCAATGGCCGATGGTGATCGGCGGCATCGTGCCCGTCTTCAATATCGACGGCGTCGCCGACGGCCAACTCACGCTGGACGGGCCGACCCTCGCGAAAATCTTCCTCGGCGAAATCAAGAGCTGGGACGATCCCGCAATAGCGAAGCTGAACCCCTCGCTCAAATTGCCGTCCGCCGCGATCGCCATCGTGCATCGTTCGGACGGATCGGGCACGACCTTCAATTTCACTGACTATCTGTCCAAGGTCTCGCCCGATTGGAAGAGCAAGGTCGGCGAGAACACGGCGGTCGAATGGCCGGCGGGCATCGGCGCCAAGGGAAATGAGGGCGTCGCCGCCAACGTCCTGCAAACGAAAGGTTCGATCGGCTACGTCGAATACGCCTATGCGAAGCAGAACAAGATACCCTCGACCAAACTGGTCAACGCCGCCGGCGCGACGGTCTCTCCGACCGTTCCGGCCTTTCAGGCCGCAGCCGCGAACGCGGATTGGGCCCACGCGCCGGGTTACTATCTGATCCTGACCAACGCGCCGGGCGCCGCGTCCTGGCCGATCACAGCCACGACCTTCATCCTGATGCCGAAGCAGCCGCAGGATCCCGCCGCCGCCACGGAAGCCCTGAAGTTCTTCGCCTGGGCCTTCGCCAATGGCGCGAAGGAGGCTGAGGAGCTGGATTACATTCCGCTGCCCGTTTCCCTCATCGCGCTCATCAGGCAGACTTGGGCGAGCGATATCAAGGGGCCCGACGGCAAAGCGCTTATAAACTGAGCAGAGAAGACTCGAAGGAGGGGCGATCGCGCCTCTCCTTCGGGGGGGCTATCCGGCGTCGACATTGGAACTTCAGCGTAGCGTCGGCCATTTATTGTTTGGCGTCGTTGCGCGGAATGAGGAGGGGAAAGAGCCGTGGCGAACGTGGCAGTCGACAGCGTTGCGGCCGGCCGGGCGCGCGATCGCTTCAGGATGCTTGGCTGGCTGAGGCTCCAGGATCAAGGATTCCGCCTGCTGACGCTTTCCGCCGCGCTTGCGGTTTTGCTGATCCTCGCAGGGGTCATCGGCTCCCTCGTGATCGGCTCTGTTCCAGCGTTCAAGGCTTTTGGGTTCGAGTTTCTCACCACGCAGGCGTGGAACCCGGTCACCAGTCAATTCGGCGCGCTCGCGGCGATCTACGGCACGCTCGCCACCTCGGCGATCGCGATGGTCTTCGCTGTGCCGATCGGCCTCGGCATCGCGATATTTCTGACCGAGCTTTGCCCGCACACGCTGCGCCGGCCCATCGGGATCGCAATTGAGCTGCTCGCAGGCATTCCTTCGATCATCTACGGCATCTGGGGCCTCTTCGTGTTTGCGCCCTTTCTGCAGGCGCACTTTCAGCCGGCGCTGATCGCTGCATTCGCCAATGCGCCCGTGCTGTCCTCCCTGTTCGCCGGCCCGCCTTACGGCATTGGCGTTCTGACCGCCGGATTTATCCTCGCCATCATGGTGCTGCCTTTCATCGCGTCCGTTTCCCGCGATGTGTTCGAAACCGTGCCCGCGGTTTTGAAAGAATCCGCCTACGCATGCGGCTGCACCACATGGGAGGTCATGGGCTCCATCGTCATTCCCTACACCCGCGTTGGCGTCATCGGCGGGGCCATGCTGGCTCTTGGCCGCGCGCTGGGCGAGACAATGGCCGTGACCTTCGTCATCGGCAACGCCCATCGCATCTCGTCCTCCCTGTTCGCCCCCGGCACCACGATTTCGGCGAGCATCGCCAACGAGTTCACCGAGGCGGTCGGCGACCTTTACACCTCCGCCTTGGTCGCCTTGGGCCTCATCCTGTTCCTCATCACCTTCATCATTCTCGCAATCGCGCGCTATCTGCTGATGCGGCTCCAGCGCCAGGCGGGGACGTGAATATGGCGCTTTACGACAAACGTCGTCGCACCAACGCGATTTATCTCGGATTGTGCTACGCCTCGACCGCGTTCGGCCTGGGCTGGCTCGGCATCATTCTCCTCGATCTCTTCATACAAGGATCTCGCGGCCTGTCCGAGTCCGTCTTCACGCAGATGACGCCGCCGCCAGGCTCAGCCGGCGGCCTTCTGAACGCGATCGTCGGCAGTCTCATCATCACCATCCTCGGCGTCGCCATCGGCGCGCCGCTCGGCCTGCTCGCCGGCACCTACATGGCCGAGTACGGACGCTTTACGAAGCTCACCTTCGTCGTGCGCTTCATCAATGACATTCTGCTCAGCGCGCCCTCCATCATCATCGGTCTGTTCGTCTATGAGGTCATGGTGGCGCGGGTCGGCCACTTCTCCGGTTACGCCGGCGCCTTCGCGCTCGCCGTGATCGTCGTTCCGGTCGTCGTGCGCACCACCGAGGACATGCTGCTGCTCGTTCCCGATTCTCTGCGGGAAGCCGCGAGCGCGCTCGGCCTGCCGCGCGCGCTCGTCATCGGCAAGGTCGCCTATCGCGCCGCCCGCGCCGGCCTCATCACCGGCGTCCTTCTGGCGGTCGCCCGCGTCAGCGGCGAGACTGCGCCTTTGCTATTCACCGCGCTGAACAATCAATTCTTCAGCACCGATCTGAATGCGCCGATGGCGAGCCTTCCGGCGATCATCTTCCAGTTCGCGCTGAGCCCTTATAAGAATTGGCAGCAGCTTGCCTGGACCGGCGCCCTCATCATCACATTGGCCGTGCTTGCGCTTTCAATCACGGCGCGGGCGCTCGGCGCCGAAAGGACGCCCAAATGACGACGTTGGACGCCAAGCTGCCGCTGAAGGGCGCCAATCTGCCGCAGAAGGTCAGCGTTCGCGGCCTCAATTTTTTCTATGGCGAAGTCCAGGCCCTGAAGAACGTCTCGCTTCCGCTCTATGCGAAACGGGTGACCTCGTTCATCGGGCCGTCCGGCTGCGGAAAATCGACTCTGCTGCGCGTCCTCAACCGCATGTACGACCTCTATCCGAACCAGAGAGCCGAAGGCGAAGTCATGCTCGACGGGGAGAACATCCTGCATCCGAGCCAGGACCTCAACATTCTGCGCGCCCGCGTCGGCATGGTGTTTCAAAAGCCGACGCCGTTTCCAATGTCGATTTACGACAACATCGCTTTCGGCGTCAGGCTCTATGAGAGGATCGGCAAGTCCGAACTCGACGACAGGGTGGAGGCCGCGCTGGAGTCCGCCGCGCTCTGGCCGGAGGTCAAGGACAAGCTGAAGGCGTCCGGCCTGTCGCTCTCCGGCGGTCAGCAGCAGCGGCTCTGCATCGCCCGCACCATAGCCATTCATCCGGAGATCATCCTGCTCGACGAGCCTTGCTCCGCCCTCGATCCGATTTCGACGGCGAAAATTGAGGAGCTGATCGACGAATTGAAGCAAAATTACACGATTGCGATGGTTACCCACAATATGCAGCAGGCCGCCCGCGTTTCCGACTTTACGGCATTCATGTATATTGGCGAACTCGTCGAGTTCGGCCTCACGGCGCATATGTTTACATCGCCGACCAAAACACAGACGCAGAACTATATCACAGGCCGGTTCGGCTGATTGGCGGACGCGAACATGACCGACCACATCGTCAAAGCTTACGACGGCGAACTCGAAAGCCTCGACCAGAAGATCGCGGAAATGGGCGGCATCGCCGAAAAAATGCTGTCCGACGCGATGGACGCCTTGTCCGATTTCGACACCAAACTCGCGCAATCGACAATCGCCTGCGATCCGCGCCTCGACGCCTTGCAACGCGAGATCGAGGAGCAGGCGATTTTGACGATCGCGCGGCGCCAGCCGCTCGCCGTGGATCTGCGCGAAATCATCGCGACGATCCGCATCTCGAACGACCTCGAACGGGTCGGCGATCTCGCTAAAAACATCGCCAGGCGCGCCATCAAGATTGCGGCGGACGTGCGCATTCCGCGCGCGATCGTCGGACTGAAATCCATGCATGACCTGGCTGCGATCTTGCTCAAGGATGTGCTCGATGCCTATTCGCAGCGCGACGCCGAAAGAGCGCGCGAAGTCTGGCTCTATGACGCCGATCTTGATTCCCTTGAGGACTCGGTCTTTCGCGACCTCCTGACGTTCATGATGGAGGATCCGCGCAATATTTCATTTTGCGCGCATCTCCTGTTCTGCTCGAAGAATATCGAGCGGATTGGCGATCACGCGACCAACATCGCCGAGACCGTCGTCTATCTCGTCACCGGCGAAGCCATGCCGAGCGACCGGCCGAAGGGCCGGAGCATCCTGTCCGATTCACCCTCCGTCCCTGGTTGAGAGCAATGAGCGACATTCAAACGTCCACCGAAACCCGCGCCAATGGCGCGCGCGGCGTCGCCACGACGCCCGCCCCCCGCATCCTCGTCGTCGAGGACGAGGCCGCCCTCAGCCTGCTGCTCGCCTATAATCTCGAGGCCGAAGGCTTCGTGGTGGACCGGGTCGAGCGCGGCGACGAGGCCGAGGTCAGACTGAGCGAGGTCATTCCAGACCTCGTCATCATCGACTGGATGCTGCCCGGCGTGTCAGGGCTTGAAATCTGCCGGCGGATGCGCGCGCGGGAAGCCACCCGCAGCCTGCCGGTCATCATGCTGACGGCGCGCGGCGAGGAAAGCGAGCGCGTGCGCGGCCTCTCCATCGGCGCCGACGATTATGTGGTGAAGCCTTTCTCCGTCCCTGAGCTGATGGCGCGGGTTCGCGCTCTTTTGCGGCGGGCCCGGCCGGATCGCGCCACGGGACTCCTTGTCGCTGGCGATCTCGAACTCGACCGGCAGAACTGGCGCGTTCATCGCAGTTCGCGCGACGTGCATCTGGGGCCGACCGAGTTTCGCCTGCTCGAACATCTGATGGAGAAGCCCGGCCGCGTGTTCTCCCGCGCGCAACTGCTCGACAGCGTCTGGGGGCTGTCGGCGGAAATCGACGAGCGGACCGTCGACGTTCACGTCGGGCGCCTGCGCAAGGCGTTGTCGAACGCGGGCGAAAGGGATCCGATCCGCACCGTGCGCGGGGCCGGCTATTCCTTCGACGAGACGTTCGGCAAGGAATAGCAAAGGCTGAAGCACGTTAAAGACCTCGATGCGATCGCCGGAAAATATGGGATCGTCCTGAAGAAGCGTCCCGACCTGCCGGCCAATAATTTCATTCCCGTGTTCGGCAGGGCTTGACGCTCATCCGCGGCCCGGTCGGTTTCTTGCAAGACCCGGCTTCAGGCAAAACCAGGGCCGGCGCCCGAGGGCGCATCGTCCCTCGTCGGTGAGGTGCGTAGAGTGGGGCAGGGCACGGCGGTCGTCGTTGGGGTCGGCGCCGAGCGCGGTCTTGGCGCGGCGCTCGCGCGGCGCTTCGCCAAAGAGGGCCTGCGGGTCGTTCTCGCGGGACGGACCGAAAAGCGTCTCAAGAGCGTCGCCGCCTCGATCGAGCGCGCGGGCGGCCTCGCCCTCGCGCATGCCTGCGACGCGACGCGCGAGGCGGACGTCATCGCGTTGTTCGACCGGGCCGCGGCTGATGGCGATCTGCGGCTCGTGGTCTACAATGTCGGAAGCAACGCGATGACGCCCGCGCTGCAAACCGAAGCCGCCACATTCGAATCCATGT
Source organism: Methylocella sp. (assembly GCA_052146775.1). Taxonomy (GTDB): domain Bacteria; phylum Pseudomonadota; class Alphaproteobacteria; order Rhizobiales; family Beijerinckiaceae; genus Methylocapsa. Next base: position 16,305 of record JBKQMI010000204.1, on the reverse strand, counting down.
GGCGGCAGAATGCGCTCGGCGGCTTTCTCGTTGGGCAGGCGGCGTTGCGAAAAATGCTGCCCAGGAAAGAGGGAACAATCCTTTTTACCGGCGCAACGGCTTCCCTACGCGCCCGGCCGCCCTTCATCGCCTTCGCATCCGCCAAGGCGGCGCTGCGCGCGGTGGCGCAGGGTTTTGCGCGCGAATTCGGCCCGCAGGGAATCCATGTCGCCCATGTTGTGATCGACGGCGTCATCAAGGGCGATTACGCGCGCCGCAACTTCCCGGATTTCGTGCGCGCCAAGAGCAAGGACGGATTGCTCGACCCCGATGCGATCGCAGACAGCTTCTGGGCGCTGCATCGCCAGCAGAAAAGCGCCTGGACGCATGAACTCGATCTGCGCCCGTTCAAGGAGCTGTTTTAAGACGGCTGCGGGCCGCAGCCGCGATCCGCCCGGCAAAAGGTCAGGCGGATTTTTGCGGCCGCTGGCGGCGCCGGTCCAGCTGCGGCTGGTAGGCGATCGCCGCGTGACAACCGCAATAAGGCCCGTCGCCGGGCGTCTTGCGCGCGCCGCAGAAGCGGAAATCGGCCTGCGTCGGATCGCCGATCGGCCATCTGCACATTGAATCGCGCAATTCCAGAATCGTCACCGGTTCGTTGATCGGAACGACGACTTCGCTGTGGCGCGCGACCTCTTGGCTCAGCGCCGGCGCTTCATATGCGATGGGCTGGACCGCCAGCACGGTATTGCCTCGAACGAAAGTCGCGTTGCTTTGCGCGACGCTGCTTTGCGCGAGACGGGTCTGTGCGCGCGGCGCCGCCGGTTGCCGCGCGTGCGGCCGCGTCGCGTGCTTGTGCAAGGGCTGCGGCGCGTCCGCCTCGGCGACCGTCTCCTTCGCCCGTCCTGAAAGGCCGAGCCGGTAGACCTTGCCGATGACGGCGTTGCGTGTCAGCCCATTGGCGAGTTCGAGCGCGATGCGGCTGGCGCTCATGCCCTGAAGCCAGAGCTTCTGCAAGAGATCGATGCGTTCGTCGGTCCAGGACATCGGGGTCTCCCAGGATTGAGCCAGTCTGAAATTGGCTGTCTGAAATCGGATCGTCTGACAAATTTGATCGCCGCGAGCGCTCATCCAGCCCGGACCGGAGAGAATTCGCGGTCAAGACAGAGTCTCCGACAATCGATCATTGGCCGCACCTTGCGCGCCGCGCCGATCGCGAAGCTGTTGGCTATCGCACGACATCTCGTAGTCCACTTGTCAAACGCTACACTAGCTGTTGAATCTCGCGCAAGCTCCGCGACGGCCCGCAAAATGTTTTCAACAAGAGCTTGCATCTTTGCGCCTCCGCGCCCCGAACCATCCGGCGCGCGGACGCCAAACATTCCGGGAGCGCGATTCCTGACGAGGAGGAGGCGCCCTGAAAGGCTCCGCATCCGCGCCGGCGCCTCATGTCGCAGTCCGCTGCGGCGTCGTCGGTCGCTGCTTGCCGCAAGAAACCGCCCCAAGGAACCGCGATTGACCATAATGTATTAGTTTATCCTGTATCTCGTCTCCCTTGCGCTGGGCTGGCGCGCTTGGGAGCGGCGGTGAGGAACGTCAAAAACAACTTCCGGAGGGCGCCATTCGATTTGACCGGACCCAAGGGAATGCCTAGATTAAGAGTGACCAGCTCTGCCGCCCCATCGGGCGGCATTTGATTTTGCGGGTTCGTCATCGAACCTCGCGCAGCGAACCTGGAGCGAAACCGTGCCATCATCGCTTCTGCCGACCTACGCCCGCGCCGACCTCGCCTTCGACCATGGCGAAGGCGCCTGGCTGACCGCGACCACGGGCGAACGATACCTCGACTTCGGCGGCGGAATCGCCGTCGCCTCGCTCGGCTATTCGCATCCGCATCTCGTCGCGGCGTTGAGCGCGCAAGGGCATAAGCTCTGGCACACCTCGAATCTGTTTCAGATCCCGCAGGCGGAGCGTCTCGCCGCGCGTCTTTGCGAGGCGAGCTTCGCCGACTACGCGTTCTTCACCAATTCCGGCGCCGAAGCCGTCGAGGGCGCCATCAAGACGGCGCGCAAATATCAGTCGGCGAGCGGACATCCGGAAAAATTCCATATCATCACCTTCAAGGGCGCTTTTCACGGGCGCACCATCGCCACCATCTCGGCCGCGGGAAATCCGAAATACCTTGAAGGGTTCGGTCCGAAACTCGATGGTTTCGACACGGTCGAGTTCGGCGATCTCGACGCGGTCAAGGCCGCGATCGGACCGCAGACCGGGGCGATCATGGTCGAGCCGATCCAGGGCGAAGGCGGCATCCGCGTCGGCGCGCCCGCGTTCCTGCGCGGCTTGCGCGAACTTTGCGACAAGAACGGCCTGTTGCTGGTGCTCGACGAGGTGCAGTCGGGCGTCGGCCGCACCGGCAAGCTGTTCGCCTATGAACTCTACGGGATCGCGCCCGATATTATGGCTATCGCCAAGGGCATCGGCGGCGGCTTTCCGCTCGGCGCCTTTCTCGTCACGCGCGAGGCGGGCAAGGGCATGGTCGTCGGCACGCATGGCACTACCTATGGCGGCAATCCGCTGGCGACCAACGTCGGCAACGCCGTGCTCGACATCGTCCTCGCGCCCGGCTTTCTCGCCCATGTCGCGGCGATCGGCGCAAAACTGAAGCAGGGCCTCATCGGCCTCCGCGACGCGCATCCCGGCGTGATCTCGGAAATCCGCGGCGAGGGGCTGATGCTCGGCATCGCGCTCGCCGTCCCCGTCGCCGATTTCGCCGCCGCGGCGCGGGCCGAACATATTCTGGTGATTCCCGCCGGCGACAATGTCGCGCGCGTGCTGCCGCCGCTGGTGATCGGCGAGGAGGAAGTCGCCGAAGGATTGAGGCGTCTCGAAGCGGCCTGCGCGCGCTTCGAGCACAAGGAGGCCGCTGCGTTAAGCGAGGCCGCGGGATGAGCCGCTCCAATCCCGACGAAAGGGCCGAGGCGAGGCATTTTCTTGATCTGTCCGAAATTCCGGCTGGCGATTTGCGCCGCATCCTCGACGATTCGGCGGCGATCAAGTCCCGCCGCCGCAAAGGCCGCCGCGCCGCCGAACAGCCGCTCGCCGGCAAGGTTCTGGCGATGATTTTCGACAAGCCTTCGACGCGCACGCGGGTGTCGTTCGACCTCGCCATGCGCGAACTCGGCGGCGAGACCGTGATGCTCACCGGCAAGGAGATGCAGCTCGGCCGCGGCGAGACCATCGCCGATACGGCGCGCGTGCTGTCGCGCTTCGTCGACGCCATCGTCATCCGCGTTCTCGAACATGACGACCTGATGGAGCTGGCGCGCCATGCCGACGTTCCGGTCATCAATGGTCTCACCAAGCGCTCGCATCCCTGTCAGGTGATGGCCGACGTTCTGACCTTCGAGGAGCGCAAGGGGCCGATCAAGGGCCGCAAGATCGCCTGGTCCGGCGACTCGAACAATGTGCTGGCGAGCTGGGTTCACGCCGCGCAGCGCTTCGATTTCGCGCTCGCCGTGGCGACGCCGGCGGAGCTGCAATTGCCGCCGGGCCTCGTCGATTGGGCGCGCCGCTCCGGCGCCCGCCTCGACGTCACGCGCGATCCCTTCGAGGCCGTCGCGGAGGCCGACGCCGTCATCTCGGATTGCTGGGTGTCGATGGGCGACCGGGACGAGGCGTTTCGGCACAATCTCCTCGCGCCTTATCAGGTCAATGCGAGGCTGATGGCGGCGGCCGCGAGGGACGCGATTTTCATGCATTGCCTGCCCGCTCACCGCGGCGAGGAAGTCACCGACGAGGTCATCGACGGTCCGCAATCCGTCGTCTTCGACGAGGCCGAGAACCGCCTGCACGCGCAAAAAGGCATTCTCTCCTGGTGCCTTGGCGAAGGGCTTGGAGACGCGAAGGCATGACTGACCGGCAGCAGCCGGCGAGTCCCGCCTCCCGCCCAGTGTCGGATCGCGGCTGCGACGACACGGTGCTGCCGTTTTCGGTCGATAAGCTCGATGTGCGCGGACGCCTCGTCCGGCTCGGGGCCTGCGTCGACCACATCCTCAGCCAGCATGGCTATCCCGCGCCCGTCGCGCGCGTCGTCGGCGAGGCGCTGGCGCTGACCGTTCTGCTTGGATCGTCGCTGAAGATCGATGGACGGTTCCAGCTGCAAACACGCAGCGACGGCGCAATCGACATGCTGGTCGTCGATTTCGACGCGCCCGACCGGCTGCGCGCCTTCGCCCGTTTCGACGCCGCGCGCCTCGCCAGCGCGGGGAAGGGAGAGGATCTTCTCGGCAGGGGTCACCTCGCCTTCACCGTCGATCAGGGCGGCGACTCCGCGCGCTATCAGGGCATCGTCGCGCTGGAGGGCCAGGGCCTCGAAGCCGCGGCCCATCAATATTTCCGTCAGTCCGAACAAATTCCGACGCAGCTTCGGCTCGCCGTCGCGCAAAGCATGACGCCTTCTGGCTTCAGCTGGCGGGCGGGCGGCTTCATGATCCAGTTTTTACCGAGCGCCGGCGAGCGGATAAGGTCCATCGATCTCGATCCCGGCGACGTTCCGGAAGGCGCGTTTTTCGACCTTGCGCCGGAGGACGACGCCTGGACGGAGGCGAAAGCCATCGCGGCGACCCTTGAGGATCACGAACTCGTCGATCCCACTCTATCCAGCGAGCGGCTGCTCTACCGCCTGTTTCACCAGCCGGGCGTCAAGGTCTTCGCCCCGAGGGCGGTGCGCGACGCCTGCCGTTGCACGGACGAGGGCGTGAAAGCCATGCTGCGCGGATTTTCGGCTGAGGACCGGGACGAAATGGTCGGCGACGACGGCAGGATCGGAGTCACCTGCGAATTCTGCTCGACATTTCGCGCCTTCGATCCGAAGGATTTCGACGAATAGATCACGATGATTTTGGCATGAACGTGATCGATTCCAATAGTTTGGAGCGCGTCCCGCTCGTGGCCGGCGCAGGCGGCGAAAAGCCGAATCTTTTTCAATTCAGCCCGGCTTTTGCCGTTCAACCAATGAGAGGATGACGTTTCGCATCGTCCGCTTCAGCGGCAGGCCGAACAGGCGCGCCACCGCTTCGGCGAGGTTGGCTTCGGACCCAGGCGCCGCACTCGCCCGCGCGAGTTCGATCGCGGCCTTAATCTCAATGGGCGCGATCCTGTCGAGGCGTCCGAGACTTGGCGGCGCGCCGGCCCTGTGACGCACCGGCGGCGCTTTCCTCTGCCGCTTCGTGAACCAGAAACCCTCGTCGCGGCAAAGATCCGGCATTTTCGCCAGAAGATCGAGGGCGTCCGCGATGGCTGCGGCGCCGCGCGTGCTGCGCTCGCTTTGGCCGAAGAAGGAGCGGACCCGCCGGGCGATCTCGTCCTGATGAACCGGTCCTTCCTGTTCGATCACCGACCTGGCGATGATGGCGAGCCTTTGAACCTCCGCCTCATCGATGTTTTCGCCTTCCGCCACCGTGCTCTTCGCCAGCGCGTAAGGCTGCGGGCCATCGGCGGCGCCATCCGTTCGCGCCTTCACGCTGCGAGCGCCTGACGCTGGCGCCGCGACGGGCGCGGCCTTCTCCGTTTCGCCCCGCGCGGCCTCGATCGCGGCCTTCAGTTTGCGCAGCTGTTCGTCGCGCCGGTAGAACCAGTCCGTGCTCCAGATGCGGTGGATGCGCCAGCCAAGACCCTCCAGCACCTCCTGGCGCAGGCGGTCGCGTTCGCGCGCCCACAGCGCCGAGTGATAGGTCGCCCCATCGCATTCGATCGCCAGCATGAAGCGCCCCGGATTGGCCGGATCGCGCACGGCGAGGTCGATGCGAAAGCCGGCCGAGCCGATTTGCGCTTCGACCTCATAGCCGAGGCTCTGGATCGCCGCGGCGACATTGGCCTCGAAAGGCGAGTCGAAATCCGCGCCGGTCGGCTTTGCCTCCTCAAGAACGCCGGTCTCGGCGAACTGAAAGAAGCGCTTCAGAAGGCGCGGCCCGGCGCCGGTCGCGCGCTCGAGATTGATGTCGCCCGAACCGAATGACGCGAATATCTCGCAACGCACCCGCGCGCGGGTGAAGAGCACGTTGAGACGGCGCTCGCCGCCCTCGCTCGAGATCGGACCGAACGCCATGCTGTCGAGCGGCTTGCCGGGCTCGCGCGGGCCATAGCCGATCGAGATCAGGATCACGTCGCGTTCGTCGCCCTGCACGTTCTCGAGATTTTTGACGAAGGCGTCCTCCCGGCCGCGTTCGCGAAGAAAGGCGTCGAGCAACGGATCGTCGCGGCGTTTGGCTTCGAGGCGATCGCCGATCAGATCGCGCTGCGCGGTCGAGAAGGTGACGATGCCGAGCGACAGGCCAGGACTGGCGCGGGCGTGTTCGGCGGCGGCGGCCGTGATCGCTTCGGCTTCGATGACGTTGGTGCGCAGGCCGCCGCGATCATAGGCGCCGGCGACGCGGCGAAGCCGCAGGCCTTTGTCCTTGCGCTCCGTCGAGGGAGCTGGCGGCATGATGAGGCGCTTGTAGAACTCCGCGTTCGAGACCTGGATGAGGGAGGGATGGCGCGAGCGGTAGTGCCAGCGCAGCATCTGCGTTTCGACGCCGCGCGCCTCGCAGAGGCAAAGAATGCTTTCGAGGTCGCTGACCGGCGCGGCGCACACGCCGCGGCTCGTCTCCTCGTCGTCGGGAGGATCGACCTCATCCGCGATCATGCGGTCGAAGAACTGCGTCGGCGGCAATTGCTTCTTGTCGCCGACGACGACCATCTGGCGGCATCGCGCGATGAGGCCCAGCGCGTCGCCGGGTCGAACCTGGCTCGCCTCGTCGATGATCAGAAGATCGAAGTCGACGGCGCCCGGCGGCAGATATTGCGCCGCCGAAAGCGGGCTCATGAGAAAGACCGGCTTGATCCTCTGGATCGTATCGCCCGCCGTCTTCATCAGTTTGCGCAGCGGCATATGATTGCGCTTGCGGCCGATCTCGCCGCGAATGATCCCCATCGCGCCGAGGGCGCCGCGCGGGATCGCGGCGTGATGCTGGGCGCGGACGCTCAATATCGCAGCGCGCCGCCGCCGCGCCTCAAGCTCCCTGAACGCCGCGATGAGGGCGTTGTGCCGCTCGCCGTCGAACGCCGCGAGATCGGGATCGGCGGCGATCGCCTGCTTCCATGAAGCCTCCGCGAAAGCGGCCTCGACGCCGGCGCGCGCCCGTTCGGGCCGCAGTTGCCCCGCGGCGAGCGCGTCGGCGATCGAGACCGGCCCAGTCGCGCGCAATTGGGCGTCGGCCTCCGAAAGGCGCGCCCATTCTTCGAAGCGGCTGGGGTGGGTGGTCCAGCGTCCCGCGCGGTCGGCGAGGCGTTCGAGATCGATCGCCCCGGTCGACGGCGCCCCGAAGACGGCGGCGACATCGAGGTCGAGCGCCTGAATGGCGCCCGCCAGCGAACGGCTGACGGAAGCAAGACGGCTTTCGAAACCATCGGCGAAACTGGCGGCGACTCCCTCACGTGCGAGGTCGATGACGCGGCCGAAGTCGAGATCGGCGTCAAAAGCGGCAAGGCATTTGACCGTCCGCGCGACCTTGTGCAGGAGCGCGAAATCGGTCGCCGCGCCGCGCCAGGCGTCGCCGAGAAGGGGGGCGAGAAAATGCGACTCGATCTCGAGCGCGGAGGAGAGCGCCTGTCCGCCGAGGATCGCATCGAGCAGCGCGAGGCGTTCGCTCGGCCGTTTCGGCAGAGGCGCCGACGAAAGGCTGCGCAGAAGACGGTTGGCTTCGCGATAGGATTTGGTGAATCGCGCCGGCCAGAACGCGACGCCTTTGGCGAGGGCCGGGCGCAGGCGCGCCAGCGGCGTCCTCCAGACCCGCGGCTCAAAGGATTTGGCGCAGCGGGCGCGCCGGCGGCGCCATTCGACGCCTTTCGCTGCGGCGTCGATGATTCGTTGCGGCGCCTGCGCCTTGGCGACGGCCGCCGCGATCGAAATCCCTTCGCGCGGAAGCGATGCGATCGCCTTCAACAACATGATGAGGGTCTTGACGCCGGAAATAGTCGGTCTTTGCCGGAAGCCGAGATATCGCGCGATCTCGGTCGCGTTGGCTGCCAGTGTGGCGGATTCATCGGCAAGGTTCTGGAGCCGATGCGTGAGACGCTGGAAATCGGCCGGCTGCAGGACCATCCGCCCGACGCCGTAAAAGACATGGCGATGCAGCGGTCCTGTTTTCGCGGTGAGATCGGCGAGCCGCTCGATGCGCCGCACCTTCTCCTCGTAATCCTCTCGCGTCCATCTCGCCGCCGCCTCGACGAGGCCGATGTCCGGCGTGATCTGGCGGCTCATCGCGGCGATCTGAATCGAGAGCGCCTGATAGGGCGTCATCCCGGTCTGTCCGATTGGCGTGTGAAGGCGGCTCGCGACGCGGTTCAGGGCGTCGCGGGCGATTCTCAGTTCGTCCGAGGCCTCGGCGTCGTCGAGATGGAAGTCGGCGGTCGATTGCAGCGTCCGGTCGAGCCGGTCCGCGACGAGCCGCTTGTTCGTCGTGTTGCTGTGGAGTTCGAGACAGAGTTCTTCGAGACCCGCCGCGCGCAGGCGATCGTGGACGACATTGAGCGCAGCCATTTTCTCGGCGACGAACAGAACCGATTTCCCGGCATGCACGGCGGCGGCGATCATATTCGTGATGGTTTGCGATTTGCCGGTTCCTGGCGGTCCATGCACAATGAGATTGCGCCCCGCCCGTACGCTTTCGATGACGCGCGTTTGCGATGAATCGGCGTCGACCACATGGACGAGGTCGGCTGGCTGCAGATATGCGTCGAGCCTGGCGTCATCGGGCGTCAGCGACGGCGGACTGGCGAGCCCTTCAAAGAGCAGGCCGCGCACCAGCGGATGTTCCGCCAGCGCGTTGCCCGGCCAGTTGGCGGGCTCGAGATCGCGCATGATCAGGAATTTTGACGACGAGTAAAAGCCGATCTCGACTCCCTCGGTATCGATCGACCAGCGCCGCTTCGACGAGATCGCCGCCGCCACGGCGCTGAAATAGGCGCTCGGCAGCCAATTGTCCGTTTCCGGAACGTCGGGAAGGCTGATGCCGAAATCGCCGCGCAGGCGTTCCTGCAGGGCCTGGTTCGAAGCTATGTCGTCGTCGCGAAAGCCAAGGTCGAAAGTCGATCGCTTGCCGTCGCGCGCCAGACTGATCGGCAGCAGGATCAGGGGCGCCTCGCGCAGCGCATCCGATCGCTCGTCTTCGTACCAGCGCAAAAAACCGAGAGCCAGAAAGAGAATGTTGACGCCGCGCTCCTCCTCGGCGGTCTTGGCGTCGCGATAAATGGCGTGAAGGCGCTTCTGCAAAGGGTCAGGCGCGAGCGCCGTCTGCAGTCCATTGCGGCTCGCATGACTGGCCCTGCCGCCGGCTTGATCCGGCTCCCGCGCGACGAGGCGCGCGATCTTTTCGCCCGACCCATCGGGAGCGGCCTCGTCGAGGCTGTTGGCGGCGAGGAAGCGAAGCAGCTTCTTTTCGCGGGCGAGACTGACGAAGACGGCGTCCGGCTTCGCGTTCATGATCGGCAGGCATCGCGTTCGCTTGGCGCCGCGGGGCGTGTGGATGAGGCGGTTTCGCGTTCCTGTTTCGATCAGTTTGAGACGCGCCTCGCGAAGCAGCTTTTCGATGTTGCTCTCAAGCGGACCGACGCGCTGACCGCGTGCCGCCGTGATCAATGTGACCGCGCCCATAAGTCCCCTTCCGCTGAGGCGGCTCGATTGAGGGCGGTATATTTACGCCCCAAAAAGGCCATTATCCGGCACCCTAGGGTTGTGATTATGGTCACGTAAAGACAGTTATCATTAAACATCAATAACATGATGAATTTTAATTTAAAAATGCCGCCGCACCCACAAGGAGTCACGATGCGGCCCGGCCGCGGGCGCGGGTTTCTTTCCACGTCATGGTTGTCCGACGCCGCGAAATCGGACAATCATCTGCGATGGGGCGCGCGGGTCGCCGTCAGGCGTCCCTGAACTCATCCTTGACGACTGACCGGCGGGCGAACCGGTCTTCATCGCCTTTGTCTTCTTCAGCTCCGCCGGGACTTGGCCATGAAATCGATCCTGATGCCGGTCGAGGACCACGCCCTGATGGATGCGGCGATGCAGGTCGCCGTGACGCTGGCGCGGACGTTCGACAGCTATATTGAGGGCGTTGCGGTCGGCCCCGATATCGCCGAATTCGTCGCCGCCGATTTCGCCCTGAGCGGGGTCGTCCTCGACGATCGGACGCGGCGCGATTTCGTCGACCACAGCCGCGGGCTGTTCGAGGCCTTCATGACGGCGCGCCATGTCGGGCGCGCGCGCGGCGATCTCGACCGGCCCTCACACGGCTGGAGCGGGGAGGCCCTCATATCGGACACCGGAGTCGGCGAATATGGCCGCGTCTTCGATGTGATCGTCGTCGGCAGGCCTGGGCCTGGACCGCGGCTGCCGCGCAAATCGACCCTCGAGGCCGTCCTCTTCGAGAGCGGCCGGCCGGTTCTGATCGCGCCGCCGCAGCCGCCCGCGACGCTCGGCGAGCGCATCGCGATCGCCTGGAACGGCACCACCGATACGGCGCGCAGCATTGCGCTCGCCATGCCGCTGCTGATGCGCGCGCAGGATGTCGTCATCCTGACCGTGCCGGGCCCGGCGCTGCCGGGTCCAAGCGATGAACAGGTGGCGAAGAGCCTGCGCCGGCATGACGTCCCGGCGCGGGTCGGCCTTGTCGGAGCGGCGGCGAATTCGCCCGCCGCCGCGCTGCTCGAGACGGCCGCCGTTCTCGGCGCGGATCTTCTCATCAAAGGCGGTTATACGCGCAGCCGGCTGCGTCAGCTCATTTTCGGCAAGGTCACCAGCGAGATCTTGGCCGAGACCAGTCTGCCGGTTTTCATGGCGCATTGATGCGCGGCGCGCCCAACCGATGTGTAAGTCCGCGATCGTCCGTCATGGCGAATCGAGCCGCCGCCGCAATGACGAAATCCTAACTTGACTTTGATCTTTCTCCCATGTCGGTTGTGCTGGCGCGACCGGTCGGCGTTCTTCTTGATGAACCCGTCGAATGGGCGCGGATCAAGAAACAATCTCTGCGATTGCGGGAACTATTCTATGAAATGGGCTGAATTTGACATGAGGGCCGGCCTGATCGGAGCCCGGCGCGGCGGTCTTTTCGGAATCCCCAGGCAGCTTCGCCAGACGATCGCGGCGATTGGCCTGAGCTTCGCGCTCGCTTCCCCCGCCCTGGCGCAAGCGCCGATAGCTGCGCCCGCCGCCGCGCCGGAAACAGCCGCGCCTGCGGCAACGTCGGCGGTGAATCCCGCGACGGCGGCTCCAGAAGGGGAGAACCTCCCCGGCGCGCCGGACCAGTCGTCGGCGAGCGCGCCGGGCGCGCTCCCCTCCGCCGTGCCGAGCAATCTGTCGCCGTGGGGTATGTTCCTCCACGCCAATTACATTGTTCAGATCGTGATGACCGGGCTGGCGTTCGCGTCCCTCGCCACCTGGACCATCTGGCTCGCCAAAAGCATCGAACTCTGGACCGCCCGGCGCGCCGCCCGCCGCGGCCTCGAGACGCTCGCCGGCGCGCCCGGCCTGCGCGCGGCGCAAAAATCCCTCGCCGGCTCTTCCGCGCCGGTCGCGCTCTTCGTGCAGGCGGCCGTGGGCGAGGAGGAACGCTCGGCAGGTCTCCCGGCCGAGGGCGTCAAGGAGCGTGTCGGCGCGCTCCTGTCGCGGCTGGAGGCGCATGCGGGGCGCAAGATGGGGCGCGGCACCGCGATCATCGGCACCATCGGTTCGACGGCGCCCTTCATCGGCCTCTTCGGCACGGTCTGGGGCATTATGGACGCCTTCATCGGCATCTCGAAAACCCACACGACCAATCTCGCCGTCGTCGCGCCCGGCATCGCCGAAGCCTTGCTCGCGACCGCGATGGGCCTCGTCGCCGCCATTCCGGCCGTCATGATCTACAATGCGTTCGCGCGCGCCGTCACCGGCTATCGGGCGCAGCTCGGCGACGCCGCCGCCGAGGTTCTTCGCCACCTCTCGCGCGATCTCGACCGCGACGCGGCTTCGCTGCCGCGAGACGCCTCGCACGTGATCGCCATGCGCCGCCCGGCGGAGTGAGCCGATGGCCCTGCGGCTTTCATCCAGCGAGGACGATGATCTCGAGGTCAATCACGAGATCAACGTGACGCCCTTCATCGACGTCATCCTGGTTCTGCTGATCATCTTCATGGTGGCGGCGCCGCTGTCGACCGTCGACGTCAACGTCGATCTGCCGGCCTCGACGGCGCAGCCCGCGCAGCGCCCGGACAAACCGCTGTTCCTCACCATCAAATCGGATCTCACCCTTTCGCTCGGCGAGGACCCCGTGACCCGGGAGAGCCTCGGCGCGGCGCTGGACGCGCAAACGCAAAGCGACAAGGAGCAGCGGGTTTTCGTGCGCGCCGACAAGTCCGTTCCCTATGGCGACGTGATGGAGACGATGAATCTTTTGCGCGCGGCCGGCTATCTCAAGATCGGACTCGTCGGCCTCGACGCGGGATCAGGCGCCGGATCCCAGCCGCCGGATAAGCATTCCTGAGGCCGCCAGCCTGAAACCGGCTGCTTAAACCGCCCGAGTGAAATCGCGCCGATGACGATGCCCGCTCCCCTCGTTCTGCCCCCGGACGACAGATCCTCCTTCTGGCGGTGGACTCTGGCGGCGATCGTGGTCGTCCTCGTCCATGCCGGAATCGCCTATTGGCTGAGTCGCCGGGTCGAGGCTCCAAACCCGGCCGGAGAGCCGGAGGCCGTGGTGATGATCGAGTTGCCGCCGATGGCGGTCGCAGAGCCTGCGCCCGCGGCTGAAGTCCCGCCGGGGCCGCAAATGCGAGAAGCGGCGCCAGAGCCGGAAACGCCGCCGCCGGAGCCCGAAAAAGTCGAGCCGCAGGCGACGCCGGTTCCCGAACTGCCGCCTGAGCCGAAAGCCGACGCCGTGCTCGTCGCGCCCGCCAAACCGACGCCCGAAACGCCGCCGCCCCAGGTCGCGAGGGAGCGGATACAGAAACTGGAGCGGGAGAAGATCGAGAGGCGGAAAATCGAGAGGGAAAAAATCAAGGAGGAGAAGCGAAAGGCGGAGGAGAAGCAGGAGCGCGCGTCGCGGACAAGCGCCCCGCGTCAGAGCGCCGGGGCGACTGGCCAGGCGGCCGAGGCGGCGCGGGGATCGGCCGGCTCGACCGTGTCCGCCAGCGCTTGGCAGGGTCTCGTTTCGGCGCGGGTCAACAGCAACACGCGCTACCCGCCCTCGGCGCAGGGCGCAACGGGGGCGGCTACGGTCAGCTTTTCGGTCGATCGGTCGGGACGGCTCGCCGGCGCAAGCCTCAGCAGGAGTTCCGGTTCGTCGGCGCTTGACGCCGAGGCGGTCGCCACGGTTCGCCGCTCCAGCCCGTTTCCGCCGCCTCCGTCCGGACTTCCCGGCGGCCGCTTCAACTTCAGCAAGACGATCAATTTCCGCCACTAGATCACGCTGATTTTGGATTTTAACCAATCCAAAATCATGAAACTGATCGATTCCAAGAGATTAGAGCGGGATGCGGGCGGAAAAGTGGTTGCTGCTTTTCCTCGTCCCGCTCTCGCGATGGAGGGCTTCTGGAGCGCGGTTTGAGGGAATATTCCACCGTAACATAGATATTTACGCAATCTCTATGTTAAAATGTGAAATGCCATTATTAAACGGTGAAATGTCGTTGACTTGGCGTCCTCACGAGCGGAGAAGAAAAATGCTTCATAGAAACGGGAATATTGGCAAGATTGCTTTATTCGGCTTTCTGGCAGCCGGTCTTGCCTTGTATTCGGCGCCAGCTGCTTTGGCGGCCTCAGATGTCGTCTCGAAATACGACAAGGACAGCGACAAAACCCTCGACCTCGCCGAAGTGAAGGCGGCGGCCGGCGCCCAATTCGACAAGCTGAATACGGATTCCGACGCGACGCTGGACAGCAAGGAAGCCAAAAGCGCGATCGGCAAGAAGGAATTCAAGGCGGGCGACACGGACAATGACGGTACGCTGACCAAGGACGAATATCTCGCCATCGTCGAACAGCTGTTCAAAAAAGCCGACGTCAACAATGAGGGAACGCTCGACGCCAAGGAGCTGAAGTCGAAAGCCGGCCGCGCGCTGAAGCGCCTCATCGATTGATCGGGCGTCCGCCGGCGCAAGATCCCGTAGGGCCGGCAATGTAGACGGATAGCGCCATAAAGAGCGTGGTCGATATTAATCGATCACGCTCTTTGCGGTTGGGCCGTGGGGATGGCCGGAGAGGGTTTGACCAATGAAACGATGCATCGGCCGGAACGTTCGGCTATAAGGGCCGTTTCGCGCCAACCCGGACCCCCCTGATGCCTTCGAAGCTCGATCAACTGAAAACCATGACCACGGTCGTCGCCGACACCGGCGACATGGAGGCGATCCGCGCCTTCGCTCCCGTCGACGCCACCACCAACCCGACCCTGATCCTCAAGGCCGCCCAGTTAGAGGCCTATGCGCCGCTGGTCTCGGAGGCGATCGCGTGGGGCCGCAGCCACAATCGCCTGACCAGCGAGATCGCCGACCGGCTGACGATCAATTTCGGCGCGGAGCTGACCAAAATCGTTCCCGGCCGCGTCTCGACCGAAGTCGACGCCGACCTTTCCTTCGACGTCGCGGGCACGGTGGCGAAAGCGCGCGAAATCATTGAAGAATATGCGAAAAGAGGCGTCGGCCGCGAGCGCGTCCTGATCAAGATCGCCGCGACCTGGGAAGGGATCAGGGCCGCCGAAATCCTTCAGGGCGAGGGGATCGACTGCAACATGACCCTCATTTTTTCGCTGGCCCAAGCGGCGGCCTGCGCCGACGCCGGCGCTTTCCTGATCTCGCCCTTCGTCGGCCGCATCCTCGACTGGCACGTCAAGGCGGAAGGCAAATCTTATACCGCTGAGACAGATCCCGGCGTGATCTCGGTGAGGCAAATCTATGCTTATTATAAAGCCAATGGAATCAATACTATAGTCATGGGCGCCTCGTTCCGCAACATAGGCGAGATCGAAGCGCTCGCGGGCTGCGACCGGCTGACGATTTCGCCGCAGCTGCTCGACGAATTAGCTAAGGATCACGAGCAGTTGCCGCGCCGGCTTGATCCCTCGGCGGCGGCGAAAAGTGCGGTGGCGAAAAGTGCGGTGGCGAGGATGAATCTCGATGAAAAGACGTTCCGGCTCGTATTGAACGAAGACGCCATGGCGACGGAGAAATTAGCGGAGGGAATCAGGGCCTTCGCCAGAGATCTTCGCGCGTTGCGTGAAGTCGTGTCGCAGCGGCTGCTGACGGCTGCGTGAGCGCGGGTGGCGCGCTCATAAATCGCGCAGGGTCCATGCGGAGCTAATTCAATATATGAATTAACCGCGTTATATTATGAATAGAGATAGAGAATTTGGCGATTCTACCGCCAAAGCAGCCGTGGAGCTGGCGCGCGGCCCTGTTTCAGGTGAAACGCTCCGCGCATCAATCGCCGGGGCGCTAAATTCGCCTCGGCGGCGGGTCGAACCTTTGCTTCAGGGTCGAAGCTTCATCCTGGGCGGCGAACCGGACGAAACCCTCAGGCTTCCTTGTCTTTTTGCGTAAAAATCTGCCGGCCGCGATACATGCCGGTCTTGAGATCGACATGGTGCGGGCGGCGCAGCTCGCCGGAATCCTTGTCTTCGACATAGGTCGGGGCCGCGAGCGCATCGGCGGAGCGTCGGAAGCCGCGCTTCATCGGGGAGGTCTTGCGTTTCGGAACGGCCATAGGGATCAATCTCGGGTGTTAGCGAGCGAAGGAGCTCAACAGAAATGAAAGCGAAGGCGGCTCATACAATGAAACGTCCGGCTTGGCTATCGTAAAACGCCGCTCGATCGCCCGCCAATGCGGCGAGCCCCTGAAAATAGCTGCAAGTTGACGTTTTCGCTGAATTTTCCGGGCGCGGCGCCGAGCGCCGCCAAGGCCGCGCCCCTCATCCACGAAGGACGTGTCCTCGTTCTTGCCCGCAATGCTTTCCGTTGCACGGCGGTTCAGGTCGACGCCGCCGCGACGATGCGGGTCTCGGCGACGAACGACATATGCGCCCGTCACGCGCGGCGCGGTCGAGGATCTGCGCCTCGCGCCGAGACGCAGCGTCGTCGCCCTGATCAAATCCTCTTTCGTCATTCTCGCGCCGCCCGAGGCGGCGATCAGCCCGCAGGGCCGCAACGTGCTTCCGGGGCAGGCGCCGGGGCGCATCGACGGGGCCCGCAATAGCGAGATCAAGCTCGATATCGGCGATGGCAAGATCCTGACCGCCGTCGTGCCGA
>JBKQMI010000203.1:0-4315 GCA_052146775.1 Methylocella sp. | reverse complement strand
GACGCCGTGTCGCGCGATGAATCGCCGCTCGCCTGGGCGGCGACGCAATTTCACCGCGCCGACGCGCTGCTCGCCTCCGGCGTCAACGACAACGAGGCGAACCGCGTCGAGGAGGCGGTCAGCTCCTATCAGCTGGCGCTGGAGGAGTGGACCCATGACGCGGCCCCGTTCGAGTGGGCGCGCACGCAGCATAATCTCGGCGACGCGCTGCAGCGGCTCGCCGAAATGGAGGATGGGATCGAGCGCCTGCGGCCGGCGGCCGAGGCCTATCGCGCCGCCCTCAGGGAATGGACGCAGCGCGCGGCGCCCGATCTCTTCGCGATGGCGCAAGGCGATCTTGGCGACGTCCTCGCGGCCATCGGCGCGCGGACCGGCGACGAGGCGACGCTGCGCGAGGCGATCTGCGCGTATCGGGCGGCGCTCGGCGAAATGCGGCGGGAGCTCGCGCCGCAGGAATGGGCGCGCATGCAGAACAATCTCGGCAATGCGCTGGAGGCCTTGTCCGAGCACGAGTTTTCCGGGCTCAAATATGGCCGCGACCAGCTGAGGCAGGCCGTCGAGGCGTTCGAATCAGCGCTCGAAGGCCAGACGCCCGAGGCCTCGCCGGCCGAATTCGCCGCGACCAACGTCAACCTTGGCGACGCCCTGCTGGCGCTGGGCGAACGCGAAGCCGCCGAGAATCCGGCCTATGGCCATGATCTGCTGCAACGGGCGGCAGGCGCATATCGCGCCGCGCTTTCCACGGCGGATGGCCGCGCGCCGGCCGACGCCGCCAAGATTAAGATCAATCTCGCTTATGCGCTCGGGCTGTTGTGGAACGGCACGCGCAATCGCCAGATGCTGAACGAAGCCCTCGCCATGCTGGACGGCGCTATCGCGACAATCAACGAGACGCCGGAGCGCCAGCATGTCGCCGACGCGGAACGCGCGCGGAAAAAAATCCTCGCCGCGCTGGCGCAGGCCGCCTAAGCCTTTCGCGGCTGCTTCCGCTCGCCGCGCGCTCAGCCCGGGGCGAGCGCCGCCACATATTCGCGCCAGCCTTTCGCCCGCAGTTCGCAGGCGGGGCAGTGGCCGCAGCCATAGCCCCATTCGTTCCGGACGCCGCGCTCGCCGAGATAGCAGGTGTGGGTGTCCGCGTTGATGATCGAAATCAGCGCCTTGCCGCCGATCTGTTCCGCAAGACGCCATGTGTCGGCTTTGTCGAGCTGCATCAACGGCGTTTCGACGTGGAAGCGCGCGTCCATGCCGAGGTTCAGCGCGAGCTGCATCGCCTTGACGGCGTCGTCGCGGCAGTCGGGATAGCCCGAAAAATCCGTCTCGCACATGCCGGCGACGATATGGGTGAGGCCCCGCCGGTAGGCGAGCGCGCCGGCGAGCGTGAGGAACATCAGATTTCGGCCGGGAACGAAAGTGTTCGGCAGGCCGCGCGCGTCGGTCGCGATGGCGACGTCATGGGTCATCGCCGTGGTCGAGATTTCCGCCAGGGCCTCGATGCGAATGAGATGATCTTCGCCAAGCCTTTCGCGCCAGGCGGGAAAATCGCGCAGCAGCGCATCGCGGATAATGGCGCGCTGGCCGAGTTCGACGCGATGCCTTTGATTATAGTCAAACCCGATCGTTTCGACATGCTCGTAGCGTTCGAGCGCATAGGCGAGGCAGGTGGTCGAATCCTGACCGCCGGAGAACAAGGTCAGCGCCTTTCCCTTTCGAACGCCCGCGGCGCGGCTCATCCCGCCTCTCCTCCCGCCCAGACCGTCATCATAAGATTGGCGATGGCGACCCTCGACGGGCTGGTGAAGCCGGCCGGATGCGTCCGGCCCAGCATCTGGCGCACTTCCTCGCGGCTGAACCAGCGCGCATCCTCAAGCTCCCGGTCGTCGAGGCTGAGATCCCGGGTAAGGGCCTTGGCGACGCAGCCGATCATCAGCGAACTCGGAAAAGGCCAGGGCTGGGAGGCGAGATAATCGACCCGGCCGACGCCGACCCCCGTCTCCTCGGCGACTTCGCGGCGGACGGCGTCCTCGATCGTCTCTCCGGGCTCCATGAATCCGGCGAGGCAGGAATACATTTTCTCGGCGAAAGCGGCCCCGCGGCCCAAAAGACAGTCGTCGCCATCGACGACCAGCATGATGACGACGGGATCCGTGCGCGGAAAATGCTGCGCGCCGCAGGCGTCGCAGCCGCGCCGCCAGCCTCCGGCGAGGACCCGGCTCGGCGCGCCGCAATTGGCGCAGAACCGGTGCCGCGCGTGCCAGGCGAGGACGCTCTTGGCCTCGCCGAGCGGACCGACGATTTCAGCCGGCAGCAGCCCTTGCGTCGCGATCAGGCGGATGTCGAGGAAGGCGATGGTCTCCTCGGCGGGCGCATCCTCGGCTCTTTCGATGAGGCTCGCAAACAGCGGCGCGCGCGCGTCGCCGCCAAGAAAGACGGATTCCCGCATCGCTCCGAGTTCGGCCGCCTCGCCTAGGGTGAAGAAAGGGTCGAAGCCCGCGCCCGTGCGCTTGACGACCGGCATGCCGTCGGAAAGCACCAGGGTGCGCGCCTCCCCGGAGCGCCGCGACGCTTCGAGAAATTCAGCATCCTGCCGGCGAACCGCCATGCGGTTCAGCCGATTGACGGCAAAACCGACGGACGCCGAGCGGTCGTCGAGATCGAGAGGAGATTTCGCGCTGCCGTGCATCGAGGATCCTTGATCAGTGTATTTTCGGGCGAAGCGGGAGCCTTGCTTGGCCGCTTTTCTCGACTCCGCTTCGGGCGAAGAGTGATGGCCGTGGTTTCGCTCGCCGGTTCGCGGGCGCAAAATGCGAAAAAGTAAACAGGTGGGATGTTCGATTCCGTTGGATCGGAATCTCTCTTACGTAAGGCCGAAGCCGGACGACGGCGAACTTAAGCCCTTCCGTCATTTGCGCCAAATCGTCCTTTTTCGGACGCAGGCGTGGAGCGTCGGGAGACCGCTTTTTCGCCTTTGAAGAGAATCGATTTGCGCGGCGGTCCCAAAAAGGTTGCGAAAATCGCGACGGCGGTCCAAATAGGAGGTGGGAGGTTGGCGGTGGACGCACCACTCGCCAACCGGGTCAGGTCCGGAAGGAAGCAGCCCTAACGAGACCGGGCGGGTCTCTGTCCAGCCTCCTACTCGCAATCCGCCGGCCAATGCGTCTGGCCCAAGCGGCGCAGCGGCCGCCGGCGCTGCGGCCGCGTCTTTTAAATCTTGATTGGGGCGCGCTGGCAGACAGGTCTGGCGCGTGAACAGGTCTGGCTCGTGAAGAAATCCTGGCGACGCGCGTCGGCCGCAGCGGCGAAGCCGGCCGACTTGTCCGAAATAAGCATCCTGGCCAAAAAATGAGCGCGACGTCCGGACCGGGCTCGCCGCAGGATCCCGGCGCGAAAGGCGCCGCCCCCTATCTCGTCCTCGCCCGCAAATATCGCCCAGCCAGTTTCGAGGATCTGATCGGACAGGAGGCCATGGTCAGGACCCTGTCCAACGCCTTCGACCTCGATCGCATTCATCAAGCCTATATCCTGACCGGCGTCCGCGGCGTCGGCAAGACGACGACGGCGCGCATTCTGGCGCGGGCCTTCAACTATGAGCTTCCCGCGCGGGAAGGGCGCCCGGCGGTGACGCGCCCGACCATCCACATGAACGATCTTGGCGCGCACTGTCAGGCGATCATCGAATCGCGCCATGTCGACGTCATCGAGATGGACGCCGCCTCGCACACCGGCATCGACGACGTGCGCGAAATCATCGAAGGCGCGCGCTACCGGCCGGTCATGGCGCGCACCAAGGTCTATATCATCGACGAAGTGCATATGCTTTCGAAACAGGCGTTTAACGGCCTGTTGAAGACGCTCGAAGAGCCGCCGGACCATGTGAAATTCCTCTTCGCGACGACGGAGATCGAGAAGGTGCCTGTGACGGTGCGCTCGCGCTGCCAGCGGTTCGACCTGCGTCGAATCGACGCTGGCGTGCTGATCGCCTTTCTCGCAGGGATCTGCGCCAAGGAGGGCGTCGCGATCGAGGCCGAGGCGCTGGCCCTGATCGCGCGCGCGGCCGAAGGTTCGGCCCGCGATGCGCTGTCGCTGCTCGATCAGGCGATCGCACATGGCGCCGGCCATGGAGCCGGCGAGGCGGAGGGACGGGGCGGCATTTCGGCGGAGGCCCTGCGCGTCATGCTGGGCCTCGCCGATCATGGCCGCATCATCGATCTCTTCGAGGCCGTCATGCGCGGCGAGATGGCGCGGGCGCTCGGCGGGTTGAAGGACCTGTACGACGGCGGCGCCGATCCGGCCGCCGTCCTCGTCGCGCTTGCGGAAT
>JBKQMI010000202.1:0-42020 GCA_052146775.1 Methylocella sp. | reverse complement strand
TGACGCAGTCGAGACCGCCCAGCGCGCCATAGCTCGCGACCGCACCCGCGTATGAATAGGAAACCACCTTGTCGCGGTGGACATAGGCGCCGGCGAGTCCCAAAATTTCGCCGGCGCGCGCGGCTTCGAGCAGGCGCTCCAGCTCTTCCACGACGGTGCTGTTTGGTTCGGAGATTGGCGGCGTGAACTGACCGCGAAGGCTAATAACGTTGTTCGACATGAAATCCCGCTGGCGTTCGCAGATTTTTTGGCCTTTCCTGGCCGCCTGCCAGAGCAAGCGAAGCCATGGAGCAAATTTTAGGCCAAAATCGCCGGCAAAAATGTAAAAAAAAAACGCGGGTAAATCTCCCGCGCTTTAAGAAATTTTTCTGCCAGCGCCCCGGATCAGCCGTGCGAGCCGGCCCTTTGGGCGGAAGCGGCCGAGCACCGGATCGCTTCATCTTTTTTTGTCGCGTCGGACTTTCTCCGCGCGAGGCGGTGCGCTAACGCCTCTCCGCCACGCCGAAAAAAAGGCAGGCGCGGCGCAGCGCGCCGGGCCGAAAACGCTCCGGTCAGGACCGCGACGAGCGCGGCAGGGAGCGACGTGAAGCTGATTTGGAGGGGCAAACTGGCGGCGGCGGACAAGTTGGCTTCGGCAGCGACCCCCAGCTTGGTCTGCGGAAGGCTTCGGCTGGCCGCACATGCGGCCTGTGAAGGCCGCCGTCTGCGAAAGGCGGCGCGGGCCCTTCGGCGCTGCGCAGCGGTTGGCGAGGCCGCGGCCGGCTATTGGCCGGCGCGACTCTGGACCCAGGCATTTTCGAGCAAAGCGGATACCCTGCGTCGCCAACGCCCTTCTTGAAATTCCTTCACATGAAACACGTTCGTTCCTAAATAGCTATCTTTTAAATAACAAACATATAATACGATAAATTCGAGCTATTTATGAATTGCAGGCGCCGATCCGCGCGAACCTGGAAAAACAGCTCTAACTTTTTGTTTCGGCTGCAATTTCTTGCGAACAGGCCCTCGCTTCACGCGAAAATGGTCGGGAGGCGGAAGGCGTTTCGGCGCATGCGCGAAGGCGCCGCCAGAGCGCGTTCGCCCGCTGCCGCCGAGTAGCGACCCGGCGACCCCGCGCGCGCCGCCAACCGCCCGACACGCGCCATATCGCGGCGAGGCGAGCCGCCATTCGCGGCCGACGACTGTTGCGGGCGTTCAGCCGAACGCCGCGCCGCCGGGCGATTCGAGCATCCGGCGATGGGCGTTGCGCAAGGCGATGATCGCGGCGTCGAGATCTTTCCGTTGCCGTTCGAGATAGCCGATCTGCGCGACGATCTGCTCGGGCGGAAGCGCAAGCTCCAGTTCTGTCTCGTCGACGTCGAACCCATCGCCATCGCGCTCCTGCGACTCGATGGCGAGAAGCGGACCGGTGCGCGAGCGGAGCATGTCGTGAATCTCGGACAGGGTGAAGCCAAGCTGCTTTCCCTTTAGGATCGACTTGAGGTCGCGTCTTTCGCGCGGGCCATAGAGGCGCATGGCCCCCTCGCGCCGCGGGTGCAACAGGCCGCGATCCTCATAGAAACGCAGCGCCCGGATGCTCACGCCAAAATCGCGCGCCATTTCGCGAATCGTGCTCTCGGCGACCGCGAGCCCCTGGCGCATTGCGGCGGCCGCTTCGCGCGGGACCGACGCTGGCGACGCGGCCTCCCCGCCTTCGCGGCGGTGCGAATCTGGTCGATGCTGACGATCAAGCGTTGGGTTGGTTTCCACTGTAGCCCTCCGATTCACTGTTAAGTGCCGCTTGAGAAAAATTACAAAATTTCACCTGTGAATGCAACTAAAAATTGTATATATTCGAAATACAACTTATTGCGCCGCAATCCCCGCCGCATCGTTCCGGGCTCCAACGCGCCAATCGGCGCAAAAGAGTTAACATATTGTCTTCACATGACTTCTCACCATGAGACCTGTTTCCCTGAGGCCTGTTTCCCCGAGACCGGGAAGCAATCGGGCCGCTGCATGAGCAAGGCGAACGCCAACCGGATCGACGCGCACGAACTGCGGGCGAACGACCTCCGCGCGCCCTCGCCAATCGAGAATTGGTTGCGACGCGCGATGGCCGACCTCGCCGGCCAGGGTCCCGACGACGAGACGCCGATCGACTTGACGCAAAGCCTGGCTGCGATGGCCGCGCTTCTGCAGGATGCCGTGCGCCCCAGGGAAGCGCCCGTCGCCGCGCATGAGCGCGACGGGAAAGCAGGCGGCGTCGACGCGAGCCCTCTCGCGCCGACCGCCGCAGAGCAGCCGCCGCCGCCCGGCGTCGGCGGCGCGGGCGAAACGGCGAGGGGCGAGAGCCCCGCCGATCCGCCGCGGGAGCTGAACCAGGTCGAGGCGCCTTTGCGCGCCGGCGGCGAAGAATCGCTAAGGCGCGTCTTGACTGATCTCGAAGCCGGACTTGATCTGCGCGCCGCGCGGCCGGGGAACGCCGAGGCAAGCTCTTCGGCGCCTGACCCTGGCGCTGGCCCGGCTCGCCTCACGGCGCGCGGCGTCGGCGAGGACGCCGCGCGAGGCCGCGACTCCACCCCCTACGACGCGCTGACGAGCCTTATCGAATCGACGCGCCGGCAGCTTGTTGAAACTTTCGAAACTGGACTGGCGGGCGCCGCGCTCGAGACTCGCGGATTGAAGGACATGGTGCAAACGCTCGCGAAAAAAACCGAGGTTCCGTCGGCAGCTCTCGAGCGATCAATCGCCCGCCTGCTCGAGCAGTTGGAGCAAGCCCGCCTGACAGCCCCTGACGCGGCGGAGGCGGCGTGCAGGCTCGGGTCCGATGCGCATGAGCGGCGCATCGCGCGCGAAGTCGCAGAACTGCGCGCGGCGCGCGTTGCCGCGGATAATCGCATTCATCTCGTTCTGAACGCCGTGCAGGAGACGGTCGGGAAAGTCGCCGACAGGCTGGCAGGGATCGAGTCCGACCCTGGCGCGATGCGGCCGATGACGCCCCCATCGCCCGAGCGCCGGCCACCTGAGAGCCGGCCTTGGACCGGTCCCGAAAAGGGCGCCGTCGCGCGCGGCGCCCGCCAAGCCGCTCCCTCCGGCGCCCCCGCGCCCGGCGCGTCCGCCACGCAGAAAAGGCCGCCGCCTGCAGATCATGACGCGGGCGTCATCCGCGGCGCGGAGATCGATGATTTCCTGATCGAGCCCGGCGCCGGATTTCCGCCGCGCGCGCCAAAGCCGAGACCGCCGGCGGACCCGCTCGCTACGCGGGACGCCAGCAAGCAGGGCTGGGCCGAAAACGCCCGCGGCCACACAGATGCGGGCGCCCCGGCGCGGATGCATGCGGGGCGACAGCGTTGCGAAGCCACCCCGGCCGACCGCGCCGGCGGCGTCGGCTTTTTCGATGCGCATCGAAAACCGATCATCCTCGTCGGCGCCGCACTGTCCGTCGCCCTTGGCGTCTATGCCCTCACCCGCTACGCCGCCCTGAAGGGTTTCGAGCCGCAGGGTTTTCTGAAATCGATCGGACTTGACGCCGCCCCGCTGGAGCGGCGCTCGGTCGTCGCCAACGGCCGATACACGATCACGGACATCAGGCGCGAGAGCGCGATCGATGCTGGCTCGAATGTTGGCGGACCGACCGATCTGCTCCGCGCTGCCTTCGGGCTTCTCGACCCGGCCGCCATCGAGTCCGCGCGCAAAAATCAGTCTTTGGATCCGAATGCGCCCGCGATGCGCGCCATAGCCGGCGGCGCCGCGATCCTGCCTGACAAGATCGCTGTCAGCAAGATCACGGTCCGCGCACGCCTCGCAAAGGCGCCGCGCCTCTAGCCTGGTCGCCCCGCGCCGCTGTCGGGTGGAGTATTTTTCGATCCCATGAAATCAAAAAACGCTCTAACTTCTTAATTTATGTCGTTTTCCTCCCGCGAACTGGCATCGATTTCGCTTGAAAACGCTTTAGAGGCCCGACCCTGACATTCGCATCCGCGATGCCAAGCTAGGTCGGCCTACAACCTATTGATTTAGTGGATACAATCGTCCTGACACTTGGGACTCAAGTATCAGGTTTTATCCACGCGCTGGCAGGAAAAGTTCGACGGATCGTTCACGCCGCGCACATCCGCCTCAGCCGCGAAGCGCTCCTTCTCCCTCGCCAATTTCGGGCGCCCCGCTCATCGTACGATCCTATATCGCGATGTATATATCTCTTGCGTCGGGTACTGCTACGTTATAGCTTTGGCCACCGATTTATGGGGGAATTTGTCGCACCGACCAACAGCTCGCAGAACCGATTCCGCGCATATTGCCGATAACTCGGACGGCAGGAACCCACAAAACGGCGTCGAGCTTCTAAAGAACAGGAACACAATCATGGCAAGCAGTAAAATAAAACACCTGACGCTGGGCGTGTCAGCAGCCGCTTTCGTGATGATGTATTCATCCGCTTTCGCGGCGACCACAATTTCGATTGGCGTGGCGCCGAGTTTCGCAAATACATTAAACGACGTTATTGGGGCCTTCCAAAACTACTATATCGTCAATGGCAATCTAAGCTACAATTTCGTTGTAACGATCGACACCGCAGCAAATCTGGAATCGAATATCGTAAACGGCGGAGCCTCAGCTCCTTACGATTTACTTTTGTCGTCGGACGGTTTGGCGCCGCTGGAGCTTTACGCTGATTATAATAGCCTGGTGGTCGGTAGCCCATTTCCTTACGCCAAAGACTCGCTGATGCTGTACTCCGCATCAGTAGATATCAGCGCTGGCTTGCCAACCTCCTTAACCCAGCCTTTTGTGCTCGCCGATCCAAAGACGGACGTTTATGGAACGTCAGCCGCCGAAGTATTGGTTACAACACCCGGCGTTATTACCGCCTACAAACAGGGATATATTCAAACGCGCCCCGATATCGGCACAACGTTTGCCGCAGTTGACGGCGGAACCTATGCGTATGGATTCGTGGCCAAATCACAAATCTGCCAATATTATGGCGGATCCGAACAATATATCCAAGGTACTTATCACCATGAGTATCTTTACAATAATTGGGCGCACCCCTACGTTCCAATTGTACTGACTGGCGTTAAGATCGCCCGCACCCGCGCAGCGGACCAAGAAACTGAACTAACAAACTTTGTTAACTTCTTGACCGGCGTGGGCAGTTCTGACGGGACGGGCGTAATTAAGCAATATTGCTTTAAGACACCCTAACCGCTGCGTATTCGGCAGAGGTCCGCGCTTACAACATCCTTGAGCTACGCAGCGTCGATTCACGCAAGTCCGGACATATAATAGTAATATATGTCTTGGGGCGCCGGCTGCTCGTAATATCAACGATCGATTGCCCGACGCGGTCCGCGCGCAACAGCTCATGGCTGTCGGCGGATAAATACACCCGTCGCGCATCGAACCACTGAAGAAAAGGAAACCCTCATGTTCGACAGTAAGATAAAAAAACTGATTTTGGGCGTCTCAGCAGCTTTAGCGATGATGTATTCGCCCGCTTATGCGACCACGACAATCAAGATCGGCGTCGCCGCAAACTTTTCCGCGACGTTAAACTCCATTATTTCATCCTTCCAAAACTATTACAACGGGTCAGGATATACGTTCGTCGTGACGGTCGATTCCACGACCAATTTGAAAAACGCAATCATAGCCGGCGGCGCCACAGGTCCATACGATCTGTTTTTGTCGGCCGACTATGCCGCACCGCTAGCTTTGTTTACAAGTTACAACAGCCTGGTGGTCGGCAGCCCATTCAAATACGCCATCGGTTCCCTGGAGCTTTATTCCGGCCCCGTGAATACCGTGAATATCAGCGCCGGCTTGCCATCTCCCTTAACAACCGATCTTGTGCTCGCTGATCCGACCAAAGCGCCTTACGGAAAAGCGGCCTCTCAGGTATTGGCGTCATCGCCATGGAATATTACGACAATCCCGAGTGGCTACGTTTTCACGCGTGCCAACATCAACGCCACATATAGCGCCGTGCAAGCCGGGACCTATGCATATGGGTTTGTGGCCAAGTCGGCGATCTGCCAATACTATGGCGGCGCGGAGCATTATGTCACCGGTACTTATCACCACGAATATCTTTACAACGACGCCGCGCACCCCTACAGTCAAATTCTACAATATGGCATTGAGATCGCTCTCAGCCGCACTGCAGCGCAAAACACCGAACTAACCAACTTCGTTAACTTCTTGACTGGCGTCGGCACAACGCTCGGGACCGCAATAATTCAGAAATATTGCTATGTCCTTCCCTAGAGTCCGGCCCCATAGGGCTACCGCTCGCGCGAAATCGTGACTCACGGCCTCCGACAGGAGGCCGTTCACGATTTGCGATTTCTTTTGGCTCACGCATGTTCAAGTTGGCTGTCGCCAAGTAGAGGAGCGCGGCTCGCGCGCCAATAAAGCCGGCGGCCGCGCCGGTTCAAAAAGCGCGCCTTTGCGCAGACGAGAAGCAAAGTGCCCGAGGGGCCGCCGCTCAATCCGGCAAACAGAGCGCGCGCGGCACGGCGTAGACCGCGTCCCGTCCCATCACATAGGCGAGAATAGATGCGCAGCCCCCAAATAACGGTTCAAACGCCGCGTCAACGAGGTTGAGGCCGCCGGCGAAAGCCCCGAAGGCCGGCAGCACGCAGCGCGCGCCATTAGCGACGAAACTGCGGCGCCGGACCGAGCTGCCGCGCCCCGCGACCCGCGCGACGGGATGGAGATGGCCGGCGATCTCCCCCGCTCCCACGCCCGCGACAGGTTCGTGCCGGAAGACAATCTCGCCGATGGAGAGTTCGGCGCTGGATTCGCCCGGCAGGCGGCGCGGCAAAATCCGGTCGTGGTTGCCGGTGATCCAAATCCAGTCACGCCGCAACTGCAGGGCGGCGATCATGCGGCGGTCGTCGGCGCCGATGCGCTCGCCCGCACATGAATCATGAAAGGAATCGCCGAGTGCGACGACGCAGCGCGGGCCATAGAATTCGATCAGCCGGGCGAGCCGCGCAAGGGTCGCGGCTGTGTCGTAAGGCGGCAGAAAAACGCCCCGCGCGGCGAAGGCGGAGCCCTTCTCGAAATGGAGATCGGCGACGACGAGAAGCCCTTCTTCGCGCCAGTAGAGCGCGCCGGCCGGATCGGCGATGAAATCAACGTCGAGGATCGAAAGCGTCGCGGCGGCCTTCTGGTTTTCGCGCGCGGCGTCCGGCATCGTCGGCTGACTTCCTCTTCAGGCCTTTCGCGCGGTTCGGCGATTCGGGCCTCAGCTTCTTGGCGGGAGCATCTCGCGCCGGCGGCTCCGTGGCAAGGCCGCGGGGGTCCGGCGGGCCGTTCTCCAGAACTTCATCCACAAGGGTTTTCGCGGCTTCGGCGAGAATGGCGTCCTGCGCGTCGCCATAGACAGTCTCGCGGCCGATTTCGAGCAAAATCGGCACTGCGAGGGGCGACACACGGGTGAGCGGCTTGTGGATAAGTTTGCCCTTCGCCCGCGCGAGCAGCTGCGCGAGGCGGTCGATGTCGAGGAGCCCCGTCGCAGCGTCCGCGCGCGCGGCCCGCAGCAGAATGTGCTCCGGCTCATGGCGGCGCAGCACATCGTAGATGAGGTCGGTCGAAATCTTGACCTGCCGCCCCGTTTTGCGGCGATCGAGAAAATTGCGCTCGATCAGCCCCGAGACGATGGCGCAATTGCGGAACGTGCGCTTCATCAGCGCGGAGTCCTCCAGCCATTCCTCGAGATCGTCGCCGAGCATGTCCTCGCTCAGCAATTCTTCGAGCCCGGCAGGCTCCTTTGCGAACTGCGCGCCCGCGTCTTCGAGCGACCAGACGCAGAGCGCGTAATCATTGGCGACGAAGCCTTGCGGCTTCAGTCCGGCGCGCTCCATGCGGCGCGTCAGCAGCATGCCCAGCGTCGTATGGGCGAGGCGGCCCTCGAACGGATAAAGGGCGAGATAAAAGCGCTCGCCGCGCGGAAAGGATTCGACGAGAAGCCGATCCGGCGGCGGCAGCGCCGAGCGCGCCCGCTGCAGCTCCAGCCATTCGGCGACCTGCTCCGGCAAGGCGTCCCAGGCAGAGGAATCCCACAAAAGTTTCCTCACCCGCATGGCGAGATAGGTCGAGAGCGGAAATTTGCCCCCCGCATAGGATGGGATTTTGGGCGCCTCGGCATTGGCGCGCGAGACGAGGGCTTCGTTTTCGACGATGCCCTGCAAGGCCAAAATCTCGCCGCCGAACAGGAAGGTGTCGCGCGGCGCCAGCATCTCGATAAAGGACTCCTCAATCTCGCCAAGGACACGCCCGCCCCGGCGCAACGGGCCGGTATAGGCCGCAGCGCCGCGCGCGCCGCCCGGAACGAGGCGCACTTTCAAGAGGTCGGCCTCGACGATCGTGCCGACGTTGAGGCGGTAGGACTGGGCGACGCGCCCGTTGGCGATGCGCCAGCGTCCGTCCGCCGCGCGCCTGATTTTGGCGAAGCGCTCATAGCTTTTGAGGGCGTAGCCGCCGGTGGCGACAAAGGCGAGCGCGGCCTCGAATTCTTCGCGCGCGAGTTTCGCGTAAGGCTCGGCCGAGCGCACCTCGGCGAAGAGCTCTTCGGCCTCGAAAGGCGCGGCGCAGGCCATGCCGAGAATATGCTGGCAGAGGACGTCGAGGCCACCCGCCCGCGCCGGCGCCGTATCCTGGGCGCCCTCGCGCGCGGCGTCGACAGCGGCGCGGCATTCCAGCACTTCGAACCGATTGGCGGGGACGAGGATCGCGCGCGAGGGCTCGTCCAGCCTGTGATTGGCGCGCCCGATCCTTTGCGCGATACGGCTCGCGCCCTTCGGCGCCCCAACATTAATGACGAGATCGACGTCGCCCCAGTCGACGCCGAGATCGAGCGTCGAGGTGCAGACCACCGCCTTGAGGCGGCCGGCCGCCATGGCCGCCTCCACCTTGCGCCGCTGACCGGCGTCGAGCGAGCCGTGATGCAGCGCGATCGGAAGGCCGTCGTCGTTGCGGCGCCAAAGCTCCTGAAAGATGTATTCAGCCTGCGCCCGCGTATTGACGAAGACGAGGGTCATGTTCGCGGCCCTGATCGCGGCGTAGATTTCGCCGAGCGCATGGCGCGCGCTGTGGCCGGCCCAGGGCAGATGCTCTTTTGTGTCGAGGATGCGCAGATCGGGCGCGGCGCCGTTCGCGGCGACAATCAGGGCCGCCAGGGCCTTTCGCGTCCCCTGCGGCGCCAGCCAGCGCCGCAGCTCGGCCGGATCGCGCACCGTGGCCGAAAGGCCGGTCGCCGTCAGCTGCGGCGCGATGGCGCGCAGCCGCGCAAGGCCAAGGCTTAAAAGATCGCCCCGTTTCGTGCCGGCGATGGCGTGCAATTCGTCGAAAACGACGCGGCGGAGGGAGGCGAAGAGATGCGCGGCGTCGGGGCCGGCGAGGAGAAGCGCCAGCTGTTCCGGCGTCGTCAGCAGAATGTCGGGCGGATCGCGGCGCTGGCGCTGGCGCTTCGCGGCGGAAGTATCGCCGGTGCGCGTCTCGATTCTGATGCGAAGCCCCATTTCGACGACAGGGATCGAAAGATTGCGCTCGACGTCGACCGCGAGCGCCTTCAGCGGCGAGATATAGAGCGTGTGGAGCGTGCGCCGATTCGGCGCCCTTTCGAGATCGACGAGGGTCGGCAGAAATCCGGCGAGGGTCTTACCGGCGCCGGTCGGCGCGATCAACAGCGCATCTTGCTCGCGCGCGGCGCGCAGCAGCGCGATCTGATGCGGGCGCGGCGTCCAGCCCCGCGCGGAAAACCAGGCGAGAAAACGCGGCGGAATCTCGAAATCCGAACCAGTCAAAAGAGCTCCGGAAACTCAGGTCAGTCTCACGAATTTGAACCAATCGGCATCCCGGCCGTTCATGATCAGTTCAGCGACGTAGATCCATATATGGGCGCGAAGGCGGTAGGTCCGCGTATGAAACCACCTCGCTGTGTGAAGGAGATATGAAGATGACGGGCGCATTGAAGAGAAGCGCGATTGCGGCGGTCTCCGCTCTCGCCCTTGGACTTGCCGTCACGACCACGGCCTCGACGCCGGCGGCGGCGTTCGGCGGCTGGCATGGCGGGGGCGGCGGCTGGCACGGAGGGGGCTGGCATGGCGGCGGATGGCATGGCGGATATTGGCGCGGCGGCGGCTGGGGCGGCGGCTGGGGCGCGCCCGTGGCGGCCGGCCTGCTCGGCGGTCTCGCGGTGGGGGCTATCGCGGCGTCGGCCTATCCTTACGGTCCGTATGGCTATGGCGGCTGCTATCTCCAGAACCAGCCTGTCTATAATGGCTGGGGACAGTTCGTCGGCTATCGCCCGGTCCGCGTCTGCTATTGAGGCGCTGTCCAGCATCCTTCGGGGCAAGCCCGTAAAATTTTCCGGGCTTGCTTAATTTTTGACTAAGTTTATTTCCCGACCGCCGCAACCTTTTAGCTTGCCCCGCGTTTCCTGTGTGGAACCGCACAACCTTGGGTGGGCCTTGAGAGGCAAGGTCGCTGACGAGGGCGCTGGAACGGAAGCGCCGGGCGGAAGGGATTAAGGCGATGAACAACAAAACCCTCGGATTGCAGGCGCTGAAGTTCACGATGGCCGCCATCGGCGTCTCCTGCCTCGGCGTCGCCGTATTCGCCGCTCCGATGACCATTACACCCAAATCCAGGATCGCGTCGAACGCCGCCATGATCGAGCATAGAAGCGCCTATGAGCCCTTGGCCCAAGGCCCCGCCATGCAGCTCGGGCGCGCCGCCCCTGGCGAAGACGAGGATTGCGTGCGGGTCACCCGCATCACCGGCCCCGACGGGCGGATTTACGTCACCCGCGGACTGATCTGCGGAAACTAGAGTTTTCGCCGGCGAAGTTCGCCGGTAGAGCTTGCTGACGCTTCGTCCCCTCCCCATCCTGGGATCATGGCGTCAGCTCATTTTCTCTCCCTGACGCCCGCGGGCCTTTACTGCGCCGCGGGCGATTTTTTTGTCGATCCCCTTCGCCCCGTCGCCCGCGCGCTCATTACCCACGCGCATTCGGATCACGCGCGGGCGGGTCACGGCGCGGTTCTCGCCACGCGCGAGACGCTGGCGATGATGGCGATCCGCCACGGCGCGCAATTCGCCGGCGCGCAGCAGGCGGTCGGCTACGGCGAGACGCTGCGGCTCGGCTCCATCGACGTCAGCCTCCATCCGGCCGGGCATGTTCTGGGCTCGGCCCAGATCAGAATGGCGGATGCGGCGCAAGTCATCGTCGTCTCCGGCGATTACAAGCGCGAGCCGGACCCGACCTGCCCCGCCTTCGAGCCGCTCGCCTGCGACATCTTCATCACCGAGGCGACATTTGGACTTCCCGTGTTCCGCCATTCGCGGACGGGCGACGAGATCGGCAAGCTTCTCGCCTCGCAAAGGCTATTTCCCGATCGCGCGCATCTTGTCGGCGCCTATTCGCTGGGAAAGGCGCAGCGGGTCATCGCGCTGCTGCGGGCCGCGGGCTACGATCGACCCATCTATCTGCATGGCGCGATGGAGCCGCTCACCGCCTTTTACGTGGCCGAAGGGATCGAGCTTGGCGATTTGCGCAGCGTCGCTTCGAGCGACCGCGCAACGCTCGGAGGCGAAATCGTGATCTGCCCGCTGGGGGCGCTGCCGGATGCGTGGTCGCGCAAATTTCCCGATCCGATCGCGGCTTTCGCCTCCGGGTGGATGCGGGTTCGCGCCAGAGCGCGCCAGCGCGGCGTCGAGCTTCCGCTCGTCATTTCCGATCACGCCGACTGGGACGGGCTGACCCAGACCATCAAGGACGCCGGATGCGAAAAAGTCCTGGTGACGCATGGCGAGGCCGAGGCGCTGGTTCACTGGGCGCGGGGAGCGGGGATCGCGGCCGAGCCTTTGCACCTTCTTGGCTATGGCGATGAGGAAACGGAGGCGCCGCTCGCCGGGGGAACCGCGCCCGGGGCGGACGCATGAACCATTTCGCCGAACTTCTCGACCGCCTCGCCTTCGAACATTCGCGGCTTGGCAAGCTGCGGCTGATGACGGATTTTTTCCGCGCGGCGCCGGACCCCGAACGCGGCTACGCGCTGGCCGCCCTGACAGGCGCCCTCGCCTTCCGGCACGCCAGGCCCGGCCTCATCCGCGCCCTCATCAATGAGCGCGTCGATCCGGTCCTGTTCGAACTTTCCTATGATTTCGTCGGCGATCTGTCCGAGACCGCCGCCCTGCTGTGGCCCGCCCCGGAGGCGGCGGCGGCGGGCGATAATTGCGCGCCCCTGACGCTCTCCGAGGTGGTGCATGAACTCGCTGAGGGGAAGCTCGGCCTGCCGCGCAAGCTCGCCGGCTGGCTCGACGCGCTGGACGAGACCGGACGCTGGGCGCTGTTGAAGTTGATCACCGGCGGGCTCCGCGTCGGCGTCTCGGCGCGGCTGGCGAAGACGGCCGTCGCCGGGCTTGGCGACAAAAGCCCCAACGACGTCGAGGACGTCTGGCACGGCCTCGCCCCGCCCTATCTCGATCTTTTCGCCTGGGTCGAGGGACGCGAGGAGCGGCCCGATTCGTCCGACCCCGCGCCTTTCTGTCCGGCGATGCTCGCCCATGCGATCGAGGCGAAGGATTTCGAGGCGCTCGACCCCGCCCATTTCATCGCGGAGTGGAAATGGGACGGCATCCGGGTTCAGGGCGCGCGGGGCGTCGGGGAGGATGGGCGGATCGCCCTGCGGCTCTACTCCCGCACGGGCGAAGACATTTCCGCGGCCTTTCCAGATCTCACGGAGCGTCTTGCGAGCCTTCCAGTCGAAACCTTCTCGCTCGACGGCGAATTGCTGATCGTCAGGGACGGCCGCGTCGAGCCTTTCGGCGTGCTGCAGGCAAGGCTGAACCGCAAGACGGCCTCGGCGAAGCTGATCGCCGATTTCCCGGCGCATATTCGCGCCTACGATCTATTGCGGGAGAACGGCGAGGATTTGCGCCCGCTCGCCTTCACGGAGCGCCGCCGGCGGCTGGAGGCCTTCGTCGCGGCGGCGGGCTGCGCAAGGCTCGACCTCTCGCCCCTCGTCTCATTCGCATCCTTCGAGGAGCTGGCGCGAGCGCGGGAAAACCCCGCGGGTTTCGGCGCCGGGGCGGACGCCGACGCGGTCGAAGGCCTGATGCTGAAACGGCGCGACTCGTTCTATGTCCCGGGGCGCCCGAAAGGCCTCTGGCACAAATGGAAACGCGATCCCTTCACGATCGACGCGGTCCTGATGTACGCCCAGCGCGGCCACGGCAAGCGCTCATCCCTTTACTCTGATTTCACCTTCGGCGTCTGGCGATCGGACCCTGAAGGCGCGCGGCTGGTCCCGGTCGGCAAGGCCTATTTCGGCTTCACCGACGCCGAACTCCTCGAACTCGACCGCTATGTCCGCGACCACACCGTCAACAGGTTCGGTCCGGTGCGGGAGGTCATGCACGGAGAAGCCGGGGGGCTCGTCCTCGAAATCGCCTTCGAGGGGCTGAACCGCTCGACCCGACATAAATCGGGCCTCGCCATGCGTTTTCCGAGGATCGCGCGGATCCGCTGGGACAAGCCGGCGCGCGAAGCCGACCGGATCGAGAGCCTCGAAGCCCTGCTGGGACAGCTCGGCGGCGCCGTGCGGATCAGTCGCTCCAGAGACTGACCAGGGCGAGAAGGGGCTCCGGCGTCACGCTGACCGGACCGCTGAAAGGGTAGTTGATCTCCTGAATCACCAGCAGCGCCATGAAGATCACAAATGACAGCGATCCATTCATCAGGACCTGCGCGAGGAGGCTCGGTGCGCCAAAAAAGAAGGTGAACCCGACAGTCACGATGGCGCCCGACACGAGCACCAGCCAGACGATCCCCGGAACGATCCCGCTCGCCAGATCGAGGCGCTCGCGCCGGGCCTGCGTCAGGCTATTGAGCTGCGTGAGCTGCGCCTGAAGGATGGCGTTTTCCTGAGATCCCCGCTGCACTTGCGCGAGCACAGACGCGTAGAGCCCGTCCAGCGCCTTCGAAACGAGGGGGCTCGAGCGGCCAAGGCGCATCGTCGGCCATTCGTCGTCGACCACGGTGCGGTCATAGGCGCGCAGTTGCGCGCGGATCTGATGCGCCGACGCCTGGTCGAGCGGGTTCATGAGCCGGTCGAGCGCGGAGATCGCCGCCGCCTCCTGCATCACCGCCGATTCGGCGTCGCGGTATTTCTCCCAGACAACGATGGTCGCGAAGCCCAGAGTGACGGCATAGACGCCGCCAACGACGGCGAATTTGAAGCCACCGACCTCATTATTGATCTTCAGCTTATCAAGCCCCCAAAATCTCCGCGCCGCCACCGGGCCCGCCATGCCGAAAATCATTCCAAGCCCCACCACCAGGGGCAGGGATTGCCACATCGGCAGAGTTGATAAGGCAAGCGCCCAGCCCATAATTCAGCTCCCATTAATGTTTGGGCTGCGCCCTTAATTTTCGCCGTCGGCCGCTTGATTCCGTCCAGATCCAGCCATCCGCGCGCCGCAACCCTCGCTTCCGGGGATTAAAGCGAATCCAGCATAGAAAAGCTTTGATCGAGGCCGCGACAAACGGGAAAAAAGCACTGATCCGCGGGCCAAATTAGGCCCGTGCTGCCCTGCAAAACGGGCGAGAAAGCGGCGCTAAACGGGTGAAGCGAGGGCTTGCCTTAATTCGGCCTCTGAATTTTCCTGTTATGCAATTCGAGACACTTTGTGAAGTGAAAGCAGAAAGGCGCTTCGGCTGCGCAAAACTAAACCTTCAAAGCAGCGGTCGAGCTAAAGGCAAGTTCAGCGATGATTTTCTAGGCAATAGCTCTGATCGGTGCTATCCGGCGTCTTTTAATGCTTTCCGCGCTTTTCGCGCAATTCCGATCCGACGCTGAAAACTCCGATCCGCCGCAAGGAGTTTGACCGACTTCGCGGAGGACCAATTATCCGATCGAATGATCGAGACTGCCGTTTTTCCGGTCATTCACGCGATGTTCCTCGCGCGCTCGCTTTCGAAGTTAGGACCATTCATGCCCATGATTGCCCTGGTCGACGATGACCGCAATATCCTCACCTCCGTATCTATCGCCCTCGAGGGCGAAGGCTATCGGGTGCAAACCTACACCGACGGCTCGACCGCCCTCGACGGACTGAAGAGCGATCCGCCCGATCTCGCCATTCTGGACATCAAGATGCCGCGGATGGACGGGATGGAGCTGCTGCGCCGGCTGCGGCAGAAATCAGATATGCCGGTGATTTTCCTGACCTCGAAAGACGAAGAGATCGACGAATTGTTCGGGCTCAAGATGGGCGCCGATGATTTCATCCGCAAACCCTTTTCGCAGCGGCTCCTCGTCGAGCGCGTGAAGGCGATTTTGCGCCGCGCCAACCCGAAGGACGCCGCCTCGCAAAAAGAGGCCGACGCCAAGATCCTCGAACGCGGCCTGCTGAAGATGGATCCCGAGCGCCACGCTTGCACCTGGAAGGACGATCCGGTTACGCTTACCGTGACGGAGTTCCTGATCCTGCAGGCGCTGGCGACGCGGCCCGGAGTCGTGAAGAGCCGCAACGCCCTGATGGACGCCGCCTATGACGACCAGGTCTATGTCGACGACCGCACCATCGACAGCCACATCAAGCGGCTGCGCAAGAAATTCAAGGCTGTGGACGACGATTTCGAAATGATCGAAACCCTTTATGGAGTGGGTTATCGCTTCAAGGAGTAGCGCGGCGCTTGACGCGCTTCGTCCCGGGGATGAGGAAGCGGTGACGTTCGAGGCGCAACCGGACGTGAATTTCGAGCGAACGCAGATCGCCGCGCGGCGCGCGAAACGAATGCGCCGCAGCCTTTCGGCGCGGCTGCGCGGTTTCCTGCGCGGCCTGAGTTCGCGGTTTTCATCGTCCCTGACGCGCCGCATCGTCGTTTTGAATCTTGGCGGCCTCGTCGCCCTCCTCCTTGGATTCCTCTACCTCAATCAATTCCGCGAAGGCCTGATCGACGCGCGCGTGCAGAGCCTGCAGACGCAGGCCGAAATCATCGCGGCGGCGGTCGCAGCCTCCGCCACGGTCGACACCGATTCGATCACGATCGATCCCGAAAAGCTGCTTCAGCTGGCGCCGGGCGAAAGCTACGCGCTCTCCGATGATTCGGCGCCTTCGCTCGAATTCTCGATCAATCCCGAACGGGTGGGGCCGGTGCTGCGCCGCCTCGCCTCACCGACCAAGACGCGCGCGCGAATCTATGATCGCGACGGCTATCTCCTGCTCGATTCGCATTCGCTGACCACGCGCTCGAACATTCTTCGCTTCGATCTTCCGCCGGTTGCGCAAGATGAAAAGGCCTCGCTCTTCGAGCGCGCCTGGAGCCGTCTGAAAGGCATGATCTGGCGTTCCGAGCTGCCTCTCTACGAAGAGAATGGGCTCGACAACGGCAAAAATTACCCAGAAGTCAATCACGCCCTCGGCGGCGCCGAACAATCGATCGTCCGCGTCAATGCGAAGGGCGAAACGATCGTCTCGATCGCCGCGCCGATCCAGCGTTTTCGCGTCGTGCGCGGGGCGCTCCTTTTGTCGACGCAGGGCGGCGACATCGACAACATCATCGCGTCGGAGCGCTGGGCGATCGTTCGCGTCTTCCTCGTCTCCGCGATCATCATGTTTCTTCTGTCACTCTTCATCGCCGGCACGATCGCCGAGCCGATCCGGCACCTCGCCGAAGCTGCGGACCGGGTCCGTCGCGGCACCAAATTTCGCCGCGAGATCCCTGATTTCACCGATCGCTCCGATGAAATCGGCCATCTGTCGGGCGCCCTGCGCGACATGACCAAGGCGCTTTACGACCGCATGGACGCGATCGAGAGCTTCGCCGCCGACGTCGCGCATGAGTTGAAAAATCCATTGACCTCCCTGCGCAGCGCGGTCGAAACCCTGCCGATCGCGAAGAAGCCGGAAACGCAGCAGCGCCTGCTCGCCGTCATCCAGCACGACGTCAGGCGCCTTGACCGGCTGATCAGCGACATTTCGGACGCCTCGCGCCTCGATGCGGAGCTCGCCCGCGCCGACATGGACCTCGTCGATCTCGAATCGATCCTGAAGACGGTCATCGCCATGGCCAATCAAATGAATGCCGAGCCGCTCGTCCACGTCGGCCTGACAGTCGCCGGCGGCTATTATGACGAAGCCCGGAAGGCCGGGTTCCGCGTGCTCGGGCATGACTCGCGGCTCGGCCAGGTGTTCAACAATCTGATCGACAATGCGCGCTCGTTCTCGCACCCCGGCGGCAGGGTTCGCGTCCATTTGCGGGCGGCGAGGCTCGCCGTCGGCCATGGTAACTGGCGCGACGGATTCGAAATCACCATCGATGATGACGGGCCAGGCATTCCGGCCGACGCCTTCGAGCGGATTTTCGAGCGCTTCTACACCGACAGACCCAGTCAGGGATTCGGCCAGAATTCAGGACTCGGGCTGTCGATCTCGCGTCAGATCATCGCGGCGCATAGCGGCCGCATCTTCGCGCGCAACCGCATGGGCGCCGCGTTCGAGGGCCAGGAAGCGCCGGTGCTGGGCGCGCGGCTGACCATCTGGCTGCCGCGGGCCTGACGGCCGACGCTCAATCCTTAATGGCGGAATCTGGTCGAAGCCGCGTCTCGGGCAGGAGGAATTCAAGGGAACGATGGCGGAATTCGAGATTCACGCCAGCGCCGTCGCGATCGGCGAGGCTGGCGTTCTCATTCGCGGCGCCTCGGGATCGGGCAAGAGCCGTCTGGCTCTGGCGCTGATCGCGGGCGCCCATGGCGCCGGCGCCTTCGCCCGCCTCGTTGGAGACGACAGAATCAGACTCGAACGCTGCTCTGGACGGCTGATCGCAAGAGGGCACCCGCTGATCCTCGGCCGGATCGAACAAAGGGGCGCCGGTATATTGCGCACACCTTTCATCGCCGCCGCCGTCCTCCGCCTGCTCGTCGACATCGTCCCAGCGGACCGGGCGGCGCGCTTTCCCGCTCCGGCGGACGCGCGTGAGGGATGGCGGACCGAGGATTGGGATTTCAGCGGCCTCGGCGACGTCGAGCTGGGCGGCGCCCGCCTGCCGAGGCTGGTCGCGCCCGACACTGGCGCTGGCGCCGATTTCGCTGTCGCCGTCCTCCAGCATTTCCGGCTTGCGACATTCGGCGATGGAGCGGGGGCATGACCGTTCGGCGGCATGGTGCTCCGGCGCGCCATCCGCAAGCCGCCGCAAAAAAAAATTGACTAAATCAGTCGGTTCGCGATTCATTTCACTTGCCAAGAAGGCCGCAACGCACAAAATGCGTTTCGCTTTTGCGCAGGCAAATCGCCGCATCGACGCAAAGGCCGCCGACCTGCGGTAAGGCTGAATAAAAACGTTAGAAATCAGGATCATCCAGACGGTCTTGTCATTTCGGGACTTATCAGTTCGCTACTTTACCGCATCGCATTCTCCGCACAGGGCAGCTTGCTTTGAACCTTCCAACCACGCCTGTTCCAACTAAGCTTGGCGCCTTCCCTTGACGAATGCTCGCCCTGTCGCCGTTGATCCCAGACGGAGTTTGCGAATGCGCGGCCCCAACCGATGATCGGCATGGTTCTCGTCACCCACGGCCACCTGGCCACGGCGTTTCGCGCGGCCTTGGAGCATGTCGTCGGTCCGCAGAAACAGGTCGAGACCATTTCGATCGGTCCCGACGACGATATCGAGCAGCGGCGCAAGGATATCGTCGCCGCCGTGGAGATGGTCGATAGCGGTTTCGGCGTCGTCGTGCTCACCGACATGTTCGGCGGAACACCGTCGAACCTCGCGATCTCGGTCATGAACGGATCGCATGTCGAGGTCGTCGCCGGGATCAATCTTCCGATGCTGATCAAGCTCGCTTCCGTGCGCGAAAGCGCCAGCCTCGAACAGGCGGTCATGCAGGCGCAGGACGCGGGGCGCAAATATATTTACGTCGCCAGCCGGGTGTTGAGCGAAAAGTAATGCAAGACGAGCCCGACCCGTCCGATTACGAGGATTGTCCGGAGTACCAGCCACCGGAGGGGGCCCTCGTCCGGGAGGTCCTGATCGTCAACCGCAAAGGCCTGCACGCGCGGGCGACAGCGAAGCTCGTGCGTTGCGTCGATGGCTTCGACGCCGATGTTCTGATCGGGCGCTGCGGCGAGATGGTCGGCGGGACATCGATCATGGGCATTCTGACCCTTGGCGCCGGACCCGGCATGACGATCACCATTACGGCGACAGGCTCCGAGGCGGAGCAGGTTCTCGACGCCATCGAGGCGCTGGTCGCAAACCGCTTCGGCGAAGATGAGTGAGCGCCAGGAGGCGTCATCCGGCCATCATCCCCTCGTCCGCCTGGCGCGGGATGAGGAAAAGCGGAACCTGTCTTCCGCCCGCATTCCGCTCTAAACTGCCTGCATCCCGCTATTAACTAATGGAATCGACCACGTTTATGAATTCGGGTTGATTTAAGCCAAAGTCATCGTGATCTAACTCGACAAGATTAGCGCGCCAATCCCGACGAGGAGGAACGGCAGCGCCCATTCCGAGATCTTTTCGACATGGGCGCTCCAGGCGGGATGGCGGGCGATGAAACTAGCTAGGGCGCCCATCAATGTGCACATCGCCACGGCGGCGGCGAAACAGCCAATGACGAAGGGCCTCTCCAGATCGGCGAAAATCGGCGTCATGACGACGACGCTGTCGCTGCTGTTCGCCAGCAATGCGCACGCCAAGCCGACATAGCCAGCGACGCCGGTCGGACCAGAGGGCGCACCGAGACGCCCGCCGTCGCCGCTCCGCCAGCGCAGGAACAGCTTCGCGAGGTGGTAGCCTCCGATTCCCATGGGAATAAGGCCAAGGTAGCGAAACTTGTCCTTTGGCAGGGCGTCCGCGGCCTGGGCCAACGCCAGGCTGACAAAGAGAACCATCAAACAGACCAGAATAAAGGTCAGCTTGACGAAAAGCGGGCGGTAGCCGGATTTGGCTGCGTAGCCAGAAACGATCGCGAGATTGTCGAAATTGGTCGAGCCGAAGGAGACTGCCGCGATGCTCGCGACGCTGACCCCCTCGATGAGAAGCTGCATCGAGTTGAGAGCGCTCAATTCATCGTCCTGTCATACAAGGCGCTCAGCTCGTCAAAGTTGACTTCGGTCGTCGCGGCGAACCACCCGTCCCCAACTTCGATCCTACCCGGTTTCCGGCGCCGCAGCCGTCGTGTCCTTGCATGACGCCGGGTCCACCTTCTCGGCGCCTCTCCAAAAGACGTAGATAAAGGCCGCCGGGACGATCCAATGTAGGCGGCCGCCCGGCCATCGCCGCCGATGCGGACCTGCCGCCGCGCGCCGCAGCAAGAGTCTGGATCGGCGGTATGCGAGTCGAAACGCCAGCGAACGGACTTTCGGCCGCCGTTCTTCACCTGAAGGGAATCAAGAAGAACGGCGGACGACGCGAAGCTCCCGCTTTTCCATCCCGCTCTAACTCGCGGCGGATATGTTCCGTTCGTGGCTCCGCAGATGGACCCCGCCAAGGGCGCCGCGCCCTGCCGCGGGCGCGCCTTGCACGAGGCCGGCAAGGCAAAAATCCACCATCTGATCCAGCGTCGGCTCAGGATCTTCGGCGCATTCGACCATCAAGCGGGGATGCCAGAATCGGATGCAGGCGCTGCGGATGAGAACCGCCGCGAGCTCGCAATCGCTGACGGCGAACTCGCCATCGCGATCGCCTTGAGAAACGATCTCGCACAGCAGTTCTGTTATTTTTTCGACATGGTCACGCGCGATCGACCAGTTTTCGCTGAACGCTGTCTCAAGCAAATCATGCAGTTTACGATCAGAGTGAAAGCGATCGTCGTTCGCCCTTTCGATTGCGGCTAGAAACGCGCGCAGCTTCTCGCGACCCGGCTTCGACTGCTTGATGATCTCCTCGCCAGCGGCCTCGACCGCACAAAGCAAGCGACGTCCGACTGCCTCGTTAATCTCGGCCTTGGCGGAGAAAAACCGGTAAACATTGGCGGGCGACATATGCAATTCGCGGGCGATATCCGCCACAGTCGTTTTTTCAAAACCGATTTGGCTGAACAAGCGCATTGCAACCTTAAGGATGCTAGCATGTGTGCTGTGTTCTTTAGATTGCAATGCGTGTTTCATTTCAACCTGCGCTTGAAAGGAGCAACCGGAACAACCAATCGTTGTTGATTGTGTTTTATGAACAAGGATTTAGTATCTAGCAATCTCACTTTTGCCGAAATGTGCGCAGGCGCACATACATTGGTCCGGCGCCCGTCGCGGGAAATAAAAAGCGCGCATCCGCACCCTCAAAACGCTGAGAAGCGCTCTTCAAAACTGGCCTGACTCCGCGCGCATGTCTAGCCTCCTCTCAGCCAGAAATCTCTCTCCTATAACGCGTATAACGCGCCAAAATTCGCGCTCGAAGCGCCAGAATCTCAGCTCGCGAACCGGGTTCGAGGAGGGCTGCGGAACATTGTTTTTCCGAACCACTCGATGGGAGACGATGCAGGCGGAAGCCGCCCCGATCTCGAAAAAGTGAAGCCCGCATCCGGTGCCGCTCAAGCTTTGAAGACTGGACCTGCGCTTCGCTGAACTATCAGTTTCGTTGGGCGGGAAATCACACGCTCATCATGAATAAGCCGCTGCAATGGCCGCGCAGATCCGGTCCCGAACGCGCGCAGCTGTGCTATTCCATAGCATCAACGCGACAAAGCTGTTGCGGTGATCCGATTCTGAAACCCCGCAAGCTCGAACAGCGCCAACTTGGTTCAGTCATCCTCCACGGACAGCATCCTGCCGCGGCGCCCCAAGAGTCAGGCGCGCGTCATCGGCGTCGCCTCGGCGATCTGGGCCGGCTCAATTTTCCTCAGCCGCATCATGGGCCTGGTGCGCGAGCAGATCATCGGCCGAACGCTGGGGGCGAGCCGAGAGGCGGACCTTTACTTCGCAAGCTTCACGCTTCCGGACTTCCTGAACTATCTCCTGGCGGCGGGAGCTCTGTCGATCGTGTTCATCCCGATCTTCCTCGAGCACCTCGAACGCGACGACAAGGAAGGCGGCTGGGAAGCCCTCAGCGTCATCGCGAATTTCATTGTTGTGGTCGGAAGCATCGGCATTGCGCTTCTCATGATTTTCGCGCGACCGCTCGTGGCTTTGGTCGCGCCGGGATTCACGCAGCCGGGCGAAGTCGACACTCTGGTGCGGTTGATCAGGATCATTCTTCCGGCGCAGTTCTTCCTTGTGGTCGGCGGCCTATTGTCAGCTGCGCTGCAGGCGCAGGACCGTCATGTCCTGCCCGCGATGGCCCCTCTCGTCTATTCGGCGGGCATCATCGCAGGCGGCCTCATCGGGACGCGCTACGCCGGAATGGGCGCCGATGGATTTGCGTGGGGCGTGCTCGCCGGCTCGGCGCTGGGGCCGTTCGCGCTGCCGCTCTACGGTTGCCTCAAGGACCGGATGCGCTGGTATCCGGTCCTCTCCTTCCGCAACGCGGATCTGAGGCGC
Source organism: Methylocella sp. (assembly GCA_052146775.1). Taxonomy (GTDB): domain Bacteria; phylum Pseudomonadota; class Alphaproteobacteria; order Rhizobiales; family Beijerinckiaceae; genus Methylocapsa. The sequence continues at coordinate 19,541 of JBKQMI010000202.1, read as the reverse complement.
TATCTCTGGCTTTCGTTTCCGATCATGATGGGATTTTCGATCGTCGTGGTCGACGAGTGGATCGTCAAAAACCAGGCCTCATACCTTGCGCCGGGCGCGCTGTCCTATCTGCAATACGGGCGGACGCTAATGAAGGCGCCAATCGGCGTGTTCGGCATGGCGGCCGGGGTGGCGGCCTATCCCACGATCAGCCGTATGGTGGCGGCCGGAAATGTGGTCGAAGCCTATGGCGTGCTCTGTCATGCGGTCCGGCTGATGCTCGTCGCCATGTTCGCGGCGCAGGTCTGCATGACGCTTGCAGGATCGGACGCTGCCTATTTGATCTGGGGCTTGTTCGCCAGCCGATTCAGCGTCGCCGACGCAGAGGCGACGGGAGCCATCCTCGCATTCCTCTGCCTCGGTCTTGGCGGCTGGGCGGCGCAGACGCTGATCAGTCGCGGCTTCTACGCTTTGGGCGCGACGTGGCTGCCGACGATCGTTGGGACGATGGTCGCGGTCCTCATGGGGCCGCTTTATGTCGCGCTGCGCCATCAATGGGGCGCGATCGGACTGGCCATCGCCAGTTCGATCGCGATCCTCGTCTATGTGCTCCTGCTCGGCTGGTTGCAACATCGGCGATTCATGCGGGAGGCGGCGGCGAAAGGCGTCACGCTTGACAGCGCCCCCGGCATGCTGGACGCCGCGCTGCGTCTCGCCGCAGCCGCGGTGATCGCGATCGGGGTCGGACTTAGGGTGCGGAGTCATCTTATGCAGGTCCTGCCTGGCATGGGCTTCGGAGAGATTTTGACGCGGATCACCATACTCTGCGTCGTCGGAGTCGTCGTTTACGCTAGTCTCGCCCGGCTTTTCCGCGTCGCGGAGCTAGCCGAGCTGGAGCGCCTGCTGATGCGCAGGTTCGGATTAGGGCCTGTTGAGATTTAGTATTCCCACCGTTTGCGGTTCGTGATTCAAGCTCGCAAAGGAGTTTGTCATGGACCGCTTTAGTTTGACGGACGCCCAGTGGGCGAAGATGGAACCGCACTGCCTGGGCAAATCGACCGATCCTGGCCGCACTGGCGGAGATGGCCGGCGTTCCTTGAGGCGGTGATATGGATTGCGCGGACAGGCCGTCCGCGCCGGGATCTTCCGGCGGCGTTCGGCAAGTGGAACACTGTGTTCAAGCGCTTCCGCGACTGGGGGAAAGCCGATGTTTTCAAACGGATATTCGACGCTGTTTCGGATGATCCGGACATGGAGTTCGCCATGGTCGACGCCACGATCGTCAGGGTTCATCGTCATGGTCAGGGCGCAAAAGGGGGACTTCGGGCCAGGCCATAGGCAAGTCCAAGGGCGGGCTGACGACCAAGCTCCTCGCCCTCACCGATGCGCCGGAAAATCCTGGTCCGCTTTGCCTTAATGCCCGGTCAACGCTTCGATACGATGGGGGTCGGACCGCTCATCAAAGGCGTCGAGTTTGGCGGGCTCTTGGCCGACAAAGCCTTTGATTCGAACTCGATCATCGCCGAGCTGAATGAGCGTGGGGCGAAAATCGCAATCTCCCAACATCCAAGGCGGGCGCAGCCAATCGCCATTGACGCGGAAATCTACAAGTGGCGTCACCTCATTGAGAATTATTTCTGCGAACTCAAAGAGTTCAAGCGCATCCCCTTGCGCGCCGACAAAACCGACCAAAGCATCGCCGCCATGATTTACGTCACAGCAGCCCTCAAAAATTCCCGATGAATCTCAACAGGCCCTAGTCAGATCGAAATCGCACTGGGCAACGCGGGCGGCATTTTTCGCGAGGGAATCGAACGCGACGAGCAGTAACGACATGGCTGACGTGACATACAAGCTTAATGGCAGATCTTATACCGGCGCCTACAGTGTCGCAGGCAGGGGGACGAGAGCCTGTCGTGACTTTGGTTTCGGAGGGCAAGCAGAAGCCAACTCAGGTTGGCGGATCACCGCCCTTGACGGTCGCAAGGACGCTCTTAGGCGAACTGGTGCGCGAGTCCTTGCGAAATACTCAAGCTTAAGCTGCTCCAAATTTGTTACAAAATTTGCCTATTCCAATGTTACAAAGCTCGAAAATCTCGCAGATAAGGCCTCAATAATATCAATATATCACATAAATAAGACAGAATTCAATCCTCTCCCGCGGCGCCAGTCGCGGCGAATGCCTGTCGGCTTTCGCCTGCCGATTTGCGCGAGCGGAAAGTCTTTCGATATTTTTGCTATGAAGGGGCGCAGATGGAGGCGGGCGAAGGGTTCGGCCTTTCCCTTCGGGCCGAGACTGCCGCGCCATCGATTCGCGACAGTTCGCGTCCAGGGAAATGCTGCTCGGCAAAAGACGGAGCTCCTTTCCGACCGGACAGGAGCTCCGCTACGACGCAATCCGATCGGCAAACGCCCCGACTTGGCGCGTTATGGCGTCAGCTACGCGGCCGAGCCTCCACGGTCTGAAGGCCGCGCGGCCGAAAGCCGATGGCTTGGCGCAGAGCCGCGCGAAGCGGCTCACATTGCGGCGGTGGATTGCCCACGCCCTGGTGCATGACCGCGCAGCTGCGCCAGTTCCGGAACGCCGCCTCATAGGAGATTTGCTCCTCGCCTTGAAACGAACCCTGCTTGATGCGGCTCGAATCGACCGGCGAAACGGTCACTCTGGGCTGCGCGCCCTTGTCGATGGCGCCCGTCGCATCGCTGTCCGCTGCGTCATTCTCGTTATGCGAGGCGATCGTCTGATTCGCCGCGCTCTGATTCTGTGGCGCGCGCAGGACGCTTTCCGCATGAAGCGGCAGCGTTTGAGACGCGACGGCGATAAAAAGCATAGCTCCCATTTTATTCATCGTATCTTCTCATCTTCGTATATCCGCCCGAAGTTGACACTCGTTGATAGGAAACAATTGTTGCCTGAACCTTGCCGCGGTCGGCGCGCGCCGGAACGTGACAAACCGCACATCCACAGCGCCTCGGCCGCTCAAAACCAACCATGCACGCTCAATCGATCGATCCGAAGTTAGCAACCCCGCAAAAAAACGGGTTCGATATGATAGAGTTGATATGATAGAATTGTTATTACTTCAACAAAAAAAATTCTGTTTATCACCCAAATGCGTTGACTTTAACCCCACTGTCATCGCCTGCGGAGAGACAAACGCGTCACCAAGAAAACATGAGATCCAGCATGTGGGCGTTGTGTTAACTCTATAAAATTTCTGTTTTTATGCAACGCAGCGCCGCCAGAGCGATGCGCTCCCAAGATATATTCGGCAGGATCCGTACACACCTTGCTGAACTCAAGTTTCAAGACCTGAGCTCAGAAAGAGCTGTCGATGCAGAAGACCGTCTTTTTGACTCTCGCCTTCTCTTCAATTTAAGCATCCATCTTACCTTGAATACGACCTTCAATATAAATAAAAATGCGATTGGCACAAGAGAATTCAGAAATCCCCTTCTATTATGCTTAAAATTGTAGGATTCTAAGCTTAACTAAGTTTTGTGAACGAGCTCGCGCTGAAGCACCCCCACGCGGCGACATCGCCCGTCCTCCAAAGGCGCCCCGGATCATTTATCCACAGGAACATTTGACAACTCGTCAAATGTTCTGTATTTGTTCGTCAAATAAACGCCTTATGTTCCATTAATAGGATATCTGTCGTGACGACAGTCGCCAAAAAGACGATCAAGGCGATTCCCCGCGGGGGATCACCTCTGCCGGCCTCGACGTCAGCAAAACGCGCAGAAAGACCCGCCGATAGCGATTCGGAGGCGCCATTCGCAGGCGTCGTGCGGCGCGGTCGCGGTGCGTTGAGCAACACCAGCGGCCGGTTCGAGCCGGAAACCCGCGTCCCCGAGAACGACGGCTGGGATCTGCCCGAAGACTTTCCGCCCCTCAGGACAGTGGTTACCCAGGAGCGCGCAAAAACAATCATCACGCGCAACGATTCGCCGGACATCTCATTCGACCGTTCGATCAATCCGTATCGAGGCTGCGAGCATGGCTGCGTCTATTGCTATGCGCGGCCGACCCACGCCTATCTCGGTCTTTCCGCCGGCCTTGATTTCGAAACGCGGCTTTTCTCCAAAACCAATGCGGCGGCGCTGCTTGAACGCGAACTTTCGACGCCTGGATATCAGCCGAAGACAATTGCGATCGGAACCAATACCGATCCGTATCAACCGGTCGAACGCATCGAGAACGTGATGCGGCAAGTGCTTGAGGTGCTCTCGCGCGCGAATCATCCCGTCGGCATCGTCACCAAATCGGCGCTTGTCACGCGCGATATAGATATCCTCGCCCCGATGGCCGAAAAAGGTCTCGTCAAGGTCGCGCTGTCAGTGACGACGCTCGATCCCGAGTTGGCGCGCAAGATGGAGCCCCGCGCGAGTTCGCCCGCGCGCCGGCTCGACGCCATGCGTCGGCTGGCGGAGGCCGGCATCCCGACCGCCGTCATGGTGGCGCCAATCATTCCGTCGATCAATGACGCCGAGATCGAGGCCATTCTCGACAGGGCGCAGGCGATGGGCGCGCGTGAGGCCGGCTATGTCATGCTTCGGCTGCCGCTCGAGGTGCGTGATCTTTTCGCCGAATGGCTGATGACCCATTACCCTGGCAAACTGCGTCATGTCCTGTCCCTCGTTCGATCGGTGCGGGACGGCAAGATGTATGACTCGACCTTCGGCAAGCGCATGACGGGATCGGGCCCCTACGCCTGGATGATCGGACGCCGCTTCGAGGCCGCCGCCGCCAGGCTCGGCATGTCGAAAAGCCGCATTCCGCTGCGCTGCGATCTGTTCGCAAAGCCGGCCCGGCAAGGCGAACAACTGCAGTTGCTGTGATCGCCGCGGCGCGGAGCGTAACCGGCGTTTATGGCGCCGCGACGTTCAGGAACCCGGCGCGCGGCGTTGAACTGCGTCCTTCTTTCGCCCCAGCCTTTTATCGACGCAGCCTTTTATTGAACCAGCCGATCGCTTAAATCTCGATGCATGATCCCCATGCAAAGGAAAGATTCGAACGCCTTCCGCGCGGCCAACGCGGATCTCCCGCCAGCCCCGGAGGCGGATGACGCCTCCTCCGGTGACGTCAGCGCGGAAACGCTGGATCTCCCCGGCCTTGATCTCGCGGACGAGGACGCCGCGCCCGCCTCGGTGCGGCAGGGCGCCGCCGTCATCCGCGGCGTCTGCCGCCACGCGCCGCTCGGGCCCGGCGTCTATCGCATGATCGCGGCCGACGGCGAGGTGCTTTACGTCGGCAAGGCGAAAAGCGTGCGCCGCCGCATCGCGAGCTATGCGCGCGCGCTCGGCCACACCAATCGCATCGCCAGAATGATCGCGCTGACCGCCTCCATGGTGTTCGTCTCGACCGAAACCGAGACGGAAGCGCTGCTGCTCGAAACCAATTATATCAAGCAAATGAAGCCGCGCTTCAACGTCCTGATGCGCGACGACAAGTCCTTTCCCTATATTCTTCTCACCGGCGATCATGCGGCGCCGCAGATTGCAAAGCATCGCGGCGCGCGCCATCGGAAGGGCGATTATTTCGGACCCTTTGCGAGCGTTTGGGCGGTCACTCGCACGATGAACGCTCTGGAGCGCGCCTTTCTGCTGCGCTCCTGCTCGGACAGTTTCTACGAGAACCGCACGCGCCCCTGTCTGCTGCATCAGATCAAGCGCTGCTCGGCGCCCTGCACCGGCGAAATAAGCCATGAGGACTACGCCCGGCTTGTAACGGAAGCGCGCGATTTTCTATCCGGCAAGAGCCGCGCGGTGCGCGATATGCTCGCGCGCGAGATGGCGGAGGCTTCGGAGGCGCTGGATTTCGAACGCGCGGCGCGCCTGCGCGACCGCATCGCCGCGCTCTCCGCCATTCAGGGCGCCCAGGGCGTCAATCCGAAAAGCGTCGAGGAGGCGGACGTCTTCGCCATCGTCGAGGAGGCGGGCCAGTTCTGTATCGAAGCGTTCTTCTTCAGGACCTTTCAGAACTGGGGCAACCGCGCCTATTTTCCACGCGCCGACAAAAGCCTCACGCCGACCGAGGTTCTGGGCGCGTTTCTGGCGCAGTTCTACGCCGACAGGCCGTCGCCCCGGCTGATCCTCCTCTCGCACGAGATCGAGGATCGCACCGTGCTCGCCGACGCTCTATGCGTGAAAGCGCGGCACCGCATCGAGATCGCGTGGCCGCAACGCGGAGAAAAGCGGGAGCTCGTCGACCACGCCGCGCAAAATGCGCGCGAGGCGCTGAGCCGCCGGCTGGCCGAAACGACGTCGCAGGAAAAGCTCCTCGCAGCGCTCGCCGAAGCGTTCGGCCTCGAACGCCCGCCGCGACGGGTCGAGGTGTATGACAATTCCCACATCATGGGCACGCAGGCCGTTGGCGCGATGGTCGTCGCCGGCGCCGCAGGCTTCATGAAGGCGCATTATCGCACCTTTAACATCAAGGGCGCCGATCTGACGCCCGGAGACGACTATGGCATGATGCGCGAAGTGCTGCGCCGCCGCTTCGTCAGGCTCGCCAGGGAGCCCGCCCAGGCCGAGGCCACGCTTGGCGAAGGCTCGTCTGGCCAAGCCTCGTCTGGCCAAGGCTCGTCTGGCGAAGACGCGCCTGAGGCGGATGCTTTTCCGCTACGGCCGGATCTCATCCTGATCGACGGCGGGAAGGGGCAGTTTGACGCGGCGAATGGAATTCTCACTGAGCTCGCCGTCGAGGGAGTCGCGGTCGCGGCGATCGCCAAGGGCGCCGATCGCAACGCCGGACGTGAAACCTTTTTCGTCGCTGGCAAGGCGCCGTTCAGGCTGGCGCCGCGCGATCCCGCGCTTTATTTCGTGCAGCGCCTGCGCGACGAGGCGCATCGCTTCGCCATCGGAACGCATCGCGCGCGGCGCAAGAAGGACTTCACCCGAAGCCCCCTCGACGAGATCGCCGGAGTCGGACCGGCCCGCAAGCGCGCCCTGCTCCACGCCTTCGGCACGGCGAAGGCGATTTCGCAGGCCGCCCTGTCGGATCTCGAGAAAGTCTCTGGCGTCAACGCGGCGACGGCGCGGCTGGTCTATGATTTTTTTCACGATGGCGGCGGATAAATCCGCCAAGAAAGAGGCTCGATCTCGAAAAAACCGCGTATTTCTTCGAATCGACGCCTATTGACGAGACCACACAGAGGATGTTCCCTCAAAACATGGTTACGACGACGATTTTGCGAGGTTCGCGCGGAACCTGGAGCCTGCCGAACCTTCTAACCTATGGCCGCGTCGCCGCTGTGCCGATCGTCGTCGGCTGTCTTTTCTATCCCGGAATCGACTGGATGCGATGGGCTGCGCTCGGCATCTTCGTCGCCGCCGCGATCACCGACTTTCTCGACGGCTATCTGGCGCGCGCGCTTTCGCAGCAATCGGCCCTCGGCCAGATGCTCGATCCAATCGCCGACAAGCTTCTCGTCGCCGCCGTGCTGATGATGCTCGTCGCAGACCACACCATCTCCAGCTATACGCTCGGCGCCGCCATCGTCATCTTGTGCCGCGAGATCCTCGTCTCGGGCCTGCGCGAGTTCCTGGCCGAACTCAAGGTCCCGCTGCCGGTCAGCCGCATCGCCAAATGGAAGACGACGCTGCAACTCGTCGCCCTCGGTTTCCTGATCGCCGGGCCCGCCGGCGACAAGGTGCTCGCCGGCACGACGCAAATCGGCCTCGCGCTGTTCTGGCTCTCGGCGCTTCTTACGATCTACACCGGCTGGGACTATCTCAGAGCGGGCGTCAGGCACATCATCGAGGATTAAAAGCATAGCATGAAAGCGCTCTATTTCGCCTGGGTGCGCGAGCGCATCGGCGTCGCCGAGGAGGAGCTTGCGCCGCCCCCTGGCGTCACGACAATCGCCGAACTCATGACCTGGCTGCATGGCAAGGGCGAAGGCTATGAGGCGGCCTTCGCCAACAGAAAAGCGATCCGCACCGCGCTCGACCGCACCCATGTCCGCCATGACGCCGCGCTGGGCGACGCCCGCGAGATCGCGTTTTTCCCGCCGATGACCGGAGGCTGAGGATGACTCAGGCGATCGTGCGCGTCGCCGCGGCGCCGTTCGACGTCGCGCGCGAGGCCACGCTGCTGACCGAGGGGCGAACCGACATCGGCGCGCTCGTCACCTTCACGGGGCTCTGCCGCGACGAGGGCGGCGCGCTCGCCGCTCTCGAAATCGAGCATTATTCCGGCATGGCGGAGGAAGAGATCGGCCGCGTCGCCGCGGAGGCGCTGGCGCGCTGGCCGCTCCAGGGCCTTCTCGTGGTGCACCGCTTCGGGTGCATCGCGCCAGGCGAGCCGATCGTGCTCGTCGCCACTGCGAGCCAGCATCGCGCCGAGGCCTTTGCGGCGGCCTCGTTCCTCATGGACTTCCTCAAAACCGAGGCGCCGTTTTGGAAGAAGCAACGCCTTTCCGGCGGCGCCGATGCGGGCTGGGTCGCGGCGAAAGCCGAAGACGAAGCCGCCGCTGAAAAATGGCGGGTGTGAGGTCGACAGGCGTCGGATTCGATCGGTCAACGCAGGGCCGGTCGCCGAAAGACGGCCTCCTCACCCAATCTGGCTGAAACGGCGGCGGGCGAGCCACCTCCCGCCGAAAACATTGAAGCTCAACCCGGCCATCACTAGAAGCGCGCCGAGGAACTCGGTTGAGGTCAGCGGTTCGGCGAATATCAGCCAGCCGGAGACCATGCCGACGATGGGGATGAGCAGCGCGAAAGGCGCGACCTCGCTCGCCGGATAATGCGCCAGAAGCCGGCTCCAGAGACCAAAGCCGACGAGAGTCGCGCCATAGGCGAGGGCCGCGACGCAAAGCGCCAGAATCCAGCCGGGATGAGAAAGCGCCGCGATCGCGCGCGGGCCGTCGAAGTAAAGCGAAAGCGCGAGCAGCGGTAGAGGCGCGGCGATGCTCGACCAGATCGTGAAAGCGAACATGTTTATCCGGCCCGCTAGCTTGCCGACGATATTGCCGCCGCCCCAGCATAGCGCCGCCGCGACGACCATCAAAAATGGCGCAAGGCTTGCGCCGCCAAGGCGCGCCGAGCCGATGACGACGATCCCTGAGAGGGCGACGCTCGCGGCGATCATTTGAATCGCGCTCGGCCGTTCGTCCAGAATGAGCCAGGCGAGAAGGACCGTGATGAAGGCCTGCAGTTGGATGACCAACGACGCCAGTCCGACCGGCATCCCCTGCCCGATCGCCAGAAACAGCAGCCCGAACTGTCCGACCCCGATCAATAGCCCGTAGAGCGCGACGAGGCCGGCCGGCGCCTTCGGGGGCGGCACGAAAAAGACCGCGGGGACGGCGGCGAACGTAAAGCGCAGCGCCGTCAGCAGCAACGGCGGCGCCTCGCGAACCCCGAACTTGATCACGATGAATGCGAGGCCTAGCGCGAGGGCGGAGATGAAAGCCGACAGGGTGTCGCGAGGTCGCAAAGTCCGGCTCCGGAGGATTAGCGCGTTCAATGGGCGATCAGCAGCTTGTTCGGAGCGGCGCCCGAACCTCCGCGCACTTTAGGCCGCGCCGGCAATCTTGAAAAATGCTTATATTTGATTGTTTAATTCTCTTTTTGAGATACGAGATCTTTCCTCGCCAGTTTAACATCCAGCCGGAGGCGCAAATGGACGCATCGGACCTGAGGATTTTCGAGGCTGTGGCTCGATTGGGCGGCATCAACAGGGCCGCCATCGACCTGCATACGGTTCAGTCCAATGTCACGACCCGCCTTCGGCTGCTCGAGGCGGAGTTGGGCGCGCGCCTGTTCGACCGCGGCCGGCGCGGAGTCGCACTGACCGCGGCCGGCCAGCGCCTTCTGCCCTACGCCTACAAGATTCGCGATGAGATGGAGAACGCCCGGCGGGCCGTCGCTGACGATGGCGCGCCACGCGGCCCGATGACCATCGGCTCGCTCGAAACGACAGCGGCAGTGCGCCTTTCGCCGGTTTTGGCGGATTACGTCACCTCCTGTCCCGAGGTGGATGTGACGTTGCGCGCCGGCACGACCACCGAACTCATTCAATCCGTCCTGCAGCGCGGACTTGAAGGCGCGTTCGTCTCCGGGCCGGTGCATCATCCGGAGCTGATCGAGGAAACCGTCTTCCGCGAGGAGCTTGTCGTCGTGGCGGCTCCATCGTCCGGTCGCCTCGACGCGCTGCTCAGCCGGCCGGATCTCAGGATTGTCGTGATGCGGGCCGGTTGCTCCTACCGCCAGCGGCTGGAGGACATCCTCGCGAGGCGCGGCGTGGTGGGGCTTCGTCTCCTCGAGTTTGGAACTCTCGAAGCCATATTCGGCTGCGTCGCCGCGGGCCTCGGGATTTCCCTGTTTCCAAGGGCGCTGATCGGCTCGGTGCGGCAATCCGGGCGGGTCTCGATCCATTCGCTGCCGGCGACGGAGTCCCAGGTGGAGACGGTCTTCATCCGCCGTCGCGACAGCTATTTATCGAGCGCATTGGCGGCGTTTCTGCGCCAGGCCAGATCATCGACCTCGCTCGCCGACGCGGCGGAATGACGGACGCGGCGCCTGCCTCAACCGTAGCAAGCCCGCCGTCCTCATCCCGCTCTCACACGGGCTTCACAAAGGCGGATTTCGCCTGAAATGCGGTCATGGCCAATTTTTTCTCCGCGACGAACTGATTTATGGCCGAAACAACGCCCGGCCAGCCCGAGTTGTAATCGTCACAGACCATGACGCCGCCTGGTCGGAGAAGATTATAATACAACGACAGATCCGTATAGACTTCGTCGTGCTCATGGCCAGCATCTATATATATTAGATCGGCGGCGATCTCGAACCTCTTGAGCAAATAATAGGCGGCAGTCGACGTCATCGGGAGAGGATATACGGAATCAATCATCTCAGTTTTGATCATATTGTAAATGAACTGCCAAAATATGTTTGGATATCCATTTTTCAGGCGCAGCGCCTCGCGGTAGGTTGGGTCGAGCCATAAGGTATCGTTCGAGCCAAGCCATGTATCGACGCAAATGATTTCCGTATTCATCCCTCTTGTCTTGCAAATTTTGAGCATATTATGCGCGGACGCCCCCTTCCAGGAACCAACTTCGATAATCACAGACGGGTTGCTTGCGCCGATCGCTTCATGAAAAATTTGATGCTCGCTTCCCCACCCCTGGAGATCGACATCGAAACCTGAAAAATCGACGTCGCTGTAGTCTTTCCTGATATCGATGTGCTCGAAGATGCTGCGCAGAGTTTTGGTCATCCATGGCTCCAAGAGTGAATCGGTCTTTCCAAAACCCTATCGCCCGTGGCTTATGTCAAACAGGTGCGCGCTTCAGGAGAAGCGACCGTCGTGAAGCTTTGAATTTGCAGCGGCGAGCGTCTTCAACGCTCGCAAGAGGCAATTTTCATCAGGATGAACGCGGCGCCCTAAAACATTTCGCATTCCCCGAACGCGGCGCCGGGGGCAACGCTTTCATCGGAAAGGGTGAGGCGCGCGGCGAGATCGGCGAGCGTCAAGAGCCGCGCCGCCCCATTCGCATCGACGAGGCAATCGCCCGGCGCAACGAGAGCGAGCGCAGAGAGGAAATCCGCGAGGCCCTCAACTTTCTGCCGGATGTGATCGAGGTCCTGGATGCGATGCACAAGATCGGCGTCGCGCGGGGCTGCGGTCAGAACGAGCGGGCCGACCAGCGTCTCGACATGTACGATCCGTCCGGAGAGATGATTGAGTTCGTGGGCGACCCGCGCGAGCACATCGCCCATCGGCGCGTGCAAGGGTCGATCCGCTTCGCCGGGCGTTCTTCGTCCAGTCATGGCCGGCGGTCCGTCGCGATCGAGACAAGAGACGAAAGCATCGCGCGGAACCCCGTTTTTTCGAGAAAATGTTGCGCAGCAAAGAGGCCAGGTTGGCTCCCGATTGAATTGGATCGGAAAGCGCTCAGGGGGCGGGACATCGTTCAGAAGAATTCAACGGATCCGTCGCTCTCCACTTTTGCGGCGGGAACGGCTCGCACCGCCGGCGTCTGCGTCGCGGTGAGATAGACCTGGCGCGCGCGCCCCGAGACCGGCCAGAACTGGATGCGGCGGCCGTGCTTGCCTCTGAGGCTGCCGCCGACGAGGCGAATGCCTTCATGTTCGAGGAAGCACTCGGCGAAGCTTGCGTTACGCGAGCCGATATCGGCGAGGCCGTCCATGGTCTGCGCGCCCCCGAAGAGCTTTCCTTCAAGGCGGTCGCGCCGCGCGCCGCGCTGCAGCAGCCCGTTGACGAGAAGCTCCATCAGGTGAACGCCATAGGTCTCGCCGACGCTGCGCGGCGCGCCCCCAGACGCTTCCTGCCCCGGCAGCAGAAAGTGATTCATGCCGCCGATGCGGGCGACGGGATCGCGCAGGCATGCGGCGACGCAAGAGCCGAGCAGCGTCGTCAACATCACGTCGGGATCGTCGCTGACGTTATATTCGCCCTGGATGATATGAACGCGCCGCTCGGGGGCCGCCGCGTGATGGGGAGCGGGGTAAGCTCTGGCGTGCGTCATTTCAGGCGTCCCACGACGGCTTCAATCTGCGACTTCAGGACCGGAAGCGTGAAGGGCTTGGCGATCACATTATTGACGCCGAGCTGCTGGGCCCGCTCGATCAAGGCCTTGTCGCCTCGGCCGGTGAGCAGGATGAAGGCGGCCTTCTGCGTCGGCGGATAGGACCGCACGGCGCGCAGGAAGGCGAGGCCATCCATCTTCGGCATGTTGAAGTCCGAGATGACGAGATGGGCGGGCTTCGCCATCATGCATTTGAAGCCCTGCTCGCCATCGGCGGCCATGTCGATATCCGAGACTCCAAGCTCCTGCAGGCCGCCCCGGATCAGGAGGCGACTGGTCAATTGATCATCGACGATCAGGACTCGCAAGGCTGCAGCGAACGGCATCGGAGTTCTCCTTATTCAAGCGGCGCTAGTGACGCGGCGCAGGTGACGCGCAAAATTTCTGAAGCCATCATGTGCAAAGGGACCTGCTTTTGCGTTGCGCCGATTTCAAACGCGACCTTTGGCATGCCATAGATCAGACAGCTGGATTCGGTCTGACCGATCGTCGGAGCGCCGGCCCGGCGCATGGCGAGAAGGCCTTCGGCGCCGTCGCGGCCCATGCCGGTCAGGATCGCCCCGACGGCGCGGGCGCCGACGGCTTTGGCGACCGATTGGAACAGCACGTCGACCGACGGCCGGTGGCCATTGACGGGGTCGCTTCTCCACAGGCGGCAGCGCGCCGGCGAAGCGCCCTCGACGCGCAGATGCGCGGAGCCGCCTGGCGCGAGATAAACATGGCCGGGCTCCAGCGGCGCGCCGTCGAAGGCCTCGCGCACGGCCGGCCGGTTGAGGCGATCGAGACGCTCGGCGAAGGTTCGCGTGAACGCCGCCGGCATATGTTGCGTGATGACGGTCGGCGGGCAGTTCTGTGGGAAATGCGACAGGACCGCAATGAGCGCCTCGACGCCACCTGTCGAGGCGCCGATCGCCACCACGCGTCCATCACTCTGATAAGGGCGACGAGCCGGCGCCGGCGCGCGCGCGCCGCGATCCTCAAGGGTCCGCGGGCGTCGTCCGGCCGCCGCCTTGACGCTGGCCAGCAATTGCTCGCCGAACTGGTCATGCTGCCCCGAGCTGGGCTTTCCGACGCAATCGAAGGCGCCCATTTCGAGCGCCGCGATGGCGGCGTCGGCGCCTCTGCTCGTGACGCTCGAAACCATGATCACGGGCGTCGGCCGCAGCCGCATGATGCGGTCGAGGAAATCGAGACCGTTCATTTTCGGCATCTCGACATCGAGCGTGATGACGTCCGGATCGAGCGTCTTGATGGCGGCTCGCGCCTCATGAGGATCGGCCGCCTCGCCGACGACCTCGACCGCGGCGTCGCGCGCCAGCAGCATGCGGATCAGGCCTCGCACGGTCGCCGAATCATCTACGATGAGCACACGCACAGCCTTCATGTCCGAACGCCCCCCTTCAGCCGGTAGCAGGTGACGCCTTCGCTGTCGAAAGCTTGCGCCGCGGCGCCGGTCAGGCGCTCGGAATGGCCGATGTAGAGCCGCCCGCCGGGCGCCAGCATCGGAACGAAGCGACTCCACAGCTTGCGCTGCGTCTCCTCCTCGAAATAGATCGCGACGTTGCGGCAGAAGATCGCCTGGAACGGACCCCTCATCGGCCAGTCGCCGAACAGATTGAGTTCGCGGAAGACGACGAGATCGCGCAATTCGGCGGCGGCGGCGACGTAACGGCCGCGCTCGCCGCGCGGGCCTTCGCTCGCGGGCGGCAGCCAGCGTTGGCGCATTTTCGCGGGCGCGCCTTCGGCGAAGCTCTCGGCGTAGACGCCATTTTTCGCCTCAGTGAGCATGTTGGCGTCGATGTCGCTCGCGAGCACCTTGACGTCGAACCGACCGGCGTCCGGCATCAACGACAATATGACCATCGCGATGGAATAAGGCTCCTGGCCGTTAGAGCAGGCGGAGGACCACAAGCGCACCCGCTCGCCCTGGCGCGCGGCTTTCAGAAGCGGCGGCAGCACGACCTGTTCGAGATGATCGAAATGATGCGGCTCGCGGAAAAATTTCGTGACGTTGGTGGTCAGCGCCGCGAGCATTTTCTGCCGCTCGTCGACGCCCCCGGCGCTGGCGACGAGGGCGCAATAATCGCGAAAGCTCGCAAGGCCAAGCGCGCGCAGACGCCGCGCAAGGCGCGAATAGACGAGCGCCGCTTTCGTTTCGGGCAGATGAATGCCGGCGTCCGCGTGAAGCATGGCCGCGATCTGGCGGAAGTCCTCGCGCGAGAGCACGAACTCGCCGGGCGCGAGGCCCTCGCCTCTGGCGATCGGCGCATTGGCGAACTGGGTCTCGCTCATGCGGCTTCCCGTTCCGCACCCGGCAACACGTGGTCGAGCGCAATCAGGCTGATCATTCGGTTCTCGATGGCGATGACGCCTTTCACGAAAATCTTGGCCATTTCGGAGGCGACATCCGGCGTCGGCTGCAGCAGATTGTCGGTGACCGAAAGAATGTCGGATACCGCGTCGACGAGAAGCCCGACGGACTGGTCGCCGATCTGCGCGACGATGATGACATGTCGCTCGCTCGGATCGGTGGGCGAAAAGCCGAGGCGGGCGGAAAGATCGACGATCGGCAACACGGCGCCGCGCAGGTTGACGACGCCGCGAACGAAGCTCGGCGATTGCGGCAGCGCCGTCGCCGGAGTCCAGCCACGAATTTCGCGCACCGACATGATGTCGACGCAGAATTCCTGCGCGCCGATGCGGAACGCGACGAGCTCGCGCGCGCGCTGCGGATCGGTCTTGCTGCGTCCCTGGTTCACTTGTTCGGCGGTCATGGGATTATCCTGCTGTTGCGAGAAGATGATCGAGGCTTTGCGCGTCGGCCCGCGAGCTGGCGACTACGGCGTCGACGTCGAGGATCAGCGCGACGCGTCCGTCGCCGAGGATGGTCGCCGCCGCGATGCCCGGAACGTGCTGGTAATTCGCCTCGAGGCTCTTGATCACGACCTGACGCTGGCCGAGGATCGCGTCGACCAGCAGCGCGTAGCGCGCGCCGCTTTCGGATTCGACGAGAATGGAGACCCCCGCCACGGCGTCGGCGTCATCGTCGCGGTAGCCGAGTTCGCGGCCGACGTCGATCAGCGGCGTGAACTCCTCGCGGATGGCGATAACCCGCGCGCCGCCGCCAAAGCCATGCACGTCGGCGATCTTGGGCTGCAGCGTCTCGATGATGGCGGTGAGCGGAACCACAAGGGTCTGGCCGGCCGCCGTCACGACCATGCCGTCGAGCACGGCCAGCGTCAGGGGCAGGCTCAAGATGAAGGTCGACCCCTGCCCCGGCCGCGACTGGATCGAAATGCGGCCCCCCAGCGCCTGGATCGAACGTCGCACCACATCCATGCCGACGCCGCGCCCGGAAATGTCGGAGACCGCCGTGGCGGTCGAAAAGCCCGGCAGGAAGATGAGATTGTCGATCTCCTCATCGCTCAGCGGTGCGTCCGCTGCGATGAGCCCCTTGCCGGCGGCGAGCGCCTTGACCCGTTCGCGATTGATGCCCGCGCCATCGTCGGAGACTTCGATGACGATGCGGCCTGACCGGTGCAGCGCCAGAAGACGCACGACGCCCTCCTCGGGCTTGCCCGCGGCGAGGCGCGCCTGCGGCGATTCAAGCCCATGGTCGATTGCGTTGCGGATCATGTGCGTCAGCGGATCGGCGATGCGCTCGATCACTGTCTTGTCGACTTCGGTATGCTCGCCCTCCGTCACGAGGCGCACCAATTTGCCGGTCAGGGCGGCGACCTCGCGGACAAGGCGCGGCATGCGCTGGAACACCGACTTTACGGGCTGGGCGCGGATCGCCATCACGCTGTCCTGGATTTCGCGCGTCAGCTGTTCGAGCTCGCCAAGGCCGTTCGCAACGCCAGACGCGCGCGAAAGCCCCGCCTCCTGCACCTGCTGCGCCAGCATGGCCTGATTGATGACGAGTTCGCCGACGAGGTTGATCAGGCGATCGACCCGGTCGAGATCGACGCGGATCGAAGCGCCGCCCTGATCGGGCTTGGCGTGATCGGGCTTGGCCGAGTCAGACTTGGCCGAGTCAGACTTGGCTGCGCCCGACTTGGCCGCAAGATCTGGTTTGGCGGCGGAGTCCGCGGCCACCCCCGCCCCCTGCTCCGCGCACGCGTCCTGCGTCCCTCCTTGCACGACCCGCGCGAGCTCCGCTTCGACGCTGGCCTGCATCTGCCCGATCAGGGCGGTGATGTCGATGTCGTCGGCCGCGAGGCTTTCGTCGCTTTTCGAGATGTCGAGATCGCAATCCCCATCGACGAATTCGAACACGTCGCGGACAGCGCTCTCGCTCTCGCCTGTCCGCAATGAGATGATCCACGTCAGATAACCGCCCTCGGGATCGAGCTCCGAGAGCAGCGGCAGCTCCGACTGGTCGCAGGCGACGGACATCTCGCCGAGACCGCCGAGTTCACGCAGCAGCAGCGCGGTCTCGTTCGCCTTGGCGTAAAGAGCCGGGTGCGGACGGAAGCGAATGGTGAACTCGATTTGGCGCGCGCCGCCGTCCGCGCCTAGATCGTCGAACATGGATCCGTCCATCGGCACGGGGCTGAAGCCGAAGACTTCGTCCTCCCCGGCCGCGTCGTCCGCGCCGTCGGCGGGCGCCGGATCGAGCGCGCGCAGCTCGGCGGCGAGCATTGCGACGCGTCCGGCGTCGACGCCGGATTCATCGCGCGCGGCCCGTACGAGGTCGGCGAGCGCATCGGCCGCGCGCAGCATGATTTTCAAGAGCTCCGGCTCCGGCGCGAGCCGGCCGGCGCGCAAATGGTCGAGCGCCGTCTCGAAGACATGGGCGAAAGACACCAGATCGTCGAGGCCGAACGCCCCGGCGCCGCCCTTGATCGAGTGCACCGCGCGAAACACGGCGTTGATCGTTTCGGGGTCGTGATCGCCTTCGTCGATCGAGAGAAGACCTGTCTCCAACTCGGCGAGCTGCTCCTCGCATTCCTGGAAGAACGTCTGCCTGATCTCCGCCATCGCATCCATGGATCTTTAATCCTCGTTCCGGTACAGGCTTTTCTGGTCAGTCAAAGGACGGCTCACGCCGCGACGCGCCGGATGGCGGCGACGAGCTTCACCGGATCGAACGGCTTGATGATCCAGCCGGTTGCGCCGGCGCGGCGCGCGCGCTCTTTCTTCGCGGCGTCGCTCTCCGTCGTCAGCACCAGAATCGGCACCGAGCGATAGCGATTGTCGCCGCGCACGCCCTCGATGAAGCCAAAGCCGTCGAGACGCGGCATGTTGATGTCAGTGACGATGACGTCCGGCGTTTCGCCGGCGAGAACCTCGAGCCCATGCACGCCATCGTCGGCCTGCACCACCCGGTAGCCTGCGTCCGACAGCGCGAGCTTCAACATGTCGCGCATGGTCCGCGAATCGTCGACGGTGAGAATCGTCTTGCTCATTGCGCCAATTCCTCATCGGTGAATTCGGCCGGCGCGACGCCGAGCCGGCGCACGCCCTCTGTGAAACCTGAAGATGCGCCAGCGAAGGCGAGCGGGACCGCGTCCGCCTTCCAGGTCTTGACGGCGGAGAGCAGAACCTGCAGGCACTGGCCGCCGATCCGCTCGACGCGGGAGGCGTCGACGCCGACCGCTTCGCCGCGGCGCGCGAGGAATTCGACGGCGAGCATCGTCGCCGCGTTGAGATCGAGAATCGGCGGCAGCTCGATGCTGCGGACCGCATCTATGCCGGCGTCTTGCGGCGCGTTCATCAAAACTCCTCCCAGCTGTCTTCGGCGTTCACGGCTTCCATCTTGCGAGCGGCGCCGCCGCGCCCGGAAGAGGCGAGCGTCTTCAGGGTCGGCTGCGCGGGCGCAGCCGCCGTCCGCCGCGGCAAGCCGGCGCCGCTTTGGCCGCGCGGCGGAGCGCCAGCGACATGCCGGACTTGGGCGCTCTTGGCCGGATGCGCAGCGTGGCCGAGCTGGAACATGCCGACGAGACGCGCGAGTTCCGCGCTCTCCTGACCCAGCGAATGCGCCGCCGCGGTGGTTTGTTCGACCATGGCGGCGTTTTGCTGCGTCACTTGATCCATCTGGTTGACCGCCGTGTTGACCTGATGCAGCCCGCTCGCCTGTTCCTGCGCGCTGGCGGCGATGGCGCCGACGACGGCGTTGATCTCGGCCACCTGGGCGACGATGCGCTCCAACGCCTTGCCGGTCTCGCCCACGCGATCGACGCCTTGCGCGACATGCGCGGTCGAGGCCGAAATCAGGCTCTTGATCTCTTTCGCCGCCTCGGCCGAACGCTGCGCCAGGGCGCGAACCTCGGAGGCGACGACGGCGAAGCCGCGCCCGGCGTCGCCCGCGCGCGCCGCCTCGACGCCGGCGTTGAGGGCGAGAAGGTTGGTCTGGAAGGCGATCTCGTCGATGACCCCGATGATCTGGCCGATCTGCTTGGACGAGCTTTCGATCGCGCCCATCGCCGAAATCGCGTCGCGGACAACGTCGCCGCCGTGATCGGCTTCGGATTTCGCCGTCGATACGACGGCCTGCGCCCGCACGGCGCCTTCGGCGGTCGTCTTGACGGTCGCCGTGATCTGATCGAGTGTCGCGGCGGTTTCTTCGAGCCCCGCCGCCTGCTGCTCAGTGCGCCGCGACAGATCATCTGCGGCCTGGGAGATTTCGCCGCTGCCCGAGGCGAGGCCGGACGTGTTGGCGCGAATGCTCGCCATGGTCTGCTGCAACTTTTCGACGGCGGCGTTGAAGTCGGCGCGAAGCTGCGCGGTCTTCGGCGCAAACGACGTCTCGATCCGATAGGCGAGGTCGCCTGCGGCGAGCCGGCCAAGCCCCTCGGCGAGGCCGTCAATCGCAACCTGATCCTGACGCGCCTCCTCCGCGGTTTTGGCGGCGCGCGCTTCATCTTCTTTTTGCCAGACCTTGATCGACTCCGCCTCGGCGGCGTCTCTTTTCACCTTCGCGATCGCCGCGTTCTTGAAGGCCTGAACCGCCTCCGCCATCGACCCGATTTCGTCCTTGCGGCCAAGTCCGGGAAT
>JBKQMI010000201.1:0-2541 GCA_052146775.1 Methylocella sp. | reverse complement strand
ACGGCGGCGATGGCCATGAAGACCACGAGCGGAAGATATTGATCGAGAAGGCTCGGCATGAACAAGCTCGGTCTGGACCCGCGGGGCCGGAATGTCTCGCCGGCGCGAAAGGGGCGCGCCCTTATTCTGCGGCGATGCAGCGATCCGTAGCCCAGCGCCAATCGCAGCGCAAGATGATGTTTTGAACGGGCTTGAGCCCAGCCGCCCCGAATCTGCTCAAATGCTTGGCGGCGAGGCAATTTTGTCGCACCGGAAAAGGGCGCCGGGGCGGACAGAACCGATATGGCGAGAGAGACGGGACTCGAACCCGCGACCTCCGGCGTGACAGGCCGGCGCTCTAACCAACTGAGCTACTCCCCCGCGAATGCGGGCGTTCAAGACGGCCGCATCGGGAAAGAGCCGGATAGGATAGGCGGGCGTTGAAGTCAAGCATGAACGCTCTCCCACGCAAAGATAGGGGGCGTCACGTCCCACCCAAGGCGCAGGGCTTCGGCCGGCCCAAACGCTGCGCCTGCAAGCCATCGCGCCGTTCATCCCGGCCTATTTTTCGATGCGCGGCGTATTGGGGGTCGGCGGCGAGGAGCCCGGTTCAAACGCGCCGGACAAAATCACCGCCGCGAACAGAATCGCGGCGAGCATGGCGATGACCGATGCGATGAACCAATGAGCGGTTTTCGTATATTCGAACTCGTCATCGTCCGCGATGCGAAGGGATCTGAAAAGAACGAAGATCTCCAGCAGGATCGGAATGGTCAGGACCACCGCGGCGGCGAAAGAGCGGAGCGTCCAGTCTCCAGGCGCCTCAAACGCCCAGCCGCGCAGGAACGTGATCGAGAAGCCGATGAAGATCGTGATCGCGTTTCCGATGCCCTGGCGATAGCCGTTCGGGACCGGGCGCCTGGGACGATCGGAACCGGGATCAAGCGATGACATGGGCAGCGATCCGCGATGGCGCCCGGCGCCAGAAAAGTCCGCGCGTGTGATCGCCCTGCATGGTGGGCGGTGACGGGCTCGAACCGCCGACCCTCTCGGTGTAAACGAGATGCTCTACCAACTGAGCTAACCGCCCCGCGACGCCGGACCGTCCGGTGACGGATTACACAGCTTGCCGCCCCGGTCAACGGCCGCGCCCGCCGCGCGACGAAAAGGGGTCGCGACTTGCGTCACGGCCCCTTTTCTCAAAAGCGAGCGCGCAGGCTTAGTGCGCGATGGCGCCTGAGGCGTCGTCGTCGGAGACCAGCGTCCGCGCAGGCTTCAGATCCTCCTCCCAGACGATCGGCTTTGGCTGGCGCACCAGCGCATGCGCCAGCACCTCATCCATGCGCGCGACCGGGATGATCTCCAGCGCGTTTTTCACCGAGTTCGGAATATCGACCAGATCCTTGGCGTTCTCCTCTGGGATCAGAACCTTCTTGAGGCCGCCGCGCAGGGCCGCGAGCAATTTCTCCTTCAGGCCGCCGATCGGCAGGATGCGGCCGCGCAGCGTGATCTCGCCGGTCATGGCGATGTCGCGGTGGATCGGAATCCCGGTGATGACAGAGACGATCGCGGTCGCCATGGCGACGCCCGCCGACGGTCCGTCCTTGGGCGTCGCGCCTTCGGGGACGTGCACGTGGATGTCGCGGCGATCGAACAGCGGCGGCTCGACGCCGAAATCCACCGCGCGCGAGCGGACATAGGAGGCCGCCGCCGAGATCGACTCCTTCATGACGTCGCGGAGATTGCCCGTGACGGTCATGCGGCCTTTGCCCGGCATCATCACGCCTTCGATCGTCAGCAACTCGCCTCCGACCTCGGTCCAGGCGAGCCCCGTCACGACGCCGACCTGATCCTCGGTTTCGGCTTCGCCATAGCGGAAGCGCGGCACGCCGAGATAATCGGGAATATTATCGGCCGTTACAGTCACGGTCTTCGTCTTGGCCGTCAGGATTTCCTTGACCGCCTTGCGCGCCAGTTTCGACACTTCGCGCTCGAGGCTGCGGACGCCGGCCTCGCGTGTGTAGCGCCGGATCAGCAGGATGAGGCCGTCGTCGTCGATCGACCACTCCGATTCGGCGAGACCATGCTTGCGCAGCGCGGCCGGGATCAGATGGCGTCTTGCGATCTCGACCTTCTCGTCTTCGGTATAGCCGGCGATCCGGATGATCTCCATGCGGTCCATGAGCGGCGGCGGGATATTCAGCGTATTCGCCGTCGTCACGAACATGACGTTGGAGAGGTCGTAATCGACCTCGAGGTAATGATCGTTGAAGGAATGGTTCTGCTCGGGGTCGAGGACCTCAAGCAGCGCGGACGAGGGATCGCCGCGGAAGTCCATTCCCATCTTGTCGATTTCATCGAGCAGGAACAGGGGGTTGGAGCTTTTCGCCTTGCGCATGGACTGAATGATCTTGCCGGGCATCGAGCCGATATAAGTGCGCCTGTGGCCGCGGATCTCGGCCTCGTCGCGAACGCCGCCAAGCGACATGCGCACGAACTCGCGCCCCGTCGCCTTGGCGATCGACTTGCCGAGCGAGGTCTTGCCGACGCCGGGCGGCCCGA
>JBKQMI010000200.1:0-22899 GCA_052146775.1 Methylocella sp. | reverse complement strand
ATGGCGCAATTCGTTGAGCGTGTTTTTTCCGGCGTCCAGCCGACGGGAAACCTGCATCTCGGCAACTATCTCGGCGCGATCGTCAAATTCGTCGAGTTGCAGCGCACGCATGACTGCATCTATTGCGTCGTCGATCTGCATGCGATCACCGTGCCGCAGAACCCGCCGGAACTGAAGGCGAGCATCCGCGAGGTGACGGCGGCTTTTATCGCGTCGGGCGTCGATCCGAAGCAGCATATCATCTTCAACCAGAGCCAGGTCGCCGAGCACGCCGAACTCGCCTGGGTGTTCAATTGCGTCGCGCGCATGGGCTGGCTGAACCGCATGACGCAGTTCAAGGAGAAGGCCGGCAAGGATCGCGAGAACGCCTCGGTCGGCCTTTACGCCTATCCATGCCTGATGGCCGCCGACATCCTGCTCTATCGCGCGACGCATGTGCCGGTCGGCGAAGATCAGAAACAGCATCTGGAGCTTGCGCGCGACATCGCGCA
Source organism: Methylocella sp. (assembly GCA_052146775.1). Classification (GTDB taxonomy): domain Bacteria; phylum Pseudomonadota; class Alphaproteobacteria; order Rhizobiales; family Beijerinckiaceae; genus Methylocapsa. The sequence goes on along the minus strand of JBKQMI010000200.1, from coordinate 22,408 downwards.
AAAGTTCAATCTGGATTTTGCCGAATCGATCGTCGCGCAGGGTCATGGCGAGACGTTTTTCCCGCTGCCGGAGCCGCTGATTCAGGGGCCGGCGACGCGCGTGATGAGTCTGCGCGACGGCGCGAAAAAAATGTCGAAATCGGACCCCTCCGATTATTCGCGCATCAATCTTTCGGACGACGCGGATACGATCGCACAGAAGGTGCGCAAGGCGAAGACCGACCCCGAGCCTTTGCCTTCGGAAGTGGAGGGCCTTGCGAAACGGCCCGAAGCGGAAAACCTCGTCGGCATCTATGCGGCGCTGAACGGCGAGTCTCGGGCCGAGGTTTTGGAGACGTTCGGCGGCGGCAATTTCTCGGCCTTCAAGGCGGCGCTCGTCGAGCTCGCCGTCGCGAAAATTGGCCCGATCGGCGCGGAGATGAAGCGGCTGAAGAACGACGTCGCCTATATTGACGGCGTGCTCGCCGACGGGACTTTGCGCGCCAAGGCGATCGCGCGCGAGAACATGGCGGCGGTGAAGGATATTCTGGGCTTCGTGCGGTAGGGCGCGGTTTTCTGGCCAGCCAAAACGCGAGCCCTCATGGCGACTGGAGAGAGCGCCTGAACGGCGCGTCTCGAACCACGAGGGCGGCGCAACTGAGCCCGTGGTTTCTTCCGCTCATCCTTCGAGACGGCCGCTTTGCGGCCTCCTCAGGATGAGCGTTGTCGCTGGCGCGACAGGCCGCGCGTTGCGCACAAAAACTCACTCAGCGGGTGGCGGCAGAAAATCTGGATGCGCTCGGGTCAGCCGTGGGATGAATGGACAGGCGTGGCCGACTTGGCCACGTTGCTTTCTGACCGTGCAAAAGCTTCCCTCGCGCCGAGGCGCGCGCCTCAACCCCTCGCACAATACAACCCATAAAGCGTGTTGAGCACGGCGATGACTTTCGGATCGGCGATCGCGTAATAGATGCGCTTGCCCTCGCGGCGGGTGGTCGCCAGCCCCTCCGCCCGCAGCACACCCAATTGCTGGGAGAGCGTCGGCTGGCGGATGTCGAGCAGCTTCTCCAGTTCGCCGACGGATTTTTCGCCCGCGCTCATCTGGCACAACAGCAGAAGGCGATCCTCGTTGGCGAGGACGCGCAGCAAGGCGGTCGCCGTCTCGGCGGCGGCCCGCATCTCGTCAATGTCGAGGGCGGGGATCATCTCATCCATCATTATCAGTCATTATGCATGAATATATTATATTGCGTCATATTGTGTCCAGTCGTATAAAATAATCCAGATGGCGCATTCGCCGTCAAAGAGGAGGGTTCGTCATGGAAGCCAATGTCGGGACAATCGATCGGGCGGCGCGCATCGTGGTCGGCCTCGCGCTGATCGCGGGCTCCTTGAGCGGCATGATCGGCGCGTGGGGATGGATCGGGGTCGTTCCCCTGGCGACGGGCGTGTTTCGTTTTTGTCCCGCCTATCGCCTCATCGGCCTCAACACCTGTTCCAACCCGCCCAAATAATATTCCGGAGCGCTTTGATATGAGTCCTTCCGCCGCGGGTTACCGCGAACTGACCCAAGGGGTCTCCAAAAACCTCGCGACTTTGCGCGCCGACCTTCCCGAAGTCATGAAAGGCTTTGGCGATCTGGCGCGCGCGGCGACGCAAGACGGCGCCCTCGACAAGAAGACCAAGGAGCTGATCGCGCTCGCCCTCGGCGTCGCGGCGCGCTGCGACGCCTGCATCGGCTTTCACGCCCAGACTCTCGTCAAGCTCGGCGTGACCAAGCTTGAGTTGGAGGAAATGCTGGGCATGGCGGTCTACATGGGCGGCGGCCCGTCGCTGATGTATGCGGCCAATGCGCTGGCGGCCTTCGATGAGTTTTCCACGGCGGCCTGACGCGGCGATCGGCGCGCCTTCGCGCCTCAAAGGAGAAGAGCGCGCTTCCTTATCCTTCGAGACAGGCGCTGCGCGCCTTCCGCAGGATGAGGAAGCTGTGGTTTATCCGATTGTCGGTTTCTCGCTGGGGCTTGCGCCCGTCAGTGCGCGCCCTTCGAAAACAGATTGAGCAGAACGACCCCGAAGACGATGAAGCCCATGCCGGCCAGCTCACCCGCGCCGAGCGTTTGATTGTAGAGAACCCAGGCGACGACGGAGACGAGCGCGATGCCGGCGCCCGACCACACCGCATAGGCGACGCCGATCGGAATGTCGCGCAAAGTGAGCGAGAGAAAATAGAAAGCGAGCGCATAGCCCGCGACGACGATGAGCGAAGGCGCGAGGCGCGTAAAGCCTTCGGCCGACTTCAGCGCCGAGGTGGCGACGACCTCGGAGACGATGGCGATGGAGAGATAAAGCCAGGGCATGGATGGTCAGGACCTTTGCGTGAGAGTCGGCGCCAGCAACGCCGGCATGGCGAGGAGAGGCCAGAGCGCGAGATAGGCGTTGGGCGCCCACCAGACGAAATCGAAATCGCCGCGAATGCTCCAGAACGACAGGGCCATGAAGCCCGCGCAGAAGGTCAGCGCCGCCGAAAGCAGGGCGAGCGTTCGCCACGCGGGATCGCCCACGCGGGCAAATCCTAACGCCGCGAGGCCGAGCGCGCTGGCTAAAAGATCGAGCGGCGCGAAAGACCAGTTCCACGCCTGAAGGATCGGATTGTCGTAGTCCTTGAACGCCATGGCCCGGGGCAGCAAATGGAGCGCCGTGACCAGCCAGTAGAGCGCGAAGCCGATATCCGTGACGAGTAGATTCCAGCGGATCGAGGCCGGCGCGCGCACTGCCTGCGGCCCTAACGCTTCTCCTCCAGCGCCTCCAGCTCCGCGATGAGCCCCTCGATCATGCCGAGCCCGATCTGCCAGAAAGCGGGATCGCGCGCATCGAGGCCAAAGGGCGCGAGGAGTTCGCCATAGGGCTTGGCGCCGCCCGCCGACAATAGCGCGAAATAGCGCTCGGCAAAGCCTTCGCGTGCGTTCTGGTAGACGCCGTAGAGCGAATTCACGAGGCAATCGCCGAAGGCGTAGGCGTACACATAGAAGGGCGAATGGATGAAGTGTGGGATGTAGGCCCAGTAGGCCCTGTAGTCATCGGTGAGTTCGATCGAGGGGCCAAGGCTTTCGGTCTGCTCGCTCATCCAGAAATCACAGATCTGCTCGGCGGTGAGTTCGCCGTTGCGGCGCTCGATGTGGACGCGGCGCTCGAACGAATAGAAGGCGATCTGCCGCACCACTGTATTCAGCATGTCCTCGACCTTCGAGGCCAGCATGGCGCGCCGCTCCGCCACCGAGTCGGTCTTTGCGAGCAGCGCGCGGAAGGTCAGCATCTCGCCGAAGACTGAGGCGGTCTCCGCGAGCGTCAGGGGCGTCGGCGCCATCAGCGCGCCATTGTGGGCGGCGAGCACCTGATGCACGCCATGGCCGAGCTCATGGGCGAGCGTCATCACGTCGCGCGGCTTGCCCTGATAGTTGAGCAGCACGTAAGGATGCGCGGAAGGCACGGTCGGATGCGCAAAGGCGCCGGGGCTTTTGCCGGGCCGGACCTGCGCGTCGATCCAGCGCTCGTCGAAGAATCGCTCCGCGATGCCAGCCATTTTCGGCGAGAACTCGCCATAGGCGCCAAGGACCGCGCAGCGGGCGTCCGACCACGTGTAGGTTTTCGCCGGAGCGTCGGGCAGCGGCGCGTTGCGATCCCAGAATTTCAGCGCCGGCTTGCCGAACCATTTGGCTTTCAGCCTGTAGTAGCGGTGCGTCAGGCGCGGATAGGCGGCGCGCACGGCGCCGGCCAGCGCATCGACGACCTCGCGCTCGACGCGGTTCGAGAGATGGCGCGAATCGGCGACATCCTTGAAGCCGCGCCAGCGGTCGGAAATCTCCTTGTCCTTGGCCAGCGTGTTGGTGATCAGCGTGAACTGGCGGAGGTTCTCCTTGAACACCGCGCCGAGGGCCTTGGCCGCCTTCTCGCGGGTCTCCTCTTTCTGGTCCTGCAGCAGATTGAGCACCGGCTCGATGGCAAGCTTTTCGCCGTCGATATCGAAGCGCAGCGCGGTGATCGTTTCGTCGAACAGGCGGTTCCAGGCACCGTAGCTTGTGATGGATTTCTCGTGGAACAATTGCTCCAGCCGGTCGTCGAGCTGGTAGGGCTTGCCCTTGCGGATGTCTTCGATCCACGGCCGGTAATGCGCCAGCGGGCCTGAGGCCAGCGCTTCAGTGAGCGCGTCGTCGGCGAGCCGGTTCAGCTCCAGTTCGAAGAACAGCAGATCTGAGGTGGCGGCGGTGATCTTCTCTTGCGTATCTCCGTAGAATTTTCCGCGCGCGGGATCGGATGTGTCGCCGGCGTAGACGAGGCCGGCGTAGGATCCGATCCGCCCGAGCAATTCGTCCAGCGCCTCATACCGCGCGACGGCCTCGGCCAGCGCCGCGCCGCTCTTGTCCTCGGCGAGCGCCGCGATCTTGCCGCGATAGCTTTCTGCGAAAGCCGCGCTCTCGGCCCTTGCCCTTTCGAGATCTGCGGTGAAGGCGGCATCGTCCGGAGCGGCGTAGAGGTCGGCGAGATTCCATTCCGGCAAGGCGCCGAGTTCGGCCGGCGCTGCGTCTCGCCGCGCGTCGGCGGGGGCTTTGAACGTCTCAGGGAAGCCCGTGCGGGAGCTGAACATAGGAAATCCTGATCTTGGAGGAGTCGGGGCTTCGCCTCAATGACGCGTTAGCTCTCATATCGGAGCACGTGCGGATAGATCAACCTTTGCCGACGCCATTTCCGGAGCCGCGATTACGAAGGCTTTCTCCTGGCCGTTAACACCGCGTTTACCCTGATCGGCCAGCATGGCTGCGTCGGGGCGCATCGCCTCGCTGATTGATCTGCAGGCCGGCTTGCCCCGGCGCTTCTCGCAAGCGCCGGGCCGGGGTCGCGCGCGAGGCCTCATGTCCCCTAAAATTCTCATTGTCGACGATGATCCGGTGCAATGCCGGCTGCTCGAAGTTCTGGTTCACCGCTTTGGCTATGGCGCGGAGACGGCGGCGAGCGGCGCGCTCGCGCTGGAGCGCATCGCGGACCCGCTGGCCCCGCGCGTCGATCTCATGATCCTCGATCTCGTCATGCCAGGTCTCGACGGCATGGCCGTGCTCGGCCGCATGCGCGGCGCGCCAATCGCCGTTCCGGTGATCGCGCAGACGACGCCCGGCTCGGTCGAGGCGGCGGTTGCGGCGCTGCGGGCCGGGGCGGTCGATTTCGTCCTTAAGCCCGATAACGCTGAGCGGCTGCAGGCTTCGATTAAGAACGCTTTGCGCCTTGCTGCGCTGGAGGCTGAAATCGGGCGCCTCGGACGCCAGGCGCTCGGCGCGCTGTCGTTTGCCGATATCGCGGGGGAGACGCCCGAGATGGAGCGCGCCGTGAGGCTTGGCGAACGCGCCGCGAAATCGGCGGCCCCGGTTCTGCTGGAGGGCGAGTCCGGCGCCGGCAGGGAGGTTTTCGCGCGCGCGATCCTTGCCGCCTCGGACCGGCGCGGACGCCCCTTCGTGACGCTCGCCTGCGGCGCCGTTCCGGCCGACGCCATCGAGCCGGCCCTGTTCGGGCAGGAAAGGAGCGCCGATTCAGGCGAGCGGAAGCCCGGCAAACTGGTCGAGGCGCATGGCGGCGCGCTGTTTCTCGACGACATCGGCGCCCTGCCCCTGCAAACGCAAGGCAAACTGATGCGCGCCCTGCAGCAGGGCGAGGTCGAGCCGGCCGGGGGCGGGCGTCCGGTCAAGGCCGATATCCGCCTGATCGCGGCGACGACGGACAATCTCCTCGAAAGGGTGCGGGCCGGGCGTTTCCGCGAAGATTTGTTTTACCGCCTCAACGTGCATCCGATCGCCATTCCGCCGCTTCGCCGCCGCGAGGGCGACATCCCCGGCCTCGCGCGCCGTTTCTGCGCCCGCTTCGCCGCGGCGGAAGGCAAGCGCCTGCGCGGCCTCAGCGCCGGGGCGCTGACCCTGCTTGGCGCCTATGACTGGCCCGGCAATCTGCGCCAGCTGGAGAATGCCGTGTTTCGCGCCGTGGTCCTCGCCGAGGGCGACGAACTGACCGTCGCTGAATTTCCGCAGATCGCGGCGGTCGTTCCGGGCTTCGACGTGCGCGTTCCGGCCGCGCCCGCGCGGGCTGCGTTCGCGCGCCCCGCGCCCGAACCGGTCATGATCGAAATCGCCGATCCCAACGCCATGGCGCTACTTGACGAGAGCGGCGACATGCGCAAGCTCGACGAACTGGAGGCGGAGGCGATCCGATTCGCGCTCGCGCATTATCGCGGCCGCATGTCGGCGATGGCGCGAAAGCTCGGCATTGGCCGCTCGACGCTCTACCGCAAGATGAAGGAATATGGGCTTGCGCCCGCTCCCGAGGCGCAGGAGGCGGACGCGGGGCGCGGCGAAGAGGCCGCAGCGTGAGCGGGGCGTTTCTGGATGCGGCGGCTTCGCGTGCGGCGGCGCACCGGACAGTCTCACTCCATTTTGTAGTGCCAGTCAGTGTCTGTCTCCCTATATGCGAGAGCGACGATGTCTGATCGGGAATCGCTAAAGGGGCCAGTCAAGACAATGCGCCTGCCGGTCGGTGAAGCCTTTCTGAAGAGTGCGTCCGTATTGGCGCTGACGCTTGCCCTTTGGGCCGCGCCCGTCCGAGCGTTTGAGGCTCATGACGCCGCCGCCACGCCGCCCGCCTCGAATTTCGCGGCGCTGGCGCAGGTCGGGAAACTGCCGCTGATTCCCCCGGACGGCGCGCCCGAGACCGGACCCGCTCCCGCCGAGGCCCCCGCCGATGCGCCGGAGCCGGCGGCCGCGGACCCCTCGGCGCAACCGCTGCCGCCGCTCAATGCGGCGGTGAAGGCGATTCTCGACGCGCGGACCGAACATGATCAGGCCCATCCCGTCGCCGCCGAACGCCGCCGCGAGAATGATGCCGTCGCGGCTTTTTACGCGGCGCGCGGTTTCGCGCCGCTTTGGTCGCATGGCGGCGTGGCGGACCGGGAGGTCGCCCCCACGCTGCAACGCCTTGAACGCGCGGGGGAGGACGGGCTTGATCTCAAGGGCGCGCCCGTGCGCTTTGTGGCGGACGGCTCTCCCGAAGCGGTCGCCAGCGCCGATGTCGCGCTGAGCGAGGCGGTCGTCGCCTATGGGCGGGAGGCCAGCGGCTCGCGCGTCGATCCGCGCTCGATTTCGCCCCTGATCGGCGCGCGGCCGGACGTCGCCGAGCCCGCGGTCATTCTCGCGACCGTCTCGGCTGCCGGCGAGGGCGCCGGCGCGACGCTGCAGAACTTCAACCCGCCGCAAAAGGGCTATCAGGCCCTGCGCGCAAAGCTCATGGAGGCGCGCGGCGAACGCGCGCCGGTCGCGAGCGGCCCCGCCATTCCCGCCGGACCCGCCCTGAAAGTCGGCATGCGCGATCCGCGCGTGCCGCTGATCCGCGCGCGGCTCAGCGTCGACGAACAGATCGACGAGCCCGCGCAGGATCTCACCTATGACACCAGGATCGCGAGCGCGGTCGCCGATTTCCAAAAGGCCAATGGCCTGCCGCCCTCGGGCCGGTTGACGCCGCGCACCATCGCCCTCATGTCGGGCGGCGCAAAGGGGGACCTTGAGGCCGAGATCATCGCCAATATGGAGCGCTGGCGGTGGATGCCGCGCGACATGGGCGACAGCCGGATCGAGGTCAATATTCCCGATTACGAAGTCGTCGTCATCGAGAACGGCGCGGTGGCCGAGCGCAATCGCGTCGTCGTCGGCAAACAGGGCACGCCGACGCCGGTCTTCTCCAACAAGATGCAGTTTCTGATCGTCAATCCCTCATGGAACGTGCCGCAGTCCATCATCAGGAAGGAGTTGCTGCCGAAAGGCGGGGGCCATCTCGACTATCTGCATCGTCTCGGCTACGAGACCGGCTGGCGCGACGGCCACCCGACGGTGCGTCAGCCGCCCGGCGAGCGCAACGCCCTGGGGCGCATCAAATTCATGTTCCCGAACGACTACGCGGTCTATCTGCACGATACGCCTTCGCGCGCGCTGTTCGATCAGGACAAGCGCGCCTTCAGCCATGGCTGCGTGCGCGTCGACGATCCGTTCCGCTTCGCGCAGACGGTGCTGGGCCCGGGCTGGAGCGAGGCCCGCATCAAGAAGCTCATCGGCGGCAAGGAGCGCTACGTCAATCTCGCGCGGCCGCTGCCGATCTACATCGAATATTTCACCGCCGAGGTCGACGATCTCGGCCGCCTGCAGTTGCGCGAGGATATTTACGGCTATTCGCGCAAGGTGAGGGCCGCGCTTGGGCTTCAGGGGTAGGCGTGCGGCGCGTGACGGTCGCAGCTTCAACTTGGTTGTAGAGGGCTGTCGAATCGCCGCAACCGGACGTTGTCATATCGCGGGCATGCCCCCGCCTGAAGATTTCGGTTGACGAGCGGCGTCTGTCGGCAACCAATTCGTGGCTTAACTGCGCCGCCGGCTGGCCGGCGAGCGGCCCCACAGGGGGCTTAATTTTAGACGACTGGCGCGGGCCGTCGCATCGGCGGTCGCGCTTGCCAACAAGGCGACCATCATGAGCATCAAGGCTCTTGTGGAACCCGGACAGGAAACGCTATCGCGAGGGCGATCAGTCAAGACCGCTCTCGACAGGACGCCGCGGGCGCCGCCCTTGCCGCATGTTCCGGATCGAAAACTGCTCCACACTCGAAAATGCTCCCGCGAGCGCCGCGCCGTTATCGCGGCGATCGGCTGCATCGCTCTCGCAATGCCCCTCTGCCCCGCACACGCAGGCTTCTTCGATTTCTTATTCCCTTCCGCCCGGCCGGCGATGCCGGTCTACCGGCCGCCGCCGCCGCATTTCTTCCGTCATCGAATGGCCCATGTGGAGCATCATAAGAAAAAGGTCGCGGCGGCGCCGCGCCACAGGATCGTCGAGGCCAAGGCACATCCCGTCGCGCCCGGGTCGGTCGATCTGATGGATGACGACAGCTTGAGGGATGGCGACGCGGTGATGACGGCGGACGGCTTGCGCATCTTCGTGGGGTCCGAAGGGCGCCATCACAGCTCCGACGACTTCGCCAGAATATCCGAAACCGAAGGCCTTTCGCGCCGCGAGCGCAGCGCCCTTCTCGCCGTCGACGCCGGGCGCGCGGGCGAAGGGCGGCAACCCGTTCTCGTCGCCGGCCGCTCGGCATCCAACAAGGGGATCTCCGCGGGCGTCTCGATCGTCGATTCGAGAGGCGCGAGGATCCGCTACGTCGGACCTTGAGCGGGGTGGCTTCGATCGAGACGCCGGGGGCGTCGACATGTCTGCCGCCCGCTCGCCAAGAAAGATGGCCAACGCGTTCGCCGCGGCGGTTTACCCCGGCTTCAACGCGGCGATGCGACGTTAGAGCGGCGGATGCTTCGACAGAATCGGAGCTGCCGCCCTATTTCCTTATTTCGAGTTGTTTAGAGCGGGGTGCGAGCTGAAAACCGGCTGCCGCTTTTTCCTCATCCCGCTAGTGGTCCGACGCCGACATTCGCATCGGCGAATGTCGGGACAAGTTGGCCCACAACATAATGCTTTCGCAGCCGCAACATCTCGCTTGGCGCGGAGCAGGAAACCTACGGTCTTTCCATCCTTGTGGACGGCGCGGTAGAGATAAGTCCAGCGACCCTTGATCGTGACGTAGGTTTTATCGACGCGCCAGGATCCGGCGGTTTGGCGAGCGAAGCGGCTCCACCGCTTTTCGAACTCTGGGACACAGCGTTGGATCCGGCACATGATTGTCGTATGAGCCAGAGACAATCCGCGTTCGGGCAGCATTTCCGCGAGATCCCGAAAGCCGAGCTTTAACCGGAGATGCCAACGCACGCAGAGGATGATGATTTCCCGATCGAAATGGCGGCCTTTGAAAAGAACATTTACGCTCAGCATGCCGGTCAGCCTCCCGCGTGTCGCTCCCTTGCCGGCAAATATGCCGCGCTCGCGCCGTTTGCACCGGAGCCGCGCGGCTCCGAAAGGCGCTTCATCATATCGAGAGGCGCCTTGAGGATGATCTCAGCGTTGAGGCGCCGAGCGGCGCCGCCGCATTCTCAAAACATCATTTCCAACGGCAATTTACAGCGTTGTTCAGTATCGGCGCCTACCAATATGTCCAGCTCGCGCGTCTCAAGCGCGCATCCTACAGGCTGGCGTTTCGCGACGATGCGATCACCGAGATCGCGCTCGACAGCGGCTATGAGGGGCCGGAATTCCTTTCGCGGGCCTTCCGGCAACGCATCGGACAGACGCCGGGCGAGTTCAGAAAACAGCCACGATGGATCCGCTGGCGCCCAACCTACCGGCCAATCACCGAAACAAGGACCCTACATATGAAGCCAAACATGCAACAGGAAGAAGTCAGCATCATCGACTTCAAGGAAACGCGCGTCGCCTTTCTTGAGCATCGCGGCGACCCCACTTTGATTGGGGATTCCATCCGAAAATTCATCAACTGGCGCAAGGAAGCCGGATTGCCGCCGAGGACCAGCGCAACCTTCAACATCCTTTATGACGCTCCGACGGAGACGCGGCCCAAGAAATTCCGGTTGGATCTGTGCGCCGCGAGCGAACGCGATGTGGCGCCGAACGACGTCGGCGTTGTCCCGAAAGCGCGTCCGGGCGGGCGTTGCGCAGTGCTCCGTTACATCGGCTCCGATGACTGCCTCGTAGACGAGGTTCATCATCTCTAATTGGACTGGCTGCCGCGAAGCGGCGAGGAGCCGCGCTGCTTCCCGCTCTACCGCCAGCGCGTCAGCTTCTTCCGGGACGTTCCGGAGCACGAGGCGATCGTCGATATATTTCTTCCGCTAAAATAGTCCGATTCCGACGTTGAGCTGGCGCCGCGGCCGCCAGGGACGGCAATTTGCCGCCGCAGCCGTCGATCCTTGCCGCGAGCAAGCCCACAGCGGATGCGGGCGCCGAAATGATTCGCGTCTCCAAGCGTCGCGCATCATGAAAACCAACAACATGTAATAGCGCCGAATGTCGACAATGCGCCATTTGGCTCCGGCGCCGGTTTTGCTATAGGCTCCTGCGAGCGCCAAGAGAGCCTGAGTATGCCAAATGAACTGAAAGACGCCGCGAGCCCCTATCTGCTGCAGCATGCGGATAATCCCGTGCATTGGCGGATGTGGTCCGAGGCCGCGTTGCGCGACGCGCAGGCTGAGGGCAAGCCCATTCTGCTCTCCGTCGGCTATGCGGCCTGTCACTGGTGCCACGTGATGGCGCATGAGAGCTTCGAGGACGAAGCGACCGCCGCAGTGATGAACGAGCTCTTCGTCAACATCAAGGTCGATCGCGAGGAGCGCCCCGACATCGACCACATCTATATGTCGGCGCTGCACGCGTTCGGCGAACGCGGTGGCTGGCCCATGACGATGTTCCTGACGCCGAAGGGCGAGCCGTTTTGGGGCGGCACCTATTTTCCTAAGGAGGCGCTCTATGGGCGTCCGACCTTCGTCAGCGTGCTCCGCGCGGTCGCGCAGGCCTTTCGCGCCGAGCCGGACCGCATCGCCAAAAATGTCGAGGCCGTTCGCGCGCGACTGGCGAAAGAGGCGGCGCCGGGCGGCGGCGGGGACGCGCTTTCGCTGGCGCTCGCCGACGAAATTGCGCCGCATCTGTTGCAGGCGATGGACACGGTCGACGGCGGCCTCAAGGGCGCGCCGAAATTTCCCAACACGCCGATCCTCGAATTTTTATGGCGCGCGGGCGAGAGGCTCGGCGAGGCGTCCTATAGGGCCAGCGTGGGCGTTACGCTGCGGCATATGTCGGAGGGCGGCATTTACGATCATCTTGGCGGCGGCTATGCGCGCTATTCGACGGATGATCGCTGGCTTGTGCCGCATTTCGAGAAGATGCTCTACGACAATGCGCAGATTCTTGAGTGTCTGGCGCTTGCGCATCACGAGACGGGCGACGCGTTGTTTCGCGCGCGGGCCGAGGAGACGGCCCGCTGGATCGAGCGCGAGATGACCCATGCGGGCGGCGCCTTCTGCGCGAGCCTCGACGCCGACAGCGAGGGCGCCGAAGGGAAATTCTACGTCTGGACATGGGATGAGATCATCGCGCTTCTGGGTCTCGAGGATGCGCGATTTCTTGGGCGATTCTACAACGCCTCGCCGATCGGCAATTGGGCCGATGCGCATTATCCGGGCGGCGTGACCATCTTGAACCGGCTGGAATCGACGCGCCCGACGATGGAGGAAGAGGCGCGCCTCGCGCCCTTGCGGCGGAAGCTGTTCGACGCGCGGGAGAAGCGCATCCATCCGGGCCTCGACGACAAGATCCTGGCCGACTGGAACGGGCTGATGATCGCGGCGCTGGTCAACGCCGGGACGCTGCTTGGCGAGCCGCGCTGGGTCGGCCTCGCGGCGAAGGCCTATGATTTCATTGTCTCGACGCTGCAATATGCGGGCGGCGACGGGAGCGCGCGGCTCGCGCATAGCTGGCGCGCGGGGGTTCTCGTGAAGCCGGCGCTCGCGCTTGATTGCGCCGCTATGATGCGCGCCGCGCTGGCGCTGCACGAAGCGCGCAATCTGCCAGGGCTTGCGGATCCCCCCGGCCGCGGTTATCTCGCCGACGCGATCGGCTGGGCCGAGGCGCTGGAGACATGGCATGTCGATCCGCGGACCGGGCTTTTGTGCATGTCCGCGTGCGACGCGGGCGACGTGATCCTGCGTCTTGCGCCGACAGCGGATGACGCCATTCCCAACGCGCATCCGGTCTATCTTTCGGCGCTGGTGCGGCTTGCGGGCCTGACTGGCGAGGCGCGATGGCTCGCGCGGGCGGATGCGCTGTTTGCGGCGCTTGCGGCCTCGGTGCGGGGAAACCCCATCGGCCACGCGGGCGTTTTCAATGCGCTGGATTTCCGGTTGCGGGCCAAGGAGATCGTGACCGCGGGGTCCGCGCGGGGGCCGCTCTATGAAGCCGCGCTCGCGGCGCCCTTCAGCGCGCGCATCGTGATGGATCTCGATCGGCCCGAAGATCTCCCCCAAAGCCATCCGGCGCGCGCGCAGGCGGCGGCAGCGGGCGCGGAAGGCGCCGCCGCCTTCGTGTGCGCGGAAGGGGCATGCTCCCTACCGGTGCGGGATGTTGAGGGATTGTGCGCGCTGATCGCGGCGCGTTGGGTTTCGTGAGAAGCGCGGTCCATTATATGATCTCGATCAGGCGAAAAGGGATCCTGCGTTGTGGCGGGCGCCTCGGCTCGAGAACCAAAAAGCGTAAAATTTGAAAGGCCGTTGACAGCTAACGGCAAGCCTCATCTGCCAATCTTGCAACACGAGCGTGGTTGGAGTATGGGCATGCCGGCGAAGGCGAAAAGACGCGGGACGCAGGCCGGAAAGGCCGAGATCGGAAAGGCTGAAGCCGGACGGGCCGCAGCAAACGCCGCAAGAAACGGCGGCGACGCCCGATTTGAGATCGATCCGGCCACCAAAGGGGCGGCCATGAATGATCGAGACATGGACGATCTGGTGGCGGTGAAGCTCGCCGAGATCAGCGACCTCAAGGCGCGGGAGGCCTCTTTCCGCCTCCTCTTCGACGGCAATCCGATCCCGACGGCCCTCTGCGATCCCAAAAGTTACGGCTTTCTCGCCGTCAATGATGCGGCCGCCGCGCTGTGGGGCTATTCGCACGAGGCGCTGCTGGGGATGAGCCTTTTTGACGTCGCGCCGCAAGAGGACTGGGACGACATGCGCCGGTGCGCGCAACAGGCGCCTGTGCGCCTTGTGCATGAGCGCATGGGGCGTCAGCTGCGCGCGGACGGATCCCTGATCGAGGTTATCTTTTATTGGCGCGCCTTGACGTTTCGCGGGCGGTCCGCCGAGCTTGTGACTTTTCTCGACGTCACCGAGAGACGGCGCGCGGAGCGCCGCCTCGCGCATATGGCGCATCACGACGATCTGACCGATCTGCCGAACCGCGCCTTTTTCCGCAAAAGCATCGACGCGGCGCTGTCGCACCTTCATCCGGCGCAGGGCGATGTCGGCGTCTTTTATCTCGATCTCGATCAGTTCAAGGCCATCATCGATACGCTCGGCCATTCCGTTGGCGATGCGCTGCTGCGCGCCGTGGCGGAGCGTCTGCGCGCAGGCCTGCGACCGACCGACGTCGTCGCGCGCTTCGGCGGCGACGAATTCGCCATTCTGCGCGCCGATCTCAAAGGTCCGGACGAGGCGAGCGCGCTCGCCTCTTATCTCGTCGACCTCGTCGGCAGGCCCTTCGTCATCGACGGCCACACCATCGAGATCGCAACCAGCATCGGCGTCACCTTGGCGCCAGGCGACGGCGCCTCCTCAGATCTCCTGCTAAAGAACGCCTATCTGGCGCTTTACCGCGCGAAAGAGGACGGACGGCGCATCTTCCGCTTCTTCGAGCCCGAGATGGACGCCCGCGCCCGCGCCCGCCGCCTGCTTGAAATGGACCTCCGGCGCGCGCTCACCGCCGGCCAGTTCGAGCTTTATTACCAACCGCTCGTCTCCCTGAAATCCGGCGCGATCACCGGCTTCGAGGCCCTGCTGCGCTGGCATCATCCCTCGCGCGGCATGGTGCCGCCGGCCGAATTCATCCCGCTCGCCGAAGAGATCGGCCTCATCGCGCCGCTTGGCGAATGGGTGCTGCGCCAGGCCTGCGCGGAGGCGGCCCGCTGGCCGGGCGAGCTCAAAATCGCGGTCAATCTGTCCCCGGTTCAGTTCAGGACCGGCAACCTTACGCATTCGATCCTGACGGCGCTTGCGAACTCCGGCCTGCCGGCCTCGCGTCTCGAGCTTGAGATCACCGAAACCATACTTCTGGCCGAGAGCGAGGCTAATCTCGCCATCCTGCACCGATTGCGCGCGCTTGGCGTCAGCGTGTCGATGGATGATTTCGGCACCGGCTATTCGAGCCTCAGCTATTTGCGCGCCTTTCCGTTCGACAAGCTCAAGATCGATCGTTCCTTCGTCAGCGACCTTTCCGCCGGCGGCGGCTGCATGGCGATCGTCCGCGCGGTCGCGGGGCTTGGCTTGAGCCTCGGCATCTCGACGACCGCCGAAGGCGTCGAAACCAGTGAACAGCTCGAGTGGCTGCGCAACGAGGGGTGCACCGAGATGCAGGGCTATTACTTCAGCCCGCCCGTGCCGGCGAGCAAGATATTGCCGATGCTGAAGGCGAATGAAAGCGTCGACCCGCGGTTTTTGCCCGCCGTGCGGCACTAGATCACGATGATGTTGGACCCACATCAATCCAAAATCATGAACGCGATCGATTCCGATCGTTCAGAGCGGGATGGGGGAGGAAAAGCGGCTCCGCTTTTCCTCATTCCGGAACGAAACACTTAGGCAAGCCGCGCGCGAATGCCGCGCTTCGGCCTCACCTATAGGTCGCATCCAGTAGCCCTTCAATGCGGTCCTTCAGAAAGCGTCGCCGCCACCTGCCGACCATGCGCTCATGGACGCCGAGTTCGCTCGCAACGGTTTTGCTCGGCACGCCATCCGCGCATCGCAGGATAACACGACAGCGTTCGGGCAAAGACCGCGCCACACGGTGGCGGCGAACCTGTCGTTCGAGATAGGCCCGTTCATCCGAACTCGGAACCAAGGGAGCAATCGGACGCCCCGCCGCGTTGGCCTTAACCTCGCTCCCACTCTCATGGGAAAGCGCCATGCTACAATGAAACGAACTTCAGTTCCTGATGACTGGAACATTTTCGAGCATAGCGGCGACCGCCTGATGGAGAAAGCGGCCTGACGCAAGCATAGAGGGCGGCTTCGGATGCTCCAATCCGAAGCCGCCTTTTTCATTTGACGCGCCCTCGCTGGAAAAGAACCGCTGGAGCATCGCCGTGAAAAGGCTCCTTTGGCGCCCGCGTTGCGCCTATTCAGTTTGCGGGGCTTAAATTTCGTTGTCAGCGTCGGCTGGCACGATCCATGCGCTGACAGCCTCTGAGCATCAGGCGCGTTGGGGCGCAATTGAAAGGAATGGCGGCGGTCCAAAGCGAATTCGGGCGGAGCGGGCGGTTAATCGCGCCGGAAAACAACGCGATGCGCGCGCTGCAAGATCAGATCATCCCGTCTCGTGCGGTATTGTCGCAATTGTCGCTTATCGGCCTTTCCCGACGTCGTGTCGCGAAAGCTCCCTTTTCAGTCCTGCTCTTCTTCAATCTCGAAATGACAGAACGGCGATCCATGCCGGACGCGCCTCCGGGCCACTGGCGTCGACCCAAACAATCGACATCGGCCGTTATGTGTCCGAACAATTCGGGAGCAGGCGGAAAAATGAGAGTTAATCATGACCTCCATCGAATCGACCGCCTTCCAGCGCCTTGAGGCCGAAGGCCGGCTTTTGAAGCCAGCCCACAAGGCGCCCACCCACAGCGCCGGACGCTTCGGCTTTCGCGGCGAGATCGCCCTGACGCTTGATCCGCCCGTGAACCTAGAGGCGACCATTGCAACGTCCGAAGACGGCGACGCGGCGCTGTCATTTCTCGCCGGATCGCTCGCCACTTACAAGCAGCTGCCGATCCTGATGGAGACGCTCGGCGCCAATGTGAAGCCGGGTGGCAAGTATTTCATCTACGTCAGCGATCTCGACCGCGCGTCGCGCTATCAGATCAGCTTCGAGGGCGTCACTCTCTATGTTCTGCCGATCGACGACACGTCGGTCTACAACGAGCTGATTGACTTTCTCTATCTCGACAAGACAAAAATGAAGAAGTTCGATACGGCGAAGAAGATTGACGAGATCGCCGATGGGGCGGCCAAATACAGTCAGACCTATGAGGCCATCAATTACGAAGAAGGATTGAAGCGCCTCTGATCGGCCGCCGACCGGCGGATTGACCAGCCGGCGCTCCGGAAACTTGGGGCCGGGCCGAGCATTGCGACGACGCTTTCGACAGAAGGCGGCCGCGGGCGTTGACTTTGTCGCGCGAAGCGCCGCGCGGGGGCGCCGGCGAGGCCAGCCCGTTCGGCCGCAAAGCGGCGCCCGAGATGTTCGAGTCGGGCGCGATCCCAAACCATCAAAAACCAATGCGCGAACTATTGTTTGCGTCTTGCGTCCGCGGCCCGCGGCGGCGATCTTCGTCCGGCGATTTCGTCGACGCGGGGCCTGCTTATCGCGCCTGTTTATCCGCACCTCCTTATCTTCGCCGCGTTATGTTGGAATGGTCGATCCATCGGCGACTGAAAGCGGGAGGTCGATCCGCCTTGGCAGAGAGCTTCATTCCGTCCTCCCCCGGCGCGGCTCACGGCGAAGATACTCTGCGCGCTTCGCCAACCCGCCGCGTGCTCTGCGTTTTTCCGCGCTATGTGCCGTCCTTCGGCACTTTCGAATACGCCTATCCGCTGACCCCTCGCGTCGAGGCGTTCATGCCGCCGCAGGGCCTTCTCCTCATCGCCGCCGCGCTGCCCAAAGGGTGGGAGGTGCGCTTCATCGACGAAAACATGGGCGCGGCGCGCGCGGCCGATTTCGCCTGGGCCGACGCCGTCTTCGTCAGCGGCATGCACATCCAGCGCCGGCAAATGGAGGATATCCGCGCGCGTGCGCACGCGGCGGGCAAGGCTGTCGCGCTCGGCGGACCTTCAGTCTCCGCCTGCCCCGAACTCTATCCGGACTTCGACTATCTGCATGTCGGCGAACTCGGCGACGCGACCGATGCGCTCTTCGCGCTCATCGCGCGGGACGCCGCGCGACCTCCCCAGCAGATCGTGCTGACGACGAAAGAGCGCCGCGCGCTTTGCGATTTTCCGACGCCCGCCTATGAGCTCGCCGCGATCGACCGCTATTTTCTCGGCAGCATCCAGTTTTCGAGCGGCTGCCCGTATACTTGCGAATTCTGCGATATTCCCGGCCTCTACGGACGCGTTCCGCGCCTCAAGACGCCGGCGCAGGTCGTCGCCGAGCTTGACAAGCTGCTCGCCTGCGGCGTCAACGGTTCGGTTTATTTCGTCGACGACAATTTCGTCGGCAACCGGCGCGCCCTGCTCGCCCTTCTGCCGCATCTCGTCGAGTGGCAAAAGCGCAATGGCTACGCCGTCAGCTTCTCCTGCGAAGCGACGCTCAACATCGCCAGCAGGCCGGAAATTCTCGCGTTGATGCGCGAGGCGGCGTTCGACACGATCTTCTGCGGCATAGAGACGCCGGAGGCCGAGGGGCTGAAAGCCATTCAGAAATCGCACAACATGGCGACGCCGATCCAGGATTGCGTGCGCGCGATCAACGACCACGGGATGGAGGTCGTCACGGGGATCATCCTGGGGCTCGACACCGATACCTCTGACTCCGGGGCCCGGATCGTCGAATTTCTTGAGGAAACGCATATTCCGCTGGCGACGATCAATCTGCTTCAGGCGTTGCCGCGAACGCCCCTTTGGGACCGCCTGCAGCGCGAGGGGCGCCTCTGCGACGACGACCCCTCGCGCGAGTCGAACGTCGATTTTCGGATGCCCTACGAGGACGTTCTCGCCATGTGGCGGAGCTGCATGGAGAAAGCCTACGACCCGAAGACCCTGTTCGGCCGCTACGAATATCAGATGCGGGCGACGCGGCCGAACCGGCTGCGCCGACCATGGAGCCGGCAGCGGCTGTCGCCGCGCAATATTCGCATGGCGCTCGCCATGCTTTCAAAGCTGATCTGGAGGGTTGGCGTTCGCGGCTCCTATCGCGGGGCGTTCTGGTCCTTCGCGCTGCCACGGCTGCTCAGCGGGCGGATCGAGCGGGTTTTGAGCGTCGGCCTCGTCGCGCATCATCTCATCATGTTCGCGCGCGACGCCTGCTCGGGGCGAAGCAACGCCTCGCACTATTCCGCGAAGAACCGCGCGTTCGAGATGGAAGCGCCCCTGCCGCAGCGAACTCCGGCGGAATAGGCGAGAGGGGGTATCCCCTTGATCGGATACCTGCGCGGCGATTATCGCTTCGGCGCGAACACCAGCGGCTACGCAGTAGTCGCGGGGCTGCGCTATCAATTCTGACTGCGCAGCTTTCAGGCCTTGGGGTCGGTCTCCCGCGCGCGGCGCAGCTTCGCCCAATAGGCGAGGCGTTCGCGCAGATCGCGCTCGAACCCGCGATTCGTCGGCGCGTAGAGCTTTTGCCGTCCAAGCGACTCCGGCCAGTAATCCTGGCCCGAAAAGGCGTCCGGCGCGTCGTGGTCATAGGCATAGTCCGCGCCATAGCCTTCGCTCTTCATCAGATTCGTCGGCGCGTTGAGGATGACTTTCGGCGGCATCAGGGAGCCGTGCTCCTTGGCGAGGCGCATCGCGCCCTTGTAGGCGATGTAGGCCGCGTTCGACTTCGGCGCCGTCGCGACATAGATCACCGCCTGCGCGATGGCGAGTTCGCCCTCGGGCGAGCCCAGAAAATCATAGGCGTCCTTCGCGGCGTTGGCGATGACGAGGGCCTGCGGGTCGGCGAGGCCGATGTCCTCCACGGCCATGCGCACGACGCGCCGCGCGATGAACAGCGGATCTTCGCCGGCGTCGAACATGCGCGCGAGATAATAGAGCGCGGCATCGGGATCGGAGCCGCGTACGGTCTTGTGCAGAGCGCTGATCAGATTGTAATGCCCCTCCTGCGCCTTGTCGTAGATCGGCGCGCGGCGCTGGACGATTTCGGCGAGAGCCGCTGCGTCGAAGACCTCGCCCGGGGCGGCGGCGCGCCAGACTTCTTCGGCCAGCGTCAGGGCGGCGCGGCCATCGCCGTCGGCCATGCGAATGAGGGCGGCTCTGGCGGCTGCATTGAGCGGCAGGGGCTTGCCTTCGAGCGCTTCGGCGCGGACCAGCATTTTCCCGATCGCCGCTTCGTCGAGTGCGCGGAAGGTCAGCACGCTGGCGCGGGAAAGCAGAGCCGCGTTGAGTTCAAAGCTCGGATTTTCGGTGGTGGCGCCGATGAGGGTGACGGCGCCATCCTCCATGACGGGAAGAAAACTGTCCTGCTGCGAGCGGTTGAAGCGATGGACTTCGTCGACGAAGAGCAGCGTGCCCTGCCCTGCCGCGCGGCGCCCTTTCGCCGCGTCGAAGATTTTTTTCAGCTCGGCGACGCCGGTGAAGATCGCCGAGATCTGCACGAAGGCGAAATTCGTCTCCTGCGCGAGAAGGCGCGCAACGGTGGTCTTGCCGGTGCCGGGCGGTCCCCAGAAAATGAGGCTGCCGAGCGAACCGGAGGCGATGCGTCGCGTCAGCGCGCCTTCCGGACCGACGAGATGATCCTGCCCGACGACCTCGGCCAGCGTCTTCGGGCGCAGCCGGTCGGCGAGCGGATGGGGCGCGCCTTTTTCGAGACCCGCGGCGGCGAAGAGATCAGTCATGTTCGATCCATATGGCCGCCGCGACAGGAGTTAGAAAGGGCTTACGGCTCCCGGCGTGGGGGCGAGAGCATTTTCGAGCGAAGCGGATGCCTCGCTTCGGCCCCCGCTTTTTCGATTCGCTTTGGGCGAAAAGCAGCAGCCGCAATTGCGCTCGCCGGTTCGCGTGAAGAAAATGCGATAAAACAAAATGCTATAGCTGTTTTTCGATTCTATGCGATCGAAAAACGATCGAGTTCGGGCCTACCCGCCGATCACCGTGGTTACCACCTCGCCGCCGCGCCCAATGGTCAGTTTCCAATAATTGTGCCGGCCGCTCGTCGCGCGTTCGAGATCGCGGGTTGTTTTGATCTTCGCTTCATTGACGGAAAGGATCAGGTCGCCTTTCTGGAAATTCACGGCGGCGGCGGTCGAGCCGTCCTCGATCTCGCTGATGACGACGCCTTCGCTGGCGCCGCGCAGCGACATCTCTTCGATGACCGCGGGCGAAAGATTGATCACCGTCGCGCCGGCGAAGGGCGAGGCGCCGGCGAGCTTCACCGGATCGCGCGCGGGAATTTCCGCCGCAGGGGTCAGCGTCAGCGCGACATTCATTGGCTTGCCGTTGCGGATCAGGGCGAGGGAGGCGGTCCCGCCGAGCGGCTTCGTCGCGACGCGATAGCCAAAGCTCTCGGGATCGTCGACGCTCTGCCCGTCGACGGCGGTGATGAGGTCGCCCTGCTTGACGCCGGCTTTGGCGGCCGGCCCGTCGCTGACGACGTCGGCGACAAGAACGCCGGAGGGCCGGTCGAGGCCAAGCGAATCGGCGATTTCGCGGGAGACGGCCTGCAGGCTGGCGCCGAACCAGGGCCGGCGCACGCGCTGGCCGGTTTTCGCGGCGGTGATGACGATCTTCACCATATTGACGGGGATGGCGAAGCCGATTCCCACCGAATTGCCGGTTTGGGTGAAGATCGCCGAATTGACGCCGATGAGGCGGCCCTTCATGTCGATCAGGCCGCCTCCCGAATTGCCGGGATTGATCGCGGCGTCGGTCTGGATAAAAAAACCGGAGTCGGAGATGCCGGCCTGCGTGCGCGCCACCGCCGAGACGATGCCATGCGTCACGGTCTGGCCGACGCCGAACGGATCGCCGATGGCGAGCACGATATCGCCGACTTCGAGCGCGTCCGAATCGCCAAGCTCGACGACGGGAAAGGCGCCGCCGCCCTTAAGGCGCAGCACGGCGAGGTCGGTGCGCTGGTCGCGCAGGACGATGTCGGCGTCGAATTCGCGCTTGTCGGAGAGCGCGACCTTGACGTCCGTCATGCCCTCTATGACGTGGACATTGGTGACGACGAGGCCGGAAGGGTCGACGAGAACGCCGGACCCGAGCGAGCGCGACGCAGAGCCGCCGGGATGGCCGCCGCCTCCGAAGAAGCGCTCGAAAAAGGGATCGTCGAACAGCGGATTCTTCGGCCGCTTATCGGTGCGCGACGCATAGACGTTAACGACGGCTGGCTGCGCTTTCTTGACCACCGGCGCGAAGGACAAAAACACGTCGCCGCTCAAGGCGGGGACTTGCCGCGCCGGCTCCGCCGCTGCGGGACCTGCCGCGAGGGCGAGCAGCAGCGCCGCCAGGCTCGCGCGACGCACGTGGATTAACGCCAGACCGCGCGGAAACAACGCCTTCGACGTCATGGATCGCTCCAATGATCGAGCATCCCAAAAAATAATGTCAGGCCGCCGGCGCTCGCCTCGAACGCGGCCCCCCGTCGCAACGGCGCGGCTCGAAGCGAATGCCCCGATCGGCGCGCCGCCGCGAGCGATGCGATCAGGCCGCGCTTTCCTCGTCCTGGCCGCCCTGGACAGGGCCCGAATCCTTGCCCTTGGCCGTGATGTCGCGATCGACGAACTCGATCACGGCCATAGCGGCGTTGTCGCCATAGCGGAAGCCGGCCTTGAGGACGCGGGTATAGCCGCCATGCCGGTCCTTGTAGCGGGGGCCGAGGACGGCGAATAATTTGCCGACCAGCGCGACATCCTTGATTTGCGCGATCGCCTGGCGGCGCGCATGCAGGTCGCCGCGCTTGCCGAGCGTGACGAGTTTCTCGACGACGGGGCGCAGATCCTTGGCTTTCGGCAGGGTCGTGACGATCTGCTCATGCTTGATCAGCG
>JBKQMI010000199.1:0-2911 GCA_052146775.1 Methylocella sp. | reverse complement strand
ACGGCGCCGCGCGTCCCCGCGCGCTCGCCGGCGTATTCAGCATCGACCCCTATGTGCCGGGCAAAAGCTCGGCGCCGGGCGTCGCCAAAATCCACAAGCTCTCCTCGAACGAGACGCCGCTTGGCCCCTCGCCGCGCGCGATCGAGGCGTTTCGCGCCGCCGCCGATCATCTGGCCGCCTATCCCGACGGCACGGCGGGCGCCTTGCGCGCCGCGATCGGCCGAAAATTCGGCCTCGATCCGGCCCACATCGTCTGCGGTTCGGGCTCGGATGAAGTCATCCATCTTCTCGCCTCCGCCTATATCGGCGCGGGCGACGAAGGCGTTTTCACCGAGCACGGCTTTCTCGTCTACAAGATCGCCATTCTCGCGGCGGGCGGGACGCCAATCGTCGCGCCCGAGACCAACATCACCGCCAATGTGGACGCCATTCTCGCCAAGGTCAGCCCGCGCACGAAAGTGGTGTTCTTCGCCAATCCGAACAATCCGACGGGCACCTATCTGCCGGCCGCGGAGGTCGAGCGGCTCGCCGACAGCCTGCCGCGCGACGTCCTCCTCGTCATCGACGCCGCCTATGCCGAATATGCGACTAAGGGCGATTACGCGGCCGGCGAGGCGCTCGTCTCAGTGCGGGAAAATGTCGTGATGACCCGCACCTTCTCGAAGATCCACGGCCTCGCCGCGCTCAGGCTCGGCTGGTGCTACGCGCCGACTGACGTGTGCGATGCGCTGAACCGCATCCGGCCACCGTTCAACACCAACTGGCCGGCCATCGCGGCGGGGATCGCCGCGATCGAAGACGCAGCCCACGTCGAAATGGCGGTCGCCCATAACGACAAATGGCGCGACTGGCTGGCCCGCGAAATCGGCGCGCTGGGGATCAAGACGACGCCGAGCGCCGGCAACTTCCTGCTGCTGCATTTCGCCGACCCGGCGGAAGCGGCGGCGGCGGACGCCTTCCTGACCGGGCGCGGCCTTATTCTGCGCGCGGTCGCCGCCTATGGCCTGCCGAGTTGCCTCCGGCTCACTATCGGCTCCGAAGAGGCGAACCGGCTCGTGGTCGCCGCGCTGCGCGACTTCGCCGGCGCGGGCGAAGCAAAGGGCTGACGATCTTGGCTGACGATCTTGCCTGATCAACTCGGGCCCCCGCTCGGCGCGCCTCTGTTCGAACGCGCGGCGATCATCGGCGTCGGGCTCATCGGCTCGTCGCTCGCGCGGGTCATGCGCCGCAAGGGCCTCGCCCGCGAAATCGCCGTTTACGACGCATCCGCCGAGGTGCGCGGGCGTCTGCGCGAACTCGCCATCGCCGACGAGGTCGCGGATTCCCCGGCGGCCGCCGTCGCCGGCGCCGATCTCGTCATCCTCTGCGCGCCGGTCGGCGCGATGGGCGAGATCGCGCGCCAGATCGGGCCGCATCTTGAGGCCGGCGCGATCGTCTCCGATGTCGGATCGGTCAAAGCCTCGATCATCGCGGCTGTCGCGCCGCATCTGCCGGCTTCCGTTTGTTTCATCCCGGCCCATCCCGTCGCGGGCACGGAGCAATCGGGGCCGGACGCCGGCTTTGCGTCGCTGTTCCTCAACCGCTGGACGATCCTGACGCCGCCGGAGGGCGCCGACCCCAAGGCTGTGGCGCTGCTCGCGGCGTTCTGGAAAAGCACGGGCGCCAATGTCGAGGCGATGGCGCCCGCCCATCATGATCTCGTGCTCGCCATCACGAGCCATGTGCCGCATCTCATCGCCTATAATATCGTCGGCACCGCGGCCGATCTTGAGGAAGTGACGCAATCGGAGGTCATCAAATTCTCCGCCGGCGGCTTTCGCGACTTCACGCGCATCGCGGCGTCCGATCCCATCATGTGGCGCGATATTTTCCTGAATAACAAAGACGCCGTGCTCGAAATGCTCGGGCGCTTCAGCGAGGATCTCACCGCCTTGCAGCGCATGATCCGACGCGAGGACGGCGAAGGGCTGGAGGGCCTCTTCACCCGCACCCGCGCCATCCGGCGCAGCATCATCGATCAGGGACAGGAGACCGCCGCGCCCGACTTCGGCCGCCGCGCGAAGGAGGACGACTGACGCCGCGGCGATGGCTCGCTCTCAAAAAATTGCAGACTTTCGCGCGGGGATCATGCTTTAAGGCCATTCCGGTCGCGCGCGCGTTCAACTCCGGCCCGGACGCTCCCGCGCAGCCCATCCCGCCCCAAGCAATCCTGCAAATTCTCTTCAGGAACGAAAATGATGCGCAGCCTGATAGCCTCTCTCCTTCTCTCCGTCGCCTGGTCCGCCGCGGGACAGGCGCAGACGCCAGCGCCGCAGGCCGTTCAGCAAGCCGCTCCGGGCGCGCCGGCGCCGGCCGCGCCAGCGTCCAGAAAGAAGCTCTTCGACTATTGGGTGCTGGTGTGTGCGACGCCGCCCGGCTCCGCTGAGGAGACCTGCGAAGTCGATGCGACGCTTCAGCCGGAAGCCCAGTTGCCGCCTGTCGCAAAGGTCGCTTTCGTGCGCGACGCGAAGAGCCAGACAGTGCGCCTCGTCGCCATCATACAGGCCAATCTGAAGATCGAGCCCGGAGTCGAGGTCGCCGCCGACCCGGAGAAAGCCGGAGTCATTCTGGGGTTCAGGTCGTGTCTGAACAGCGCGTGCCTCGCCGACGCGGTTTTATCGGCGGACGAACTGCAGCATTTTCGCTCCTCGACGCGACAGGGCCGCCTGACGATTAAAAACGCGGCCGGAGAGGAACTGTCCCTTAAAATCCCGCGCCATGGCCTCGACGAAGCGCTCGATGCGCTGCTGACGCAACAAGGCCAGTAGAGCGAACCAAAAAGGCGCGTCCTAGGAACCGCCCGGCGCAGCGCCTTTGAAGCTGCGCCGGGCTAGAGCATATTCTTGTCGATCAGATTGAATCAATCTGATCG
>JBKQMI010000198.1:0-4806 GCA_052146775.1 Methylocella sp. | reverse complement strand
GGCTCGCCGATCGTCGAGATCGGTCCCGACCAGGTTCTCGAATTGCGCGCGCTCGTCACCGTTCCGCCCGGCGCCAATCCGCCGCCGAGCCAGCAACTCGTCTTGAAGGTCACCGATCTTTCGACCGGCGAGACGGCGACCGCCGCCGACAATTTCTTTGCGCCCTGAACCAGGGATTTAAGGAGTCGGTGCATGTCGATCCATGATGCTTTAAGCGGAGATTCAGGACGTCCGCTCACGGGGTGGAGGACGCTGGGGATTGCGGCCGCCTGTTTCGGCGTCATCTTCGCCGTCAACGGCTTTATGGCCTATAGCGCCATCTCGACCTTCACCGGCGAGACCGAACCCAGTCCTTATGAACACGGGCTCGCCTACCAAAAGGACGTCGAGGCCGCCAAGGCGCAGGCGGCGCTTGGCTGGAACGTCACCGCGCATGTGGCGCGCGACGATAGCGGCGCCGCCGCGATCGAAGTCCGCATGCAGGATCGGTCGGGAGCGCCGCTGAAGGGCCTCGGCGTCGCCGCCCGTCTCGAATCGCCGGCCAATGTGAAGTTCGACACGAGCGCGGCCCTCGCGGAGACTGCGCCGGGCCTTTACGCAGGCCGCGTGGCTGTCGGGCCCGGTCCCTGGGATTTCGAGATCGAAGCCACGCAGGGCGGCGCGCGGGTCTTCAAATCGGAGAATCGCATCGCCTTGCGGTAAGGAATGGTCGGCTAGAGCGCTTTCCGACCGAATGGACCATTCGGTCGATAAGAAATCGCTCCAGAGTCAAAAGCATAAGCATATTCTTGTCGATCAGATTGATTCAATCTGATCGGAATATGCTCCAGGGACGGCTTCCGCGATGCGGCCGGCCCGGAGAGATAAAGACCAAAGGCAGAGGCCAGGGAAGACCGCGGACGACGATGCGGGAACGCAAGAGTGAACGATGGCCGAGGCGCTTGATCTTTCCTCATTTGTCCAGCGCCGGGACGATGGCGCGGCGTGGATGGACTTCGCCGTCGAGGGAATTGTCGACGCGGGCTCAATCCGCGCCATTGAGGCCGCGCTCTGCAAGCTTCCCGGACTGACGACGGCGCGCGTCAATTTCAGCGCGCGGCGGCTCCACGTCGAATGGACCGAAGGCGCCTTCGATCCGGGCCGGATCATCGTCGACCTCGCCGCGCTCGGCTATCGCGCCCACCCCTTTGCGCCACGCGCGCGGGAAGAGGATCTCGAGGCGGCGCAGGCGCGCTGGCTGCTGCGCTGTCTCGCCGTCGCAGCTTTCGCGGCGATGAACATCATGCTGCTGTCGGTCTCGGTCTGGGCCGGAAACGTCAGCGACATCACACCTGAGACGCGCGATTTCTTTCATTGGCTCTCGGGCCTCATCGTGCTCCCGGCGGCGGCCTTCGCCGGGCAACCGTTTTTCCGCAGCGCGATCCGCGCGTTGAGGGCGCAATCGCTCAATATGGACGTGCCGATTTCGCTTGGCGTTCTCCTCGCCCTGACCATGTCGGTCGTCGAGACCGCAAGGCACGCCGAGCACGCCTATTTCGACAGCGCGATCATGCTGCTCGTCTTTCTGCTCGCGGGCCGCTACCTCGACCAGGCGATGCGGCACAAGACCCGCTCCTACGCCGCCAATCTGTCCGCGCTTCGCGCGCCGGTCGCAGCGCGCATCGAGGCCAGCGGCGAAGTCTCGACCGTTCCCGCGGCCGCTTTGAAGGCGGGCGATACGGTTCTGGTCCGCCCCGGCGAGCGCGTCCCTGTCGACGGTCTCGTCATCGATGGCCGCTCGGAGATCGACCAGAGCCTCGTCTCCGGCGAGACCGCCCCTTGCGCCGCCTCGGCGGGTTGCGAGGTTTTCGCGGGAACATTGAATTTCAGCGGGGCGCTGCGCATCCGCGTGCGCGCCGCCGGCGCCGGCACGCTGCTCGACGAAATCGAAAAGCTGATGGACGGCGCGCTCACCCAGAAGACGCGCTATCTGCGCCTCGCCGACAGGGCGGCGCGGCTCTATGCGCCAGTCGTCCATTCGATGGCGGCGCTGACGGCGATCGTCTGGCTGCTTGCGGGCCGTTCGGCGCATGACGCGATCATCGCGGCGATCGCCGTGCTCATCATCACCTGCCCCTGCGCGTTGGCGCTCGCCGTGCCCGCCGTTCAGGTCGTCGCCGCCGGCGCCCTGTTCCGCGCCAAGGTCCTGCTCAGCGCGGGCGACGCCATCGAGCGGATCGCAGGCGTCGACATGGTCGTTTTCGACAAAACCGGCACCCTGACATTGCCGGAGCTTGGTCTCGACGCCGTCGATGGCGCCTCGCCGGCGGCGATCCGCAGCGCCGCGCGCCTCGCGCTGACCAGCCACCATCCGCTGGCGCAGGCGCTTGCGGCGCTGGCCGACGACAGAACCCCGTTCGGCGCGGCCGAAGAGATCGCCGGCGCCGGCGTTCGCGCCATGATCGATAGCGAGGAGGCGCGGCTCGGCGCGCCTTCTTTCTGCGATCTCGAAGCTGAGGCCCTGCGGGTGCGCCAGGCGCATCCCGAGGCCTCCGTCATCGCTTTCCGGCATGGCGCCGAAACAGCCATCTTCCGCGTCCGCCAGAAGCTGCGGCCGGATGCGCGCGCGGTTATCGCATCGCTGCAGGCGCGCGGCCTGCCGGTTGTCATTCTCTCGGGCGATGCTGCGCCCGCGGTCTGCGCCTGCGCCGAAGCGCTTGGCGTCGAGGAATGGCGCGCCGCGATGCGGCCGGGGGAGAAAATCGCCTGGCTCGCCGCGCGCAAGGCCGAAGGGCGCAAGGTCATGATGGTCGGCGACGGGATGAACGACGCGCCCGCGCTCGCCGCCGCATACGCCTCGCTCTCGCCGATCACGGCCTCGGGCCTCGCGCAAGCGGCGGCCGATGCGCTGTTCCTCGGCGAGCGGCTCGCGCCGGTCGTGGCTGCTATCGACGTCGCCCGCCGCGCCAATTCGCTGATGCGCCAGAACCTCCTCTTCGCGGTCGTCTATAATCTCGTCGCGGTGCCGCTCGCCATGGCTGGCCTCGCGACGCCGCTGATCGCCGCCGCGGCCATGTCCGGCTCGTCGATCGTCGTGACGCTGAATGCGTTGCGCGCCGGCCGGGCGGCGAAGGAGCTTTCGCTCCTGCGCGCGGCGCCGGCGCCCGCGCCTGCGCGACGTCTCAACGAGGTCACGCCATGACGATTCTTCTGGTTCTGGTCCCGCTCGCCCTGATGCTCGGCGGCCTCGGTCTCGCGGCTTTCCTGTGGGCGCTCCGCAACGGCCAATATGAAGACCTCGAAGGCGCCGCCATGCGGATTCTCTCCGACGACGATCTCGCGCCATGACCGACGTTCGCGGCCGCCGCGCGGGCCTCCTCAGTTGCGCCTGCGACTTCGACCTTCCGGAGGACGCCGCCGCTGATCCGGCGGCCCGCGCATCCCTCGCGCTGATCGCCGCGGGCTTCAGCTTTTCCGTGCTCGCGCAGGCGCTGGCCTTCGCCGCCCTGCCGATCGCCGGCGCGATCCTTTCGCCGACGCCGCGGGCGGCGACGGCGCCGGTCGTCCTGATGCTCGCGGGCGCTGCGACCGCGACATTCCCGGCCGCGTTCCTGACCGGCCTTTTCGGGCGGCGCTCGGCGTTTGCGCTCGGCGCCAGTCTCGGCGTCGCCGGCGCCGCGCTTAGCGCATGGGGACTGGCCTCAGGGCAATTCGCCGCGCTTTGCCTCGGCGCATTCTGGCTTGGCGTCGCGCAGGGGTTTGGCCTGTTCTACCGCCATGCCGTCGGCTCCAACGCCCGCGCCGTCGCCATCGTGCTCGGCGCGGCGAGTCTTGCGGCCTTCGCCGCGCCGGCGATCGTCGGCGTCGCGCAGGTTCTGGCGGGGCCGCTCGCGCCCGCCGGCGCCCTGATCGGCGCGGGACTCGCGCAATTATGCGTCCTGATGCTGGCGGCGCCGCTGCCGGCGGCGGTCGAACTTTCGCAGCGGGAAGGGAGCGGGCGTTTCGCGACGTGGGGCTTTGCCGCCGTCACCACTGCTGCGGCGCTCGCCTGGTTCGGCATGATGGCGCTGATGGCCGGCGCGCCGCTGGCGATGGCTGGCTGCGGCCTTGGCCTTGGCGCGGCATCGGGCGGGATCGCCTGGCATGTCCTCGCCATGTACGCCCCCGCCGCTGCTTTAGGCGCTGCCGGATGGCGCCCGCCCGCGGCGATGACTACAGTCGCCGGGCTTGGGCTGTTGGCCGTCGGCTGCCTCGCGGCGCGAATCCAGACCAGCGCCGTGGGCTTCGATCTCGCGCTGATCATCGGCGGCTGCGGCTGGTCGCTGGCGACCTTGGGGGCGACGCAATGGCTTCACACCCATGGCGCGCCGCGTTGGCTGCTCGCCCTGCATGATTTCGCTCTCTTCGCGGCGGCCGTCTGCGGCGCGCTCGCGGCGACCACGGTGGTTTGAGCGTCGCCCTGTCATTTGGGGCCGGCGCGTACATAAATCCCCGAGAAGCTGACGTTCAGGCCGCCGCACGCGCCATTGTCCTCCACGACGAGATAGCGGCCAAAGAGCCGCAGCCGGGCCGCGCAGTCCGGCGCGTTTGGTGGGGGAGGGGCGCCGCTATCGGCGTAGCCGAGCGTCAGGGTCCGATCTCGCGGTTTGCCGCTCCCCCCGATTTCGCCCGTGTTGACCGCGCCCGTGCGCACGCGTTGGGGGTCGCTCCCGCCCCAGGTCGCCTGTCCCGAGGCCTCCACTTCGTCGCCGCGGTTTCGCAGGACGATTTCGGCCTCGCCGTCGCGCCGCCACTGGCCGGCCCACTCTTGAGCCGTCGTCGGTTTTG
>JBKQMI010000197.1:0-2571 GCA_052146775.1 Methylocella sp. | reverse complement strand
AAAGACGCCGCGCTGGCCCTGCTGGGCAATACTCTGGCCACGGGCGCCATTCTGGTGGTTTTGATCACCATTCTTGGACCGATCTCGGGCGCGCATTTCAATCCGGCGGTTTCTTTGGTTTTTGCCCTCAAGGGAGACCTAAGCCGGCGAGAGGCCGCGCTCTATTCGGCGACGCAAATCGGCGGCGGAATTATGGGAACGGTCATTGCGCATTTGATGTTCGCCTTGCCTGTCCTGGAATTGTCGTTCAAAGTTCGGACCGGAGCCGCGCAATGGTTCGCTGAATGGGTGGCGACGTTTGGCCTCATCGCCACAATACTGGCCGGCATTCGTTTCGATCGCAAAGCCGTTCCGTGGCTGGTCGGCTTGTACATCACCGCCGCCTATTGGTTCACCGCCTCGACCTCCTTCGCCAATCCGGCGGTGGCGATCGCACGCGCGTTCACCAACACATTCTCCGGCATCCGGCCGGTCGATGCGCCAGCGTTCATTGTCGCGGAGCTCGCGGGCGCCGTCTGCGGCCTCGCGCTGATGGGCTGGCTCCTGCGCGAGGAGGACCCCGCCTCCCTCAAACCGGAAGCCCGGCTATGAGGGGCATCATCTGATAGGCATTCCCGGAGGAAAGCGCACATGGACGTGATCATCTACCACAACCCGAAATGCGGCACCTCGCGCAATGTGCTCGGCCTCATCCGCAACGCCGGCGTCGAGCCCCATATCATCGAATATCTCAAAACCCCGCCGACGCGCGCGATGATCGCGCAGCTCGCCGCCCGGGCGGGGCAGCCGCTGCGGGCGCTCATTCGCGACAAGGAGGCCGAATTCGCCAAACGCAAGCTCGGCGATCCGGGCGTCACCGACGACGATCTCCTCGACGCGATCGAAAAGGCGCCCATCCTGCTCAACCGCCCGATCGTCGTCTCGCCCAAAGGCGTAAAACTCTGCCGCCCGTCCGAGGCGGTGCTCGATCTTCTGCCGGCGCAGCAGGGCGAATTCTTCAAGGAGGATGGCGAGCGCGTCGTCGACGAAAAGGGCCGCCGCGTGGCGAGCGCGTGACAGCGCGCCCGCCCGAAGCACCGCGATGGCGCGGAGATCGAACCGTTGAAGGACGTTCATGATTTTGGATTGATGCACTCCAAAATCATCGTGATCTAAGGCGAGGCTCGAACATCTTGGATGACTTACCCAATATCGCGGATGAGGCGTTCGACAATCCGGACGCGGCGGCCCTGACGCCACTCGCGCCATCGCACCCGCCGCGCATACTGCTGCTCTATGGTTCGCTGCGCCCGCGCTCCTACAGCCGTTTTCTGACGCTGGAGGCGGAGCGTCTCCTGCAGGCTCTCGGGGCGGAAACGCGCGTCTATGATCCGGCCGGCTTGCCTTTGCCGGACGACGCCGCCGAAACGCACGAGAAGGTGCGCGAGCTTCGCGAGCTGTCGGCCTGGTCGGAAGGGCAGGTCTGGTGCTCGCCCGAGCGCCATGGGGCGATGACCGCCGTCATGAAAGCGCAGATCGACTGGATTCCGCTCTCCATTGGCGCGGTGCGCCCGACGCAGGGCAAGACGCTGGCCTTGATGCAGGTCAGCGGCGGCTCGCAGTCCTTCAACGCCGTCAATCAGCTGCGCGTTCTCGGCCGCTGGATGCGGATGATCACCATTCCGAACCAGTCTTCGGTCGCCAAGGCCTATGAGCAGTTCGACCAGGCGGGCCGGATGCTCGCCTCGCCCTTTTACGATCGCGGCGTCGACGTGATGGAGGAATTGATCAAATTCACGCTTCTGACGCGCGGCGCCTCGGACTATCTGACGAGCCGCTACAGCGAGCGCAAGGAGGCGGCTGAAAAGCTTGGCCAGCGCGTGAAGCTCGAATCGATCTGATCCCGCAGGCCGCGCTTTGGGCGCTATCGCCGCGGCGCCGCGAGAACGAAGGTCTGGTGATACATCAGCAGCGTTTTCTGGTTCTTGCCCTCGCCGGCGCGGGTCTTGTCGAAGGTGAAATAGCTGAAAGCGGTTGAATCGGGAAAGCCCCAGCTGTCGAAATAAAAGGCGCGCCCGCCGCGCACCGACCGCGCCACGGTCCAGTGCTCCCAGGGCTTGCCGAGGCCGAGGATCGCTGCGCGGCGCCCGCCATCGATCGGCCTCAGCTCCGACCGCAGCCAGGCGAAATATTCGTCGACCGTCGCGATCTTCTCGCGGAACAGCGGCTGGCTCCAGACGAGTTCGCATTTATGCGTGCGCGCGGTCCATTCGACGGCGCCGTCGAGCAGGCGGCGCAGCCCGACGACCTCCGTCCCATCGTAAACGATCTTCGGAAACAGGTCGGCGATGGCGATGCACAGCGCCTTGAACAGGCGCTGGTCCATCTTCTCCGAATGATCGAACAGCAGCTTGCAGGCGTTGACGACGGTGTAGACCGCGCATAGCCCGTCGATATGTCCCTGCGTCTCCGGCTTCAAACCCCCGTCTCCCCTTGCGGTCCGCTGCCAAGCAACTCGGGCCTGTATCTACCACGAGATTTCGAGGAGCGAATGGTCGTCGCCCTTACGCGCGCTGTTCCTTCTCGCGTCCG
>JBKQMI010000196.1:0-20286 GCA_052146775.1 Methylocella sp. | reverse complement strand
TCCCAGACGGCGACCATTTCGGGGCGGGAATAGCGGGGGATCATGGAGGTGGGGCGCTCCCTTGGTAAGGGAGTGCCCTAGCACGCGGTCCGGCCGGAACGCAAAGAACTGGCGAAAAAGAGCCTGTCGAACCTCTATTTCGCCTCGGATTTTTCCTGTTCGGCCTTGAGGCGCGCGACCTCGGCCCGGATCGGCGCGAACGGCCCATATTTATGCTGCGCCTCACTGAAGCCGTCGGCGTAGGGTCCATAGGCCGCGTCGATCGGCTTATCGAGAAGATCGGGAAAATCATGATCGAGCCCGGCTTTTTGCGGCCGCGGCTTCGATTCGACATAGGCCGCGACGTCCCAGGCGTCCTCAACCGTGATTTTGGGGTTGAGATAGTCGGCGCCGGTCGGCATGTTGGAATGAACGAAATTCGCCATGGTCATCAGGCGCGCCATGCCGGCCCCGTCATTGAAGCTGTCGTCTCCCCAGAGCGGCGGAACGATGTAGCCGAGCGCAAGCGCCTTCGGATCGCGCGGAAGGCCAGCCCCATCCGGGGTATGACAGGCGCTGCAGACCTCGGCGAAGATCTTTTCGCCACGCGCGGGATCGGCCGCGCGGTCGAGTTCAGCCATGTCGCCCGCGCCATGGCCGGCGAGCGTCTCGCCTTTCCTCATCCCGGAGGACAGAAAGTCGACATAGGCGACGAGATCGCGCATCGGCGCCGAGGCGGTCGGCAGCGGGCGGCCGTTCATGCTCCGCGTCATGCAGGAATTGAGGCGGTCCTCGATGGAGATTTCCGCGCCGCGACGGGAGCTGTAGTGCGGAAACGCGTCAGCGAGGCCATACAGCGGCAAGCCGAATTTCTTGCTTCCGGCGTCAAGATGGCAATTGCTGCATGCGAGGTTATTGCCGGCGTAACGGTCGGCTGGGTCGCGCGCATGCGGGCCGATCAGCGCATAGGTCTGCGTGACAAGCGCGCGCCCGCGGCGGATTTGCCGCCCGCGCGCGTCATCGGGCAAGGCGCCGACGTCCGGAATGCGCCAGACCGTGGCGTCCGGCGCGCCGATCTCGGCGCCTTGCGCGGCGAGGAGCGAACTCAAAGCAAGGATGAGGGCGAGGCCCCCGGATCGCAACAAGTTTGCAGCCATTGCTATTCCTTTTTGCCGGAGCCGATGCGCCCGCTCAGTTTTCGAGACGCCGGCGCAAGCAATTTTGAAGCTTATGCGGTTTAACCTGATCAAGGCGAAACGACAGCGAATCACGCGACCTGTCGGGATTATGAACTGTTGAAGCTAATGAGGCTTTAATGAGCATCGATATTTTCGTCTATGGATTCGAGGAGGGCTATAAATTCGATCGCTTGATCGCCGAGCGCGCTTTGGCGCCCGTCGTTGTTCTCGAAATGAGCGGAGACTATTGGGAAGTCCGATACCCGGATGGAAAAGCATATTCGGCGACGATTTCTATTGATAAAGAGCCGCAGATTAGAGGATTCTCGATTAATAGACCGCCACGGTTTCCGGAATTTTGGAACGCCGTCTTCGACGTCATGCGGCAGACCCGCGTGATCATGGTTTGGCCTGGCGTCGGACCGCATCCGCGCTGCTGCGTCGCCAGGGCGGATCTCGCTCCCGATGTCACCTTCGAGATAATCGGCGAACTGGGGCCTCCCGCCATCGTCACCTGCGGCGACGACATCCACGCGGCGCTGGAGCTGAGTGTCCGGGGTTGAGCGCGCGCGGGAGTCAGTTCAAGAGCCCTCTTCAAAAATCCGTCGCGTGAAATCTGAACTTCTCCCGCCAGCTCGGCAGCGCGCCGGCGAAGGGAAGCGCCTGCGCCTCGAACACCGCGCGCGCGATGGCCCGCGCGAGGCAGTCCGCGCCCTGCAAGCCGATCTCGGCCTGGTCGATGAGCGTTGGCTCAGTGGCGCAGGCGCCCGTCGCGGCGGAAAAGACCGTGTCGCCATCCATGGCGGCGTGAGACGGCCGCAAAGCCCGTCCCATCCCGTCATGCGCCATGATGGCGAGGCGTTTCGCTTCTGTTTTGGTCAGCGCGGCGTCGGTCGCCACAATGGCGATGGTGGTGTTTTGCGGCTCGACGCCCTTGATGCGGAAGCCGCCCCCGGCCGGAAAGGAAGCCGGCCAGCCGTGGCCGCCGAATTCGCTGTTTTTCTCGTAAGGCGCCGCCCAGAAATGCGGGCCGTCGCCAATCGTCGCCGCGCCGACGGCGTTGACGGCGACGAGCGCGCCGACGCGAAAGCCCGCCGAGGTGATGGCGCTCGCCGAGCCGAGGCCGCCTTTCAGATTGGCGGTCGTCGCGCCATAACCTGCCCCGGCGTTGCCGAGCGCAAAATCCGCCGCGGCCGCCTCGGCCGCCCGATAGCCAAGACGCCAGTAGATTGGCTCGGGGCCGAAATCCTTGTCGCCTCCGTTGAGCAGATCGAACAGGATGGCGCCGGGCGCGATCGGGACTTTTATCGAGCCGACCGGGAAGCCACGGCCTTGCGCGCGCAAAAAGGCGAGGACGCCGCCCACGGAATCCAGCCCATAGACCGAACCCCCGGAAAGGACCAGCGCGTCGATGCGCTCGACGGTCATGCCGGGTTCGAGCAGGGCGGCGTCGCGCAGGCCCGGCGCGCCGCCGTGAACGGCGATCGAGGCTATCGCGGGCGCTTCGAAAATGACCGCGGTGACGCCGGAGGCGAGTTTCGCGTCATGCGCATTGCCGACTTCGAGGCCGGCGACGTCGGTGATGAGATTTTTCAAGGCAGCCCTCTCGACGCAAATCTAGAGCATATTCCGATCAGATTGAATCAATCTGATCGACAAGAATATGCTCAAGCTTTCGACTCTGGAGCGATTTCTTGTCGACCGAATGGACCATTCGCTCGGAAAGCGCTCTAGGACGCGCTGAACCGGTTCGCCACGTCCCGCGCGAGCCGGTCGCCTTCGCTCAAGAAACGACCAATGATGATCTCGGCATTCGGCGTGCAGGTCTGATAGGATTGCTCATAATCATGGAAGCTGCGGTTGAAGCTGCCGGCGAAGCGCTCCTTACGCTCCGGCGTCTTCGCCTCCGCCTCAAGCAGTTGTTGCATCCGCACGCGCCAATCCGACTTCGATCCGCAAAGGTCGTCGAGCCAGGCGAGGGCGCCGAGAATTTCGGCGAGACGTAAAATCTGCGGCTCGTAAGGCGGCGGCGGCGGTCCGGGCGCGGCGGGCTCGTCGGCCTCCGTCTTGCTCGGCTCCGTTTTGCCCGCATCGGGTTTAGCGGACTCTTCCGCCTTGGCTTTTGCGCCCTTGCCGGTTTCCGCCGCGACGTGGAGCGCCTTCGCCCGCGCGTTTCCCGCGCTGGCCGGCAGCAGGTCCCGCAGCGCGGCCGGCTCCGCGAAAACGCCCACGGCCGTCGCGGCCACAGCGGCGCGCAGCAAGAACTTGAAGCGCGCGAAAGGGAAGGCTTCGGCCATGTTGCTTCCGGCTTTGCGAGGATCAGGGATTTGACGAATACGTAAAGATCGTTAGCAAGTCTTCGCCAATATTCTCCTCAAGCACGCTCCAACCTAAATTTCTATAGAAGCGACTGTTTTCCGGGCGCGCACAAAGGTAAACGCAGTTGTGCTCCAACGCCAACGCTTTATCGGCCGCCCGGCGGACCAATGCGCCGCCGATTCCTTGCCGTCGATGTTCCGGCTCGACCCAAACCGCCGCCACCCAGGGCGCATAATCCGGCCGGGCCGACAAATCCGATGCAATCACGGAGGCGGCGCCAAGGAAGCCGCCATCCCGATGGGCGATGATGCAGAATGGAATGCCTTTTGAACCGAAATTTTCCTGCACTCGATTTTCGATGGAGGCGAGCGGATACCCTCCGCTTCTCCACCACGCGCGCCACACACTTTCCGCTACGACTTGCGAAAAATGCGGGCAGTCACGCAAGTCGGCGACTGAAAAAGCGTTGGGATCCATCTAATCGGATCCTGCGTAAGAACAGACCCCGGCGCCGCTCGTTTCGCGGGATCGAAGAATAGCCGCGGCGCTCGCGACGACTTCGGCGGTCTGAGGGGTGCAATGGAGCAGCCTCAGTCCGGCGGGCTCGGCCCAGATGATTTCGCCGGCTTCCGGCCCCGGCGTTCCTTCGCCCGCGATCCATTCGCCGACGAAGGACGCGATGACGAAATGACGCCTGATCGCGCCCGCCTCGTCCCGCTCGATCGATTCGACGTGGCGGTTGAAGGCGATGACGCGCGCTTCGACAGCGACTTCTTCGCTAAGTTCGCGCAAGGCTGCGTCGACCAGCGTTTCGCCGGCCTCGACGCCGCCGCCCGGCAGCGAAAAGGCCCCCGTGAACGGCGCACGCGTGCGGGTGGCGAGCAGAACCTTGCCGGCGCGGAAGACCGCGAGGCTGACGGCGAGGATCGGCGCGGCGGGGTAGAGGCGCCCCCGCGCCTCGGCCGCGGTTGCAGCGGTCATGGATAGAGGCGCTCCTTGCGCCAGGAGGCGTCCGGCGTCTCGCGCCGGAAGACGATCCGGTCGTGCAGCCGGAACGCGCCATCCGACCAGAATTCGAGATAGACCGGCTTGATGCGATAGCCGCCCCAATAGGGCGGGCGGGGAATGTGCCCCAGCGCAAATTTCGCGGCGTATTTCGCAACCGACTTTTCGAGCGCGAAGCGGCTTTCGAGCGGACGCGACTGCTGGCTCGCCCAGGCGCCGAGGCGGCTTTGCAGGGGCCTGCTGGCGAAATAGGCGTCGGCCTCGGCCTCGCTCACGCGCTCCGCCGCGCCGCGAAAGCGGACCTGGCGGCGCAGCGACTTCCAGTGCAGCACGCCGGCCGCCCTGGGGTTGGCCTCGAGCTCGCGGCCCTTGGCGCTTTCGGCGTTGCTGTAGAACACGAAGCCCGCGGGCGTCGCCTCCTTCAAAAGGACCATGCGCACGTCGGGCAGGCCGTTCGCATCGGTGGTGGCGAGCGCCATGGCGTCCGGATCGTTCAGCTCGCTCTTTTGCGCCTCCGCGAACCAGGATGCGAAAAGTTCAAACGGCTCCGCAGCCTCGGTGAAGTCACGCCCCGTTAACTCGTTCAAAGTTAAATCTCCTCAAAGTAACGCTATTGCGAGCGGCTTAACTCAGGACCGGACGGCTCTTGCGCCAATATCATCAAAAGCGGCGTCATCAAAAACGTCCTCTCTCCAGGGTCTCGCTCAGCCCGGCCCTCGGACTGTCGCTTCGCGCCCAAAAACTGGCGGCGGCCCTCGCGCTCGCGGCGATGGCGGCCTCGATCGCCGGATGCGCCCTTTCCGTGCCAATCGCCTCGCTTTCAAACGCAAACGCCGCCGCGGACGAAGACGCGACAGGCGCCATTCCGGCCGCGCCCCTGGAGCGCCTGCTTGAGCCGGAGGATTGGCGAAGGGCCAAGGCGGCTCTTTCGACAGCGCTCGATCCGCAGGGCGACGGCGCGCCGGTCAGCTGGGACAATCCGCAGTCCGGCGTCAAGGGTTCGTTCGCCCCGACCGGAAAAGCCTATCCGTCGGACGCGAAGATCTGCCGCAGGTTCAGCACGGAGGTCGAGCGCAAGGCGGGCGCCAGAACGATGCAGGGCGTCGCCTGCGCGGACAAGACCGGCGAGTGGACCATCGGCGAGATCGCCGCGCCGGCGCCGGACAAGAACGCGAAACCGCCTCTGGCGCGGCATTAGATCAGAATGATTTGGATCGATTCGATCCAAAATCATGAAGGTGATCGATTCCAGAGGCCTGGAGCGGGATGCGAGCGGAAAAGTGGTTGCTGCTTTTCCTCATCCCGCTCTAACTTCGTGGTGGGCGCCTGATAAACCGAGGCGAGCCTTGCGCCTTGCTTCGACATCCCCCAAATTCAACTGAGCCATCGGCGTTCGCGCCGATTCTTGGCTGCATTCTGTTTTGGGGCGATTTTTTGGCGAGCGCGGGAGTGGGCTCAATCGATGCGTGATCCTTACACTGTTCTCGGCGTTCCGAAATCCGCGGACGCGGCCGAGATCAAATCAGCCTTCCGCAAACTCGCGAAAAAATTTCATCCCGATCAGAGCAAGGAGCCGAAAGCGAAAGAGAAATTCGCGGAGATCGGCTCGGCCTATGAAATTCTCGGCGATGAAAAGAAGCGCGGCGCCTTCGATCGGGGCGAGATCGACGCCGAGGGCAAGCCGCGCCATCCGGGCTTTGAAGGTTTTGGCGCAGGGGCGGGCGCCGGCCGTAGGGCGCATGCCGGGGCGGGACCCGGGTTTGAAGGCTTCGAGTTCAATTTCGGCGGCGGGCGCCCGGGCGCTGGCGCGTCGGGCCTTGAGGGCAGCGACATTTTCAGCGAGCTTTTCGGCGGTGCGGCCGGACGCAGAGGCGCGCGGGCCGCGCCGCCGGTGCGCGGCGAGGATGTCCAGGCGGCCGTGACCGTCAGCCTCAACGAGGCGGCGACCGGCGCCCAGGCGCGCGTGACCTTGCCGAGCGGACGCACGCTCGAGGTTTCGGTTCCGGCGGGCATCGAGGACGGCAAGCAGATCCGCCTCAAGCGGCAGGGCCATTCGAGCCTCGCCGGGGGCGAGCCGGGCGACGCCATCGTCACTGTGAAGATCGCAAAGCACCCCTATTTCCGCGTCGAGGGGCGCGATGTGCGGCTCGATCTGCCGGTGACGCTCTATGAGGCAGTGCTCGGCGCCAAGATCAATGCCCCGACCCTCGGCGGCGCCGTCGAACTCGCCGTTCCGGCGGGCACGACCGGGGGACGCACCCTGCGGCTGCGCGGCAAGGGACTGCCCAATCCCAATGGCGCGCCGGGCGACCTTCTCGTGACCTTGCGCGTCACGCTGCCGGACGAGCCGGACGCCGAGCTTTCGGCCCTCATGCGCAAGTGGGAGAGCGGCAAACCCTATAATCCACGCGGCGACCTCGGCTGAGGCCCTAATGCGATAGCGCGTGCGCCAACCTCCGCGCGGAGCCAGCGATGCGACGCCTGATCGTCGAAGATCCCTATTCCACGTCGGCCCTGCTTAGCAGGCGCCTCGCCGCGCTCGCGCTGGCCGTGGCGCTGATCGGCGTCGCCGCGGCGCGCTGGGGGATCGATCCATCCGCGGCGCTCGCGGTTCTTGGCGGCTCGATCGGTCTTGCCGCCGCCTCGATTCTTCTGGCGCTGGCGGCCTTCATCGTGATTTGGCGCACCGGCCGCCAGGGCGCGGGGCAAGCGGCGGCTGGGCTGTTTCTGGCGCTCCTGCTTCTGATCTATCCGGCCTTTCTCGCCGCCAAGGCGGCGCACACGCCGCGCCTCGCCGATCTTTCGACCGACCTCGCCGATCCGCCGGTTTTCTCAGCCTCGCGCGTCGCCCAGGCCGCGCGGGGCGGAGCGACGCCACGCAATCCGCCGGCGGCGCTGCGCAGGGCGCAGGCGCAGGTCTATCCGAAGATCCTGCCGATCCTGCTCGATCTCGACGCGGACGAGGCGTTCGCGGCGGTCCGCAAGGCTGTCGCCGCCAGCGGCTGGCGCCTCGTCGAGGAAATTCCGCCCGGCGGGCGCATGGGAATCGGCCATATCGACGCCATCTCCCACAGCATGATTTTGGGCTTTCCCTCGGATATCACCCTGCGCATCCGGCCGCTCGCCGGGCAGACCCGCGTCGATCTGCGCTCCGCATCGCGCTTTGGGCCTTTCGACTTCGGCGCCAATCAGCACAACATTGAAACTTTCGAGGCGGCGCTGCAGGCGCAGGTGGACAAGAAGTAAGTCGACGAGCAGAGGCCGGGAGGGCGATCAGGCGAGATAGTAATGCGCGTCAAGCCCCGCCGGTCCGTCGGCGGCGACGCGGCCGCGCTCTGTAAGGTCCTGCAGATGCGCCAGGACAGAGAGGCCCGCGGCAGCCCGAAGCTCCGGCGAAAGACCCTCATAGACATGGGCGATGATCGTCCCGATCGTCCCGTCGCCCGCCGCAAGGCGCGCTAAGATGGCGCGTTCGCGCTGCCGGCGGTGATTGGCGAGCGCACGCACATAGCGCCGCGGCTCCAGAACGGGGCCGCCATGTCCCGGCCAATAAATGGCGTCATCGCGCTGGCGCAGCTTTTCGAGCGAGGCCATGTAATCGCGCATCGAACCGTCCGGCGGCGTGACCAGCGAGGTCGACCAGGCCATGACGTGGTCGCCCGAAAACAGCGCCTGCTCCTGCGGCAGGAAGAAGGCGAGATGGTTCGCCGTGTGGCCCGGCGTCTCGACGCAGACGAGAGCGAAGTTTTGCGCCTCGAAGGCGTCGCCTTCGCGCAGGATCAGATCGGGCGCATAGGCCGCGTCATGCGGGCCGTCGGGCGACGCGCTGGCGGTCTCTGCGCGCTGCGGCGCAAGCAGGTCCGACGCCTGCGGCGCGCCGCCGATGATCCGCGCCCCCGTCGCCGCCTTCAGCGCGCGCGCGGCGGGGGAATGATCCTTGTGCGTATGCGTAACCAAAATCGCGGCTATGGTCTCGCCGCGCAGAGCCTCGAGCAAAGCGTCGACATGGGGCCTGCGATCCGGGCCGGGATCGATGATGGCGACTTCACCCGCGCCGACGACATAGGTGCAGGTTCCGGTGAACGTCATCGGCCCTGGATTGCCGGCCGCCATGCGGCGCACGAGCGGCGAGAGGCGCACGAGTTCGCCAGGCGCCTCCGCGAAAGCGCGGTCGAAGGCGATGTCGTCCGTGGCCGTATCGCGGCGTTCATCTATACTTCTATTCTAAAACATGTTTGGGAGAACGTCGCTTGCGATCGCGCCGGGGATCGAGGCATGGCGTCGCCGCGGAGCGTTAAGGCTTGAACGCAACAGTATGTTCGATTCCTGGAAAATTATACTTGTCTTTTGTTGCGTTTGCGGAAAAGCTTCCTTCAACCGCGGCCCTGGGCTTCGGGTGTTGGGGAGGGTAAAGCGATGCGGAAACTTGTGCTTTTCGTGACTGCGGCGTCTTTTCTCGCCGTCCCGGCTGTGATCGCAGCGCCTATTCCGAGCGCTGGCGTGACGACGATATCCAGCGACGATGGTCTCATCATCAAGACCGCGTATCACAAGCATAAAAACATGAAGAGGGTGCACAAGGGGCAAGGCGGCAAGATGTAGAGGCGCCGCATGCCTGCGTCGGCCAAG
Source organism: Methylocella sp. (assembly GCA_052146775.1). GTDB lineage: Bacteria > Pseudomonadota > Alphaproteobacteria > Rhizobiales > Beijerinckiaceae > Methylocapsa. Next base: position 11,176 of record JBKQMI010000196.1, on the reverse strand, counting down.
GCGCGGGCTTAAGCCGATCATAAGCGCGACCGTTGGTTGCATCGATCGAGTTGGGCGCCCGCCACTGGCGCGCGCCGAGTTTCCCCGCGGGGAATCTTTTGGAGGCTGCTTGCCGCGCGCGCCGAATGGCCGGCGCGACGTCTCACAGGCTCGCCGGCGCCCCTTTGCGGATAGAATCGCCATCCGTAGCGGATTTCAGGAAACCCGCCGACAGTGCGCGATAGATGCTGTTGGGGCAGATCAATTTTGAAGTCCCGTCGGCGATCAACGCGGCGGCCATCAACGGAATGATCATCGCGTGATCTTGCGTCATCTCCGATACGATGACGAAAGATGTGATCGGCGTTTGCACGACGCCGGTGAGATAGGCCACCATACCGAGCAGCGCCAGGGCGCCGAGCGGAATCGATGGAAACAGCGAATGAAGATTGGCGCCGATGCCGGCGCCAACAGCGAGCGAAGGCGCGAACAGGCCGCCCGGAATGCCGCTGATCGAAGAGAACAGCGTGCTCAGCAATTTGAGCCCGCCGAATGACGCCGGCAGGCTCGCCGTCGCATGCACGATGGAGCGAGCTTCGGCATAGCCTGTTCCGTAAACCGACCCGCCCGACGCGAAGCCACATAAGGCGACTCCGATTCCGCACGCCACCGCGAAGGCGAGCGGGCGCCGCTTGAACCAGTGTTTTGGACCGCCGCCTGAAAACGCGATGACGGCGCGGCTGAACAGACCGCCCGCGAGGCCGCCGACGACGCCGCAAAGCGGCACGATCAACCAGCCCCGCCCGATCGGCAGGATCGCCGCGGTCGAACCGAAATAAGCGTAATCGCCCATGATGGCGAAGGATGTAATGCCGGCGGCGATGACGCAGGCGAGGATCAGGCCGCTGGTGCGCGTCTCGAAGGATCGGCTCAACTCCTCGATGCCAAAGACGATTCCGGCGAGCGGCGTATTGAACGCCGCCGCGATTCCCGCCGCGCCGCCGGCGAGCATTAGCCCGGCCTGATAGCCGGCCGGCGCCCAACGGCCAAAGGCCGCCATGATCGCGGCGCCGACCTGAACTGTCGGCCCTTCGCGTCCGACCGAGGCGCCGCCGGCAAGGCCCAGCATCATGACGATGACCTTGCCCGCCGCGACCTTCAGGGAGACCAGCGCGCGCCTCTCCTTTGGCTCATGCAACTCCGTCGCGGCGATGACTTGCGGGATGCCGCTTCCCTGGGAATTGGGAAAGACGCTTCGCGCCAGAAAAGCTGCGAGGCCAAAGACGCAGGGCGTCAGGATGAGCGCCGCATAAGGCGTGATGTCGAGAATTTGGTGGAAGATCATCTGCGCGCGATCGGCGAGCACGGCCATCAGAATTGCAGCGCCGCCGACGCAGAGGCCGCCCGCGACGAAGAGCGCGCGATGCGTCAATCGCTTGAGGGCTGTTCGCGAGTGTCCGAGAAGCCTTCGCATGGTGTGGCGCGATCTTCGTTGAAATCAAAGGGAGGCGTTTGAAGCTTTATCCCGGCTTTGCCAACCACCGCAAATCGGGCCGTCGAAGCGGCGGCGCGGTTCAATGAAAATTGCGGCCTTTTGGCAGAACGCGCCGGATTTCGGCGGCCTTCGGCGCTGGCTCCTCCGGGGTGAAGAGGTTCGGCTGAATCTTTTCCCGCGGCGCGCGGGAATCGCGCTCGTTCGGACGCCGGACCTCGTCGGCGCGGGCGAAAGACGAGATCTCCGCGCCCGAAATTTTCTCGTTATGCCCGGACAGCAGGCTTAAGAGAGGGGTTAAATCCTCACCGCGCTCCATCACGATGTGAATGACGCCGGCCTCGATCTGCACGCGCCCGCTCGCCGCGAGGAAGCTGGCGCCGAGAACAACCCCGCGCAGAGCCTCGAAAACCTTCGGCCAGACGATGACATTGGCGATCCCCGTCTCATCCTCGATGGTGAGGAAGATCACGCCATTGGCCGAGCCAGGACGCTGGCGCACGAGAACGAGGCCGGCGACCGACGCGCGGACCCCGTTGCGCAGCTTCGCGAGTTCTTCGCTGCGCAGAATTTTCCTTTGCGCGAGTCTTTCGCGCAGGAATGCGACGGGATGGGCTTTGAGCGACAGCGAGAGATGGCGATAATCCTCCACCACATGTTCGCCGAGCGGCATCGGCGGAAGCCTGGCGTCGGCCTCGACCGCGCGCCAGCTCAAATTTTTCAGGAGCGGCAGATCGTCCCTGTCGCCGGCGCGGTTGAGGCCGCGCACCGCCCACAGCGCCTCGCGCCGGTCAAGGCCCAATGAGCGGAACGCGTCGGCGCCCGCCAGAATCTCCAGGACGCTCGCAGAGAGCTTCGCACGCAGCCAGAGATCGCGCACCGAATCATAGCCCTTGCCGCGCAACGCGACGAGCTGTTGCATGTCGGCTTCCCTAAGGCCTTTGATCAGTCGAAAGCCGAGCTGGATCTTGTGCGTCGAACGGATTTCACTCTGCATCGACGCGTGACGCGGATGCGGCGCGGCCAGTGCGCCCTCTGTCAATGTTGAATCCCACAAGGACCGGTTGACGTCGACCTCCTCGATCGCGACGCCATGCTCGCGCGCATCGCGCACGATCTGGGCTGGCGCGTAAAAGCCCATCGGCTGGGCGTTGAGCAGGGCGCAGGCGAAGGCGTCGGGATAGCGGCATTTCATCCAGGCCGACGCATAGACGAGGAGGGCGAAGGAGGCGGCGTGGCTTTCGGGAAAGCCATAGGAGCCAAAGCCCTCGATCTGCCTGAAGCAGCGTTCGGCGAAATCGCGCGGATAGCCCCGCGCAATCATGCCCTCCACCATCTTTATCTGGAATTCGCCGATCGTTCCGACATGTTTGAAGGTCGCCATGGCGCGGCGCAACTGGTCGGCCTCGGAGGGCGTGAAGCCGGCGGCGACGATGGCGATTCTCATCGCCTGCTCCTGAAACAGGGGCACGCCCAGCGTCTTGCCGAGCACCGCTTCGAGCTCCTTCGAGGGATAGACGACAGGCTCGAGCTGCTGGCGCCGGCGCAGATAGGGATGCACCATGTCGCCCTGAATGGGACCTGGCCGCACGATCGCGACCTCGATGACGAGATCGTAGAATGTCGCGGGCTTCAGTCGCGGCAGCATCGACATTTGCGCCCGGCTCTCGATCTGGAAGACGCCGATCGTATCCGCGCGGGAGATCATCGCGTAAACCGCGCGCTCCTCGGCGGGCAGGCTCGCCAGCGTCAGCGCCTCGCCATAATGCTTCTCGACGAGATCGAAGCTTTTGCGCAGGCAGGTCAGCATGCCGAGCGCAAGCACGTCGATCTTCAGAATGCCGAGCGCGTCGAGATCGTTCTTGTCCCATTCGATGGTGGTGCGATCCTCCATCGCGGCGTTCATGATCGGAACGACTTCGTCGAGCCGCGAGCGGGTGATGACGAAGCCGCCCGTGTGCTGCGAGAGATGGCGCGGAAAGCCGATCAGCTCCTCGGCGAGCCTCAAGGCCCGCGCGAGGCGCGGCTCTGTCGGATCGAGCCCGGCCTTGCGCGTCTGATCGGCCTCGACGGCGACGGATGATCGGCCCCAGATCGTGCTCGACAAGGCGCCGACGACATCGTCCGAAAGACCGAAGGCCTTGCCGACGTCGCGAATGGCCGAGCGGGCGCGATAGGTGATGACGCTCGCCGTCAGGCTCGCCCGCGCGCGGCCGTAGCGACCGTAGATATATTGCATGACTTCTTCGCGCCGCTCATGCTCGAAATCGACGTCGATGTCGGGCGGCTCATTGCGCTCGGGCGAGATGAATCGCTCAAACAGAAGATCGTGAAAGGCGGGATCGACCTCCGTGATGCCAAGACAGAAGCAGAGCGTCGAATTCGCCGCCGAGCCACGCCCCTGGCACAGAATCTTGCGCGAGCGGGCGAAACGCACGATGTCGTGAACGGTGAGAAAATAGGGCGCGTAATCAAGCGCTTCGACAAGCTGCAATTCATGCGCGATGGCTTTTTCGACATGCGCCGGCGCGCCATCCGGATAGCGCGATCGCGCGCCCTCGCGGGCGAAGAATTCGAGGGCCGCCTGCGGCGTCGCAAACCCTTCGCGCAGCTCTTCGGGATAATCGCCGCGCAATTCATCGAGGCCGAAGTCGAGCCCGTCGAGAAAGCGCAGCGTTTGCCCGATCGCCTCCGGCGCATCGGCGAAGAGGCGCGCCATCTCGCTGGCGCTCTTGATATGGCGCTCAGCATTGGCCTCAACGCGCAGACCAATCCGGTCGAGCGGCTCACCCTCGCGAATGGCGGTCAGCACATCGAGCAAGGGGCGCCGCGCGGGGATATGCATCAGCGCGTCGTTGACGGCGAGGAGCGCAAGACGGGCCTTGGCGGCGAGCGCGATGCGGCGGCCGAGATCGCGGCGAATCGTCTGGCCATAAGTCATCGCGGCGGCGAGCCAGACGCGGCCATCGGCGGCCTCGCGCAAGCGTTCGAGCGCGGCGTCTGCGGCTATGGTCTGATCTCCGTCATATAGATCGGGATTTAAATCCCGATATATTTTCGTCGCCCGCCTGGCGCCGTCTCTCTCGTCCCATGTGCTGGCCGGCATGACGATGAGCTGCTGGCCCTCGGCCGCCTCAAGGAGATCGTCGATGCGCAGCAGGCAGGCGCCTTTTTGCGCGCGGGCGTTGCCTCGGGTCAGAAGCCGCGTCAGGCGGCCATAGGCGGCGCGATCGCGTGGAAAGCTCAAAATATCGGGCGCGCCATCGCAAAAGACGAGCCTTGCGCCGATGGCGAGGCGGAACGCCGCCGTTCCGTTGGCTTTGGCGAAGCTATGGGCGCGCACGACGCCGGCCAGTGAGTTGCGATCGGCGACGCCGAGGCCGGCGAGCCCCAAAGCCATCGCCGCCGCGACGAGTTCTTCCGGGTGCGAGGCGCCGCGCAGAAAGGAGAAATTCGTCGTCGCCGCCAGCTCGGCGTAACGCGGCGTCATGCGAAGAGACCGTGCATGAACCAGCGCGGGCGCGTTGTCTCGCTCACGAAGAGGCCCTCGCGAAAAACCCAAAATCTACGCCCTTCGGTATCCTCCGCGCGGAAATAATCGCGGGTGAGCGCGCTTTCGCCCCGCCGCCATTCGGGCGCGATGCGCTCTGGTCCCTCGAAGGCCGCGACCTCGTGCAGGACGCGGCGCCAGCGAAACCGCAGCGGCGGCCCGTCGGGTACGCCGGCGATGGCCTCAATCGGCTCCGGGCGCCGCAGCAGCCGGATCGGGCGGGTGGGGAGGAGGCCCGCTTCCTCATCGAAGGCTTTGGGATGCGCCGGCGGCGCGGCCAGCTTTATATGATGACTGTTCTGGATATGGCGACTCTCGCCGGCGTATTGCGCCGCGGGCGCGGCCGTGACGGCGAATTCGGGCGTGTGGGCGGCGTTGAAGACGAGCCGCGTCACGCGCCGGATGCCGAGGTGCGCGCCGAGCCTGTCGACGAGATCGGCGAGATCTGCCGCCGCGAGGTTGGCTTGGGCGCCCTGGCATTGTTCGATGTCGAAGCAATCGGCTTCATCGGGGTCCTTGCGCTCGACTTCGAGCGCGGCGAGGCGGATGACGTCGAAGCCATAGCCGGCGTCAAAGGCCTCGCCGTCATTGGCGATGCTCGCGGCTTCGAAGCGTTCGCGAAACAGCCTTGCGATGACGCCCGGCTCACGCAGAGGGCGGCTCGCGCCGGCCTCAAAACGCATAACCGCGCCGTCGACGCGAAACAGGCTGGCCTCGAGCCGCCGCGCGCCTTCGCCATGGCGCGCCAGCAGGCTTGAGAGATCCTGCGCCAACGACAGGATCGAGGCTTCTATATCCTCGCGCCGCACGAGCCCGTCGAGGAAGCGCCGCTCGGCCATGAAGGCGGGCGCCTCGAAGCGCGGCGAGATGGGCGTCTTGGAGCAGCCCAGCAATCCGTCGAGGCGCGCGTAAAGCGCGGCGCCGCAGCGGGCGGCGATCGGCGCACGGGGGCGCATGAGGATGTCGCTGATGCGGCGCAAGCCGGCCTCCGCGAGGACTTTCAGCGTCGCCGGATCGATACGCAGGGCGGCGAGCGGCAGATCGCCGAGGCGCCGGGCCAGCGCCGCCGCGTCAAGCGTCGCCGGCAGGATGCGCGCGTCGCAGGCCGCGCCGCCGTAGCGCGCCAGGGCGAAGGCCGCCTCCGGCGTCGACGCCAGAGCCGCCCGCGCGAAAAACCCCTGCGTCCGCAGCCGCGCCTCGACTTCGGACTGAAGGTTCGCCTCGCCGCCAAAAAGATGCGCCGCGCCGCTGACGTCGAGCATGACGCCGTCTGGCGCATCGAGCGCGGCGAGCGGCGTGAAGCGGCGGCACCAGTCGGCGATATGCGTCAAAGCCTCCGCCTCCGCCTCCGGGTCGGCGTCGGCGCAGATGAGCGTCGGATGCATCGCGCGGGCATCGGGGAGCGCCATGCCGGGCCTGAGGCCGAGCGTCCAGCCCCGCGCATCAAGCGCGGCAAGTTTTTGCGCGCCGTTGATTTTGGCGATGGTCGCGAGCGGCGCGTCAGGCGGTTTGGCGAGGCCGCGCGCGCGCATCAGCCGGATGACCCGGTCGGTCGCTAGCGTCGGCAACGAGATGGAGAGGAAACGCATCACGGAAACAGCCCTCTTCATGATCCCACAGAAGGGCGATGGAAACACCGCTCTCGGCGCCGCCGCGCGCCTTGACGATGCGGACCGACCAGCAGGCCAGACCGGGCAGCGGCAAACCCGGCAGCGGCGATGGCGAGTCTTTGGCGGAAATCCCCTTCCGCGCGAAAACCTCGAAGCGCGTGTGGGCGCAGGATGCCAACTGGTCGGCGCCGCCGGCCATTCCGGCCGCCAGCATCAGGGCGGCGGCGCCTCCGGATTGCGCCGCGAGTGCGAGGCGGCGCGCGGCGGTCAAATCGTAGACCTTCCCAAGGCTCCATATTTCGCCGATCACCGCCGCCACAGTGCGGCATTTCAGGGCCTCCTCCATGGCCCAGAGGCTGTCCCTTGCATTGGCCGTATGGACGAGGATGAGGCCGGCGGGGTCAACGCCATGGAGGGCGAGCCCCGGGCCATAAGGCGCGCCCCCTTCGAGGCCGGCGAAATCCTCGACGATCCAGACGATGGCGGACCGGCCGGCCGGCGCGGCGGCCCTAAGACGCGCAGCGAGCGCGAGAGCGAAGCCGCAGGCCGCTGCGCCATCGCCCGCGCCGCCCGGCGCGATCTCATGGAGGGCGCTCTGGCGCAGGCCGCCGCGCAGCATCCGGTCAAGGCTGCGCGCGCCGAGGCCGCCAATGCTTATGCGCGCGAAGGGAACGCCATCCTCGCAAGCGATTTTTTGGCGCAAAAAGGCCAGCCGCTCCTTGTCTCGCATTTTCTTGACGCGAAGCGGCGGCTTCGCTTGAAAATGCTCAAGCGACATCGATCTGCTCCATTGGTTCTAGGTGGATTGGTTCCCTATTTGTTCTTATAGATTCCCGCAACGGAGGCGGGAGTCAAGCCGATTTTGGCCGAGGCTGGAACAAGGCCGCGACACGCTTAATCAACGCCGGCGCGCAACAGCGAGGGAAAGTGGCGGACCCGCCATGAGGCCAAGGTCGGCTGGATGGCCGCGTGACCTCAGCTCTTCTTCGCCTGGATCTCGCTCTGGCTGAAATTGCTCGCGTGTCCTTCCCTCGCCGCGGCCTGCCGCCAGGATTTTGCGATGGCGGGATATTTGATGTCGACGCAAATCCTGGCGACCTGCTGCTGCAGTTTTTCGCTGCCGCAGGCGGGACAGGCCGGCACGTCGGAGGATCGGACCAGAAGCTCGAAATCGGCATTGCAGCTTTGGCAGGTGTAAGCGTAAAGCGGCATCAAATCCTCGCATTTGTCATCAAGGCGACAGAAAAAACCGCGTTGCGCGGCCCAAAGATTTGTTGAAGCAATTTTTACGCCGAAATCGGCGCCCGAAGCGCGGATCGGCGCGCGCGCCGCAGGCTTGGAGCCAAAGCCAGAATGGCCGTCGCCGCCGCGAGACTCAGCCGCGCCGGAGCCAAACCGCCGCGTCGCCCCGGAACATGAATGAAGCCGACGAGCGGGGCGAGATTTTGCGACGCATGGCTCTGGCTCAGCGACAGAAATAATGTCTGGTTGCAGACATAATCGCCGGCGTCGATCGAGAGGGCGGCGTCAAAGCCGGCCTTGCGCAGCGCCGCCGCGATCACGCCGCAGGGCAGGGTCGATTTGAGGCGCGTCGGCGCGTCCCGGACGATGGTCCGCGTCGCGGCCGCTGCGCCGCTTGCGTCCGGGCGGAGGACGCTCACGCGGTTCAGGGCGCGGGTCTCAACGCAGAGCTTCCTCCGGCGCGGGGCGACGCCGAAATGCACAATGGCGTCGGGCCGGATTTTTCGCGCGAGAGCGGCTAGGCGCGGTCCGGTTTCGGCATAGATCACCGGCAGCGCGGCGAGTTCCAGGCAAATCCCAGCGCGGGCCAGCCGAGGGCGGTATCTGGCGAGTTCGGCGATCATCCGGGCGGTCGGATTTTTCGGCGCGCCCGGGAAGCCGCCAAAGCCGGTGACGAGAATGCGGGCGGCGCTCAACTTCGCCTCTCCCGGCGGGACGATCGGTAGAAGCTGGCCAAGCTCCGCGCCTCGATCTGCGTGGTTTCCGCGCCGGCGGTCGCATTCCCGACATGATCGAGGGTCATTCAGACAGCTAGGGTAAATAGCAACGCACCGCGGTCCCTTCACTTTTCAGTAATGTTCGACGACGTTGATGGACGCTGAGCGGGATGAGGAAAAGCGGAATCCGTTTTTTCGCCTGTATCCCACTCTAAACTATTGGAATCGATTACATTCATGAATTTGGATGATTCAATCCAAAAATCATCGTGATCGAGAGACGCCATGGACGCTGCATGATCGCAGCGATCCGCTTTGTGCTCAAGCCCTTGCGCTCAAGCCAGGGAATCGCGCGCGGTTCGTCCGCGCGGCCACCAAGAGTTGAGAAATGCGGCTGGCCCATTTGCGCGCGGCGCGGCGAGGATTCGCAGGCAAAGCGCTGAATTTGAAGATTTTCGACTTGAAGCTTCTGGCTGTGCTGACGGCCGGCCTTTGCGCGCTTGGCCTTTCGGGCTGCGGGTCGATGGGCATGGAGGAGATCGGCGATGCGGCCGCTGGTCCCCGCCAGATCTCCGTCTTCGTCGTCTCGACGCGCAAGGGCGAGAGCGGCGCCGCCAGCGAAGCCGGCAACGACGGGCAGGCGCGGGATTCGCTGCAGATGATCGGCGCGCCGCCGGACCACAGGATCGGTCAGCTGGAGCGCCCTTCGATCGGCGCGCCGGACCCCGCGAAGCATTTCGCGCTCTTGGGCCGGCGCGGGCTCGACGAGGCCAGTTTTGCGGCCGAACTCGCGTCGCATCTTTCCGGCCGCATCGGCTCGAACCGCGACATCCTGCTTTATGTGCATGGCTTCAACACGAGCTATGACGAGTCGCGCTTCCGGCTCGCCCAGATCGTGGAGGACGGACGCTTCGGCGGCGTGCCCGTGCTGTTCACCTGGCCGTCGACCAATAGTCTGCTCGACTATGGCGCGGCCAGGGAGAGCGCGACCGTTTCGCGCGACGCGCTGGCGAAACTGATCCGCCAGCTGACGGAGACGCCCGGCATCGGGCGCGTGCACATCCTCGCCCATTCCATGGGCGCGTGGCTGACGATGGAGGCCCTGCGCCAGGACGTCATCGCCGGCAGCCCCGCTCTCGCCGAGAAGCTTGGCGACGTCATGCTGGCCGCGCCCGACATCGATCTCAACGTGTTCCGCCAGCAACTGGCGCGGCTCGACGCCTCGCATGTCTTCGTCCTTGTCGCCGCCAACGACCGCGCTTTGTCGCTTGCGCGCAGCCTTGCGGGCGATCGTCCACGACTTGGCGCGATGGATCCGACCAATGCGGCCGACCGGGCCGCGCTCACGGCGCTCGGGGTCAGGGTTTATGACCTGACGCGGGAGGCGGATATTTTCATCGGCCACGGCGCCTATGCCGATGCGCCCGACGCCTTGCGCACCATCGGGGCGCAGATCGCGGCGCCGCGGCCGCAGGACGCCAATGTTCAGGCCGTGCTCGGCGACAGGCCGGTCGATGACCGCATCGTCTCGGCGCCGCTCGCGCCGCCGGCGGGCGCCGCGCCTGGGGGTCTACCCCTCTCAGGGACGTCTACGCCGACGACGCCCGCGTCTCCGGCGGCGGCGCCGACGCCTTGAGAGCACGAACGCAAAAAAAAACGAGCCGGCGCGGAACCTTCTGCGCCGGAAATGATTACCGTAGAGTTAGATTCTGTCGGCCGCGAGGCGGAGGGAGGTTTGCTTGTAAAAAATCTTTTAATTCCGCTCAGCTACGCTTATTTTTCCGCCCATCAAACTTACATCAAACATACATCAAACTTACTTGAAGTATAATTTTTTAGATTTAACGCCCTTGAGATGGTTTGATCCTTCAAAATCCGAAAAAACATAAGGTGCTGATAAATTTTTAGAGTGCTCAAGAGGCTCGGGAGGAGATTTTGGAAGTCTTGCTGCAAAGCAACATCAATAATCCATATTGACGCCATGGTAACATTGGCATTAGACTATTTTTATCAGGACCAAAGTCGACGGTAGCGCTTGAGCTGCCTCTGTGAATCGCGGGCCGACGCAGCGTGGTGTGGGTGATGTGATTTCCAGATAGTTTGGAAGAAAGCGAGGGTGTCATGTGCTTGATCGCTGAAGTCGTGCATTCCTGCTCCAACGAGAAAGTCGCGCAAGCGGCCGTCGCCTCGATCGGCTCGGAGTTCGCGGGCAAGGTCAAGGCTACCGCCAGCGCTCATGGGATGTCGCTCGGCGCGTTCACGGCCCGTACGGTGATCCAGTTCGACCGCACTTCCGGCGGCGAAGAGAAACAGGCTCTCCGGCGAATGATTCAGGGAACCGATCAGCCCATTCTGATCGCGCTCGAACAAATTCTGAAACCGGTCGTCGATCGGGTCGGCGCTGATGGGATCGCGGACGCCTGAAAGCAAACTTGCGCGGGCAAGATCGTTCTGGCGAGGCGCGAGGGCTCGCTCGTCCGTTCTACTCAGCCTAGAGCGCTTTCCGACCGAATGGACCATTCGGTCGACAAGAAATCGCTCCAGATTCAAAAGCTTGAGCATATTCTTGTCGATCAGATTGATTCAA
>JBKQMI010000195.1:0-6499 GCA_052146775.1 Methylocella sp. | reverse complement strand
GCGACGTTCCAGAACTCGCCGCCGACGTTCCATTCGCCGATCAAATTGACGTCATGCGTCTTAATTCCAATGCGTTCGGCCGAGGCGGGCGGCGGCGAAGGCTCGCGGGAGCCGATCACATGTTTGTAGATGACGTCGCCGGCGATGCGGTTGCCGAGATTTTTGTTCCCGTAAAAGCCTGCGCAATCGACAGGCACGACCGGCACGCCGAAGCGTTCCGCCGCAGCCTTGGATACCGCATCGATGTCGTCGCCGTTGAGGCCGGGAACGCAGGTGTTGTAGACGAACACCGCTGCCGGATGATGCGTTTCCACCGCCTGACGAATGGCGCGGAAGAGACGTTTTTCCCCGCGTCCCATGATGACGTCCATTTCGCTGAGATCGGTCGTCATGCCGAAGCGGAAGGTGTCGGCGCCGCTGGAGCGCGTGCCGCGATTGTCCCAGGAGGATCCTGCGCAACCGATCGGGCCATGCACCACATGGGCGACGTCCGCGATTGGCAGCAGGGCGTTGCGGGCGCCGTCGAAACAGCAGCCGCCCTGGGTCGCGCCGGGCTGCGGTTTGGCGCAGCCGGACTTCGCCTTTCCATTGTGGGCGCAGGCCGGCTCGTTCATCAGGGCGAGGATCTCTTCGGGCTTCATATCCGTCTCCACCGGCTGCGATGACCGCAGTTATGAATAGCAATCGACGGGCCACCCGATCGTTCAGGGCGCAAGCCGGCGCGTCGCTTGGGGAAAGTCGCTTGGGGAAAGCGGTTGGTCGCCGCCCGATTGCACGCCAAAATTTGTTCATGCCCGGCCTCTCGCCGCGCATTTCGTACATTTGCGTACGATGCCTGGGCGGCTCTTTTGTAATCATCAAAGGCCGCGATATCGGGCAATCTAAGCAATATCTCATATAATATAGCATGAGAGGCCATGCGCATCGGCTGTGGCGCTTAAATTGCTTAAAGGTTCAATCCAGCCAATTTCGGGGACATCGCAATGAGCGCGCACGAAATGGTCATCTTCGAGATCGACGATTTCGTTGAAGATTTCACCCATTGCTTCACCGGCGAATGCCGCGTGAACGTGCTGCCGGTTCTGTTCCAGATCAGCCAGATCATCACCGACGATGAGGATCTCGCAACTTCGCTCGGCATCGTTCTCAAGGTAATGCAGCAGCGGCTGAAAATGCAGCGCGGGATGGTGACGCTTTTGGATCGTGAGTCGGACAGGGTCTTCATTCAGCAAAGCTTTGGCCTCCAGGAGGAGCAGAAAGCGCAGGGCAATTATTCGCTGGAGAACGGAATTTCAGGCAAGGTCGTCGAGTCCGGCAAGGCGATGATGGCGCCGCAGCGGCGCAACGCCGCCGGCCGGCGCGAGCGCGCGGCGGATCAGGCCGATAGCGCGCCCGCCAATGCCTCTTTTCTCTGCGTTCCGATCATTCACGCGAAGAAAGTTCTGGGAACCATCAGCGCCGAGCGCGGCTATTACAATCGGCGTCTCCTGAAACAGGATGTCGAGCTCCTGGCGACGATCGCGTCGATGATCGCGCCGGCGGTCGAGCTGTATCTTCTGGAGCATGTCGACAAGGCGCGACTGGAGAATGAGAACCGCAATCTGAAGCACGCGCTGAAGGAACGATTCAAGCCGTCGAACATCATCGGCAATTCGAAGCCGATGCTGGAGGTGTATGAGTTGATTCGCAAGGTCGCCGGCGTGAAGGCGACCGTGCTGATCCTTGGCGAGAGCGGCGTCGGCAAGGAACTGGTCGCCAACGCAATCCACTACAACAGCGCGGCCGCGGACGGCCCTTTCGTGAAATTCAACTGCGCCGCTTTGCCGGAGAGCATCGTCGAAAGCGAACTATTCGGCCACGAGAAAGGCGCCTTTACCGGCGCCGTCGCCATGCGCAAGGGCCGTTTCGAGCTGGCGGACGGCGGCTCCATCTTCCTCGATGAGATCGGCGAGCTCAGCTTGCAGATGCAGGCCAAGCTGCTGCGGGTGTTGCAGGAAAAGACGTTCGAGCGGGTCGGCGGCAGCCGCCCCGTCAAGGTCGATCTGCGCATCATCGCGGCCACCAATCGCAACCTTCTCGACATGGTGGCGAAGGGAACCTTCCGCGAAGATCTATATTACCGGCTCAATGTCTTTCCGATGACCATCCCACCGCTGCGCGAGCGCGGCAGCGACGTCATCCTGCTGGCGGATCACTTCGTCGCCGGCAACAGCGCCGAGACGGGGAGGGAGGTGAAGCGCATCTCCACCCCGGCGTTGAATATGCTGATGGCCTACCATTGGCCCGGCAACGTGCGGGAGCTGGAGAATGTGATCGAGCGTTCCGTCATTCTGTCGGAAGACGGGGTCGTCCACGGCTACAACCTGCCGCCTTCGCTGCAAACCTCGGCCGAGACGGGAACCGCTTTCGGCTGCGGCCTCGACGCGAAAATCGAAGCGGTCGAATATGAGATGATCGTCGAGGCGTTGAAGACGCACCAGGGCAATATGACGGAGGCCGCCAAGGAGTTGGGCCTCACCCGGCGGATCCTCGGCCTCCGGATGGAGAAGCACTCCATCAGCTACAAGACGTTTCGCAGGCCAGAGCCTGTCCGGTAAAGGAGATCCCCTTGGAAACCGCAAACCAGCAATATCATATGATCCTGGCAGACATCGCCATGGCGGCGGCGATCAAGACCTATGATCGCGATTACGAGCCGTCCGCCGGCGGCGAGGCCTATCATCCCGGCAGCATCCGCGACGGCTGGCTCGGACGAACCTCCGACGATGGTTTGCGCAGACAGGTGACCGCCATGGCGACCGCGGGGGTGGCTTCGCTCGCGGGAATGCCGCCCGAACAACTCGGCAGCGCGGCCGCAGCTTATGGCGTCCCGCTGGACCCGGACCTCGTCGCGCGGATCGCGGCGCATTTCTCGGCCAGGCGCGACGCCGTCCTGACCTATCGGCGGTAAGCTCGAAAAAGACGGGCCGGCCTCAGAAGCCGGCCCGCGCTTTCACATCGGCGTAATGCCATGTTCCTTATAGACCTCGTCCTGGGCCTGTCTGAACTCGGGCATCGAGAAATCATAGCCCATGGTTTTGACCAAGGCCCAGTTGGCCGCCTCGTCCTCGCTGTTGTCATTGAGGACGCGGCGGAAAGCCTCGTCTTCGCGCATGCGTTTGATATAGGCGACGGCGGATTCGACCGACATGTTCATCTCCCGATTTTGACGCTGCAAGCGCCGCTTCCCCTCGATGACGGGCAGGGGTAGACCCAAATCATTGGACGGACGGCTGCTGCACCAGTTCGATCTGATGGCCGTCCGGATCCTCGACGAAAGCGACGATATTTTCGCCGTGCCGCTGGCCTCGCGGCGATCGCGGCATGGGGACGCCGGCCGCCGCAAGCCGATCGCAGAGCGCCGAGATGCCGCGAACCTCGATCGCGATGTGGCCAAAGGCGTCGCCCTTGACGTAGGGCTCTTCGCGCGCCCAGTTGAAGACGAGCTCGAGAGCCATCTGCGCGAGGCCTTCGCCATAGCCGAGATAGGCTTGGGAAAACTGGTTCTTCTTGTGATCGCGGCGCTCAAGCACGCGCATGCCAAGCAAACGCGTATAGAAATCCACCGACCGATCGATATTGCTCACCCGCAGCATTGCATGCGCGAGGCGAAAATTGGTCGAATCGATCGCGGCGCTCGGGTCCTCCGCCGTCTTCGCCGCTAACGCCTTCGCGGCGTACGCTTCGGCGAGCGCGGTGTCGACCGCCTTGCCGACGTGAAGGTCGCTCGCCTCAATGCCGACGCCGGCGAGCTTTTCCTGCGGCGCGACGCCGATCTTGGCGACCAGCAGCATCCGGCAGTCCGCCAGCATGCGGCAGATCGTGTCGCGCGCATCCTCGTCGCCCCGCGCGTGGCTGGCGACATCGCGGCGTTCGATCAGCACGGCGCCGCTGGCGGCGACGTCGAACACCAGAAACGCCTCGCTCTGGCCGAAATGCTTGTCGATCTTGGTTCCGTCGCGGCTTGAGACGGCGATCCTCAGCGCTCCAGTCGCTGGCAGGGTCATCGCTGGCGTCTTTTCGATGGTGTCTTGTTGCATAGGAGATTTCTCCGGCGGTTGGCTGGGTGGGAGCCGAGTCGACGGTGGGATCGCAACCGTCGTGCCAGAGGGCCGCGCTACCGCCGCCTTCCCGGGAAAGCTGCGGCGCATCCCCTCGGTGCACGCATTGGAACTCTTTTTCCGGCCAATCGTACGGATTGGAACGCCTGCCTCCGCTGACCCGCAGCCGTTCGCTCCGAAACAACAACTCCCAACCCTGCGCCGCCGCTGGCACGCTTGATGCGATGATGGGGCGAGCCCTCATTCGAAACAACAGGCTGATCACCGCTGCGACTGCGGTCAATCTTTCGCCTCGCCAATTGGGGAGAGTACCCTATGCCTATGGTTCTGCTTGAATGCGACAAAGCTATTCCCGATCGGGAAAAGCACATCTATCTGAAGGTGGAGGGCGAGGATACGCGCGACTTCCTTCCGGTCTCCAACGCGGCGACCATTCCCGGCACGTTGTCGGAGCGCGGCTGCGCCTTCTGCGGCGCCAAGCTCGTCATCGGCGGCGTGCTCAAAGACACCATCCAGATGATACACGGCCCTATCGGCTGCGCCTATGACACCTGGCATACCAAGCGCTATCCGACCGATAATGGCCACTTCAACATGAAATATGTGTGGTCGACCGATATGAAGGAAAGCCATATCGTCTTCGGCGGCGAGAAGCGCCTCGAGAAGTCGATCAACGAAGCCTTCGACGAAATGCCCGAAATCAAGCGCATGTTCGTCTACACCACCTGTCCGACCGCCCTGATAGGCGACGACATCAAGGCGGTGGCCAAGAAGGTGATGGGCGAGCGTCCTGACGTCGATATCTTCACCGTCGAATGTCCCGGCTTCGCCGGCGTCTCGCAGTCGAAGGGCCACCACGTGCTCAATATAGGCTGGATCAACGACAAGGTCGGCACGCTCGAGCCGGAGATCACCAGCGAATACACGATGAATTTCATCGGCGATTTCAACATTCAGGGCGATACGCAGCTCTTGCAGAAATATTGGGATCGTCTTGGCATCCAGGTGATCGCCCATTTCACCGGCAACGGCACCTATGACGCGCTGCGCGGCATGCATCGCGCGCAGCTCAATGTCGTCAACTGTGCTCGCTCGTCGGCCTATATCGCCAATGAGTTGAAGAAACAGTACGGCATCCCCCGCCTCGACATCGATTCCTGGGGCTTCAACTACATGGCCGAAGGCATCCGCAAGATCTGCGCCTTCTTCGGCGTCGAAGATCGCGGCGAAGCCCTGATCGCGGACGAATACGCAAAGTGGAAGTCGAAGCTCGATTGGTACAAGGAGGGGCTGAAGGGAACCAAAATGGCGATCTGGACCGGCGGCCCGCGCCTCTGGCACTGGACCAAGGCGGTCGAGGACGATCTTGGCGTGCAGGTCGTCGCCATGTCGTCGAAATTCGGCCACCAGGAAGATTTCGAGAAAGTCATCGCGCGCGGCCAGAACGGCACTTATTACATCGACGACGGCAACGAACTCGAATTCTTCGAGATCATCGATCGGGTGCGGCCGGACGTCATTTTTACAGGTCCGCGCGTCGGCGAGCTGGTGAAGAAATTGCACATTCCCTATGTCAACGGCCACGGCTATCACAACGGCCCCTATATGGGCTTCGAGGGCTTCGTCAACCTCGCTCGCGACATGTACAACGCCGTGCACAACCCCCTTTTGAAGCTTGCGGCCACTGACATACGCGGAAACGTCCAACCCGTGATCGCGGAGGCTGCGGAATGACGAACGAAAAGCTCGATCAACTCTTCGCCTATGTCGAGGAGCGCTGCCTCTGGCAGTTCAGCTCGCGGACCTGGGATCGCGAGGAAAATATCGGCGGAGTCATCGCAGCCGCGGCCTGTCTTTTGACAGGGGAGCAGCCGAAGGCCGAGACGGGAAGCGAGCGCCTGTTTTACGCGGAAGCCAAAACCATGGCCGCCGACCTCAAGGCGCGCCTGCCCTGGCTCGAGGGCGCCGATCCCGCCGAGATCCAGTCATCGA
This sequence comes from Methylocella sp., assembly GCA_052146775.1. Classification (GTDB taxonomy): domain Bacteria; phylum Pseudomonadota; class Alphaproteobacteria; order Rhizobiales; family Beijerinckiaceae; genus Methylocapsa. The sequence continues at coordinate 407 of JBKQMI010000195.1, read as the reverse complement.
TGCAGGCCCTGAAGGAGAAGCTGCTCGACGTGACGATCGTCCGCTCCAAGAATCGTGAATTGAGCCACTCGCTTTATTGAAAGCCTGACTGCGGTTCGTCGCGCCTGCGACGGGCCGCCTCCCCCAAACAAGAGGAAGCCCGCTATGGGTTGCGAAGTCACCAACAAGGAAAGGGCAGGCATCATCAACCCGATGTATGACTGTCAGCCCGCCGGGGCCCAATACGCCGGCATCGGCATAAAGGATTCGATCCCGCTCGTCCACGGCGGTCAGGGCTGCTCGATGTTCGTGCGCTTGCTGTTCGCCCAGCATTTCAAGGAGAACTTCGACATCGCCTCAACCTCCTTGCATGAGGACTCGGCGGTGTTCGGCGGACATCAGCGCATTCAGGACGGCGTCATGACGCT
>JBKQMI010000194.1:0-22640 GCA_052146775.1 Methylocella sp. | reverse complement strand
AGGCCCATCATCATCATGCGGGCGACCCAGAAGAAGATGATGTCGAAGCCGGTGACGAGCGCATTGGTCGGATAGAAGCGCTTGAGTTCAGCCGTCTCGTCCGGCCAGCCGAGGGTCGAGAAAGGCCAGAGCGCGGAGGAGAACCAGGTGTCGAGGACGTCTTCGTCGCGCCAGATGAAAACTGTTTTGTTATCCGACCGCATCTCTGCCAAGACGTCATCTCTCGTGAGATCCCACCGCGACGACAGAACTCGTATCGGTTTCCCATAAGCGGCCTGTGCTTGATCGATAGCGTCGTTCTCGGACACAGCTGCAAAACATCGATTTTTGCCGCCGTTGCTAATTTCGTAAGCGAGCTTTTTATTCTCTGCGTAAGGCCCGTACCACGCCGGAATCTGATGCCCCCACCAGAGTTGGCGCGAGATGCACCAGGGCTGGATGTTCTCCAGCCAGTCGAAATAGGTCTTCTCCCAATTCTTCGGGATGAAATTCGTCCGGCCTTCGCGCACGGCCGCCAGCGCCGGCTGCGCCAGCGTCTTGGCGTCGACATACCATTGATCAGTAAGGTAAGGCTCGATGATCGAGCCGGACCTGTCGCCGTGCGGGACCATATGCGGGTTAGGCTCGATGGCGTCGAGCAGCCCCCGCTCCTCCATCAGCTCGACGATTTTTTTGCGCGCAAATTCGCGCGGCTTTCCATGCAAATCATCGAGGCCTTCAATGGGATCGGCGCCTGCGAGGAACAGGCTGTTCCCCTTCAGCGTCAGATTGGCTTCCGCATCGAAGATGTTGATCGGCGTCAGCCCATGCCGCCGCCCGACCTCGAAGTCGTTGAAGTCATGCGCGGGCGTGATCTTGACCGCGCCAGTGCCCTTCTCGGGGTCTGAATATTCGTCGGCGACAATCGGGATAAGGCGGCCGACGAGCGGCAGCCGCACCTTCTTGCCATGCAGATGCAGATAGCGCTCATCCGTCGGATTGACCGCGACGGCCGTATCGCCAAGCATGGTTTCGGGGCGCGTCGTCGCAACGATGATGAACTCGCCGGTCTCTTTCCCGGCATCATCGACGACCGGATATTTGAAATGCCAAAGGTGGCCCTTGGTCTCGACCTGCACCACTTCAAGGTCTGAGATCGCGGTCTGCAGCACCGGGTCCCAATTGACGAGGCGTTTGTCCTTATAGATCAGCCCTTCCTTATGGAGCTGCACGAACACCTTGACGACGGCGCGCGAAAGCCCCTCGTCCATCGTAAAGCGCTCGCGCGACCAGTCGCAGGAAGCCCCTAAACGCTGCAGCTGATTGACGATGGCGCCGCCGGATTCGGCCTTCCACGCCCACACCCGCTCCAGAAATTTCTCGCGGCCCATCTCGCGCCGGCCTGGCTCCTGGCGCTCCATGAGCTGGCGCTCGACCACCATCTGCGTCGCGATGCCGGCATGGTCCGTGCCCGGCTGCCAGAGCACGTCCTTGCCGCACATCCGCTCGAAGCGGGCGAGAATATCCTGCAACGTCGTGTTGAGCGCATGGCCCATGTGCAGCGAGCCGGTGACGTTCGGCGGCGGAATGACGATCGCGAAGGGCTCCGCCGCGGCGCGGTCGGGCCGCCCGGCCTTGAAGGCCTCCGCCTTCCCCCAAGCGGCCGAGATGCGGCCCTCGACCGCCGCCGGATCGAACGTCTTTTCCATCATGAGATCAGTTCACTTCGTTTCGATTGCGCGCGCAAAAGATCGCTGCGCGGAGGCGCCTCGCATGTTGGCGTTCAGCGATTGCAAACGGCAGGGAAAAAGGCAAGCCGTGAAGCGAGCGACGCAGCGCGACGCCTAAGCGCCCTTGGCGATTCGCTCGATCTCCGCGCGGACGAGATTTTCGACGAGGGCCGGCAGATGGGCGTTGAGCCAGTTCGCGACCAGCGGCCGCAAGACCTCCCGCGTCATCGCCAGAACGGCCTCTGGATCTTGCGCGAAACGGCTGGCGACGAGCGTATGGAACGCCGCCGCGACAGAGGCGTCCGTTGTGGGCGAGGCCAGCGGCTCGCCCCCGTCCTCGCTCCGAACAGCCTCCGCCGCCGGCTGAGCCGGAGCGTCGACGCCGGCGCGAACGGCCTCGGCTTGGGTCGCAAGCGCCTCCGCCTCAACCTCTCGCTTCAGCTCATAGACGGGCGCCTCGCCCGGATCAGCGGCCGCCCGCACGAGTTCGACACTCTCGCCGGTTCCCGCGTCGGCGGCGAACAGCGACTGATCCTGGGTGATGATGCGCCGGATGGAGGCCAGAATATCCTCCATTGACGGCTCCCGCACCACCTCCCGCGAACCTTCGCTCGAAGCCCCGCGCGCCGCGTCGGAGAGATCGCCGGTGGTTTGAATGAGGTGGGCTGCGCTCATGGCCTCAGTTTCTTTCCAAAGCGAATGCGTCGCGGGAGCAACGCGGACCGAGGCGATTCAGGCGCGCGCGGGCACAGCCTGCGGAATCACGCCATTCAGGTTCGTGTCAGCCTTCCCACGCTGGCAAGGCGAACTCTCGACGGATCCACAACCTCGGCGCCATGCGTCGCGGCGCCTTCGAAACCGAGATTTTAGAGCGCCGAGATTTTAGCGCGGGATGCGGGCGGAGAAGCGGTTTCACATCCCCGACCAGCCGATTTCAGGACCGCGTTCGAGGAGACATCAGCCAAGGATATTGCCACGGCGAGCTTGATCGAAACCTACGTCGATCAGCTCCGGGTCAGCGCCCGTCCGGGGTGCGCAGGCCAATCCATTTATCCTTGACCTGTTCGAAATGGACGGTCGGATCATATTCGGCGACGTTGAGGCCGAGGTTCGCCGCCGAAAGCCGCCCGATCGCCGAGAAGACGGCGTAGGAGGCGACGACACGGTCGCGCTGGGCCGTGACTAGGCTGACGCGCGTGTTGAGCAGGGTCTGCTGCGCAAAAAGAACGTCGAAGGTGGTGCGCTGCCCGACCTTGGCTTCCTCGCGGATGCCTTCGAGGGCGATCTCCGCCGCCTTGACCGCCGCCTTGGCCGACTGGATCACCGCGCGGGCCGTATCGAGCTGGCCCCAAGTCGAGACCACGGCCGCGCGCACCGAATCGCGCTCCAGATCGGCCTGCAGGCGCGCCTGCGCGAGCGATTCCTTCGCCTGACGGGCGCGGGCGTAAACTTCGCCGCCCTCGTAGATCGGCACGCTGAGCTGGCCAGACACCGAACCATTCAGGAAAGTGACGGTGCGCACGCCGGCATAATCCGTGTCGTGTTGGACTCTGCCAACAATGTTGAGGGTCGGATAAAGTTCGCCCTCGACGAGCTTGACCTGCAGCGCCGCGGCGTCGACGGCGTGGAAAGCAGCCTGAATCGCCGGATGCTCGCCGAGCGCCAGATCGACGGCGCCGTTCATGTCTTTCGGCAACAGAGCCTCGATCGTTCGCGCCGGCTCCAGCTTCGTCGGCTCGACGCCGATGACCTGGCGGTAATTCGCCACGCTCGTCTGTAGATTGGCCTGCGCCGTGAAATAATCCGATCGGGAATTGGCGAGGCTCGACTCGGCCTGCGCGACGTCGGTTCGCGTCACCTCGCCCACGTTGAAACGGTCCCTGGTCTGGCGCAGCTGCTCCTCAAGAACGGTGATGTTATTGCGGCGCAAATCGAGAATCGCCGTGTCGCGCAGTACGTTCATATAAGCGGTGGCGCCGTTCAGCAGCACATCCTGTTCGGTGTTGCGGAGATTTTCGCGCGAGCCAAAAACGTTGGATTCGGCCTGACGCACGTTGTTTAAGGTACGATCGCCATTGAAAAGATTTTGTGTGACGGTCAACCCGACAGTCGTTGGCGGCGTGCTTCCACGGATCCTGACGCCCGCCTGGGTCGTGTCGAGGTAATTATAGCCGAATTGCCCCGTCGCGTTCACGGTCGGCCGCCAGCCCGCGGTGGCGCGAGGAATATTCTCGTCTTGGGCGCGGGCGCCGGCGCGCCCCTGGTTGAGGTCCGGGTTGCCGATATAGGCGCGGGACAGCGCGCCGGACATCGTCTCGGCCGCCCCCGGCGCGGCCAGCGCAAGGAAACCAGCGAGCGCGACGGCGAGCGCTCCAGCGGCGGCGCCAGCGCGCGGCTTCGCGCGTCGATCCCGGAGATCGAGGCGGGCGCAAGACGACGCGGAACTTTGCAATGTATCAGGCAAATTCGTTTGTCCTCGACTTCGCGTCTTGGCTTCGGCAGTCTTCGCTTCCAGTCTTGCGGCTCGCCAAGCCGACGGCTCTCGCGCCCGCATGATTGATCTTTCGAGCCAGAGTCCTGTTCCAACTAGGCGAACACGTCTATTTTGGCGAAAGGCCCGTCGCCAAGGTCAAGAAAAGGTGAACGCCTCCGCCGGCTTGAACGAGTCGAGCACGGGCGTGGAGGCGTCGAACAAAATGCGATAGCCCAACGCGCCATCGACCTTGTCATAGCGAACGGCCTTGCCCGTCCCGTCGGCGAGGCGCTGAACGGCGAGGAGCCGGCCGCCATTCTTCAATTGCGCGAGGAGCGGATCGAGATTCGCGGCGACCCCTCCATCGACCAGAATGACGTCGAAGGGAGCCTCGCGCGCCGCGCCAGCCGCCAGGGGGCCGAGAAGCAGGCGAATGTCTTTCAATCCGAACGCGTCGAGGCTCGCGCGCGCGTGCTCAAAAAGCACTGGATCGGATTCGAGCGCGACGACGTCGCCGGCGAGCCCCGCGACGAGCGCGGTCGAATAGCCGCAGCCGGCCGCGACGACAAGCGCCTTGTCGCGCTCCATCAGCCGCCCGCCTTGAATGAGACGCGCCAGGACGAGGGGCGGCAGCAGAGTTCTCGGCGTCTGGCCGGGCGCGCCGGGCTTCAGCTGCAAACTCGAGTCCGAATAGGCTAAGGGCTTCAGCTCCACCGGCAGAAACAGCTCGCGCGGCACTTCGAGCATGCGCGCCAGCAGCGCGGAATCGGTCACGTCGAATGTCTTGATCTGGCGATCGACCATCGTCCGGCGCGAAACGGCCCAGGGATCGGACGAAGCGTCGGACGAGGGATCGGAAACGCTCGAATCGATGCTCTCGGTCTGCATTGCGTCGAGATCTCCTGTCGGACGGTCGCTTCGACTGCCGCCGCAACGGTGCAATTTATATGGCTGGCGATCTCGCCTGTCTATTCAATCAGCCGTTAGAGCGCGCTTTGACGCAGTGGTGTGGCTTTTTCGCCAGCGGCGCGATATCGCTTGCCGAAACGGCCCTTGCCCCAGGAACGCTCCATGACCGACTCGCCGACAGAGCCTTTCGAACACGCCGAGCACGCAGAACATGTCGCCCATTCCGGCGACCGATTCCTGATGCAGGTGTCTGTCACCATCGCCATTCTGGCGGTCGTCGCGGCGACGGTCGGCAGTCTCGAAACGATCGAAACCGCGGCCACGATCGGCGACAAGAACGCCGCCGTGCTGGTGCAGAACAAGGCGACAGACAACTGGAATTTCTACCAGGCCAAGAGCATCAAGAAGAATATGTATGAGATCGCCGCGGCCGCCGGCGGACCCGCCGCCGACGGATTCAAGGCGCAAGCGCAGCGCTATGGCGCGGACGAGCAGGAGTTGTTCGCCAAGGGCCAGGAGCTTGAGCGCGAAACCGACGCCAAGCTGCTGGACAGCGAACGGCACGAACGCCGCCACCATCTGCTGACGGTGGCGGTGACCTTCCTGCATGTGGCGATCGCGGTGGCCACCATTTCGATCATCATGCGCGGACAGCGGTGGCCGTGGCGCGCTTCGATCGGCCTCGGGATCATCGGGTCCCTGCTGGCCGCTTACGCCTATCTCTGACGAACGTCAGGATCAGATTCGCGCGCGAGCCTAAATTGCGAATTCGCGCGCGCACCGGGCGTATCGAACCGAAGAACGAGCCGCCGCGTCAGCCCTTAAGGCGGGCGTTGCACTGGCTATAATAGCCGCCGCCCTTCTGGATCCATTTGAGGCCGCCGTTTGCGTTGGTCTCCTTGTTCGCCTTGTACTGGTCGAGACAGGTCAGCATGCGGGCCTTGCCCGGCTTCTCGCTGGCGTGGGCGGCGGATACTGCCGAGGGGAACACGGCGGCGCCGGCGGCGGCCGGAGCTGCGGGCGCGGGAGCCGCGGCGGCGGGCGCCGGCTTCGGAGCGGCGGCAGGGGGCGGCGCGGCGGGCGCGGCGGCGGGTGGCGGAGCCGCTGGCGTGGCGGCAGGGGTCGCGGCAGGGCTAGCGGCTGGCGCAGCCCCGGGGGCCGCCGTCTTCGCTTCAGCCGCGCATTGGCTGTAAAATTGCGGCCAGGCCTGTCCGTTCAATGTGCCGGCGGCCTTGGCGGCCTGGTATTTTGCGCTGCATTCCTTGCGAACCGATTGCGCCGCGGCCGGGCCGGCCAGCGCCAGACCGACAATGGCCGAAAGAATCGCGGATCCGACAAGCTGGGCCGTGGGGCGAAAAGACTGCGAAAGTCGAAAAGACATGGCGTATCCTCCAACGCAATTGTTGTGAATCAACGCGGCGCCGGCGCGTCAGGCGTCGACCTTCCTTCGAAAATCATGGGGCGTCAATTTACAATCGGATCCTGTCCAACACAAAAGGCCGCTCGCGCGGATGCGCCAGCGGCCGGTAGGCGGGGATTTTGGAAAATGCGCGTCAGAGCTGGCCGCTGGCCACGGCGGCGACCTCGGCGGCGAAGTCGCTCTCCTGCTTGTCGATGCCCTCGCCAAGCGAATAGCGCACGAAAGCCGTCAACTTCACCGGCGCGCCGGCGGACTTTTCAGCATCCTTGACCACCTGGCCGATGGTTTTATTGGCGTGCTCGGCATGGATCGAAGGCTGATCGATGAGGCAGACCTCTTTGTAATAGGTCTTCAGGCCCGATTCGACGATTCTTTCGATGACATTGGCCGGCTTGCCGGCGTTCTTGTCGGCCAGCACCGCCTTTTCGCGTTCGACCACGGCGGGATCGAGAGCCGAGGACTCGAGCGCGAGGGGATTGGCCGCCGCCACATGCAGGGCGATGAGCCGCGCGAGCGGCGCGAGAGCGAGCGAATCCCCGGTCGATTCGAGGGCGACGATGACGCCGATCTTGCCAAGGCCGTCGGCGACGGAATTATGGACGTACTGGCCGATGACGCCATGGGGAACGTGAACAGCGGCGGCGCGCCGCAGCGTCATGTTTTCCCCGATCGTCGCGATGGCGTTGGCGATGGCCTCGCCAACCGTCCCGCCGCCCGGATAATGCGCGCCCTTGATCGCCTCGACGTCGGTCAGCCCCTTCTCGACGGCGACGAGCGCAACCGTACGCGCGAGCGCCTGAAACTCTTCGTTGCGGGCGACGAAATCGGTTTCGGAATTGACCTCGACGACGACGCCGTCATGGCCATGCACGGCAACCGCGACAAGGCCTTCCGCCGCGATGCGGCCCGATTTCTTGGCGGCCTTGGAGAGACCCTTCTTACGCAGCCAGTCGATCGCCGCCTCGATATCGCCCTCGGTCTCGTTGAGGGCGTTCTTGCAATCCATCATGCCGGCGCCGGTCTTCTCCCGAAGATCCTTCACCAATGCGGCCGTGACGCTCGCCATTGTCGTCTTCCTTCAAGTTTGCAAGTTTGGAATCAGATCGCAAGTTTCGCATTCAGATCCAGGTTTGGATCAGCAAATCTGGACCAGACGTCGCGGGTCTGAACCAATGGTTTGGACCAGACCTCGCAAAAAACCCGCGCTTTGGACGCGCCGGTCAGGCGGCGACGAGGCTGCGCGCGACATTGACCCAGCCATCGCGCTCGATTCGCCCGCCGAGCTTCAGGTCGTGATCGGTCTTCGCGACGTCTTCCGGGGTCATGGCGGCGATCTGCCAGAAATGGAACAGGCCCGCATCGTTGAGCTTCTTGACGATCTGCGGGCCGATGCCGGGCAGTCTGCCGAGATCGTCCGGCGCGCCGCGCGGCGCGGTGAGCAGCTCGAAAGCCTCCGCCGGCGCTTCGAACGCCTCGGGCGCGATGACGGGCTCGGCCGCGATATCGACCGGCAGAATCTCTTCCGGCGGCTGTTCGGCTTCACCGAAATCGATGCCGCTCACGCCCTGACCGCGGGCGATGCCGTCGAGCGCGGCTCTGGCGACGAGATCGCAATAGAGGGTGATCGCGCGGCCCGCGTCGTCATTGCCGGGAATCGGGAAGGTGATGCCGTCCGGATCGCTATTGGTGTCGAGGATCGCCGCGACGGGAATGTGCAGCCGCGCCGCTTCCTTGATGGCGAGCTGCTCTTTGTTCGTGTCGATCACGAAAATGAGGTCCGGCACGCCGCCCATCTCCTTGATGCCCCCCAGCGCCTTTTCAAGCTTGTCGCGCTCGCGCGACATCATCAGGCGCTCTTTCTTGGTGAGGCCGACTGCCCCGCCGCCAAGGAGATCTTCGACCTTTCGCAGACGCTGGATCGAGGCGGAGATGGTCTTCCAGTTGGTCAGCATGCCCCCTAACCAACGCGAATTGATGTAATATTGCGCGGACTTATGAGCAGCATCCGCGATGGCGTCCTGGGCCTGACGCTTGGTGCCGACGAACAGCACGCGCCCGCCGCGCGCGACCGTATCCGAGACGGCCTTCAGCGCCTGATGCAGCAAAGGCACCGTCTGGGCGAGGTCGATGATATGGATATTGTTGCGCGCGCCGAAGATATAGGGCTCCATCTTCGGGTTCCAGCGATGCGACTGGTGGCCGAAATGGGCGCCGGCGTCGAGCAGGCTGCGCATAGTGAAATCAGGCAGGGACATAGCGTTCGTTTCTCCGGTTAAAGCCGCCGCGGAGCGATATGGACTTCTTCCGCGGACGCCTTCGAAGAGGAGCAAACGAAAAAAGCCACCGGGAGCGGCCCTTGAAGCAGGGTCGCGCGATCCGCGTGTGGAATGGGGGCGCTTATAGGGGCCAAAGCCGCCGAACGCAAGGCGCATGAGCGCAAGGCCGGGGTTTGCCTCGGGCCGGCGGCGGGCGCATATAGAGCCGCGGGAAATGACTGGGCCGATCGATGAAACCGATGGACGTCGACCAGACGATCATGTCACGGCGGAGCGATATCGTCGCCGCCCTGCGCAAAATCGTGCGCGGCGAGGGCGTCATCGACGGCGAAATCGGCCGGCGCCCTTACGAGAGCGACGGCTTCACCGCCTACGCCAATCTGCCGCTCGCCGTGGTGCTTCCCTCGACCGTCGAGGAGTTGCAGTCCGTGCTCGCCTATTGCCACGCGAACGGCGTCAAGGTCGTGCCGCGCGGCGCCGGAACCTCGCTCTCGGGCGGCGCCCTACCGCTCCAGGACGGCGTCCTCATCTCGATGATGAAGTTCAACCAGATCAAGGAGATCGATTTCGACAACCGCATCGCCATCGTCGAGCCTGGCGTCACCAATTCGGCGATCACCCGCGCGGTCGAGCACAAGGGCTTCTATTACGCGCCGGACCCCTCCTCGCAGATCGCCTGCTCGATCGGCGGCAACGTCGCGGAAAACTCCGGCGGCGTGCATTGCCTCAAATACGGCCTCACCACCAATAATGTGCTCGGCGTCGAAATGGTGCTGATGACCGGCGAGATCATCAGGCTCGGCGGCGCGTATCTCGATTCCGACGGCTATGATTTTTTGGGCCTCATCGTCGGCTCCGAGGGCATGCTCGGAATCGTCACGGAAGTCACCGTGCGCATTCTGCAAAAGCCGGAATGCGCCAGGGCGCTGATGATCGCCTTCGATTCCAGCGAGGCGGCGGGCGCCTGCGTCGCCGACGTGATCGCCGCCGGCATCATTCCGGGCGGTATGGAGATGATGGACAGGCCGGCCATCCAGGCGGCCGAGGATTTCGTCAATGTCGGCTATCCGCGCGAGGCCGAGGCCATGCTTTTGGTTGAGCTTGATGGTCCGCCGGTCGAGGTCGATTATCTCGTCGGACTCGTGGAGCGGATCGCGCTGAAGCGCGGCGCGACGCAGTGCCGGATCTCGACCTCCGAGGCCGAGCGCCTCGCCTTCTGGGCCGGGCGCAAGGCGGCCTTCCCCGCCGTCGGGCGCCTCTCGCCCGATTATCTCTGCATGGACGGCACCATCCCGCGCAAGGCCCTGCCCCGCGTGCTGGCCGGCATCCGCGATCTCTCCGAAAAATACGGATTGCGCGTCGCCAATGTGTTTCACGCCGGCGACGGCAATCTGCATCCGCTGATCCTCTACGACGCCAACAAGGGCGAGCTTCAGCGCGCCGAAGACTTCGGCGCCGACATCCTGCGCCTCTGCGTCAAGGTCGGCGGCGTGCTCACCGGCGAACATGGCGTCGGCGTCGAAAAGCGCGACCTGATGCCGGAGATGTTCAACGAGATCGACCTCGACCAGCAGATCCGGGTCAAATGCGCCTTCGACGAAAAGCGGCTCCTGAACCCCGGCAAGGTGTTCCCGACGCTGCACCGCTGCGCCGAGATGGGAAGGATGCATGTGAGCGGGGGGAATTTGCCGTTCCCGGATTTGCCGAGGTTCTAGGCGGGCGAGCCCTTCGGAGCGCGAACCGATGCTCGATAAACATCAGAAAGCACCGGTCAATACTCCCTCTTCTACGCCGCTTTCGCATCTACGTCTAAATCAGTTTCCAACTCATCTCTACCAATTAGACCATGATTTAGGAGCAAAGTGCGAACCGTCCATTCGGAAACGTCGAAATACTTCGCAACGTCGTCAATTGCCTCCGTTGAGAAGTCATTATGCAACATGTCTCGAAGCGCCTCAAATGGGCAGAGCAATTCCGCTGCGAACGATCGTTGAAGCTTCTGCCGATAAGTATATGAATTGGTGGCTGGAAAAAGCCGCCCATCGCTATCGCCCGCCAAGCGGTCGCCAAGTAATCGCGCAAGTGCGAAGCGTCGCCCCGCCTTCCATTTCGAATTAAGAACGACACGCCCAGCACTCGCATTCGTGTCAAGCGCATAGGAGATTTTATGCCGCTCCCCAACATCCTTCACTTCAGTCAACGCCGCGGGATCAACGCCCGCTAGTTCTGCTAAACGAATGTTGCTAATTGAAGCCGCGCCTAGCTGCGCGCTTTTGCGAACCGCGCACGCAGCATCCGCACCGCGTTTCGCCGCTGAGGTCTCGCCGAAAGTAGGCAGTGATACCGTCGCCGGCAACCGCACTGCATTTTGAGGCGATGCACTGAAGCCCTTCGATTGAGCGATTTCATCAAATTCCCTAGCAGTAACCAATTCGTGCCCTGCAGCCACTTCGCTTATCGCTCGGTCGCCTAACAACTTCGCATCGGCGACCAGCATCTGAATTTGCTCAGGGGGAGCTTCGTCCGGATCAAAACCCATGAGAGCCTCAAAGCGGCGCCGCTCACTTCTCTCCGGATCGCTTCGTTCGATCAATAATTCATTCCAAATATCGTCTAAATTTGTGGCGCTGAGGTGCTCCGCGCGCAACTGACTGCGTATCTGTTCGACGAATAAATCCACTGCATCCTGAAACGCGCTCGCACGCACTACAGCGGCGATATTTTCGACGTAACGCAACGGTTCGGAAGGCTGGATTTGGGTCGGCTTCGCCAAAAGGACAACTCGCTCTCCATCCGAGGAAATCGCAATATTAGGCCAAACGTAACCTCCACCAATAGTTGTCAAGCGGTGCGCAAGCGCCCATTCTGGTCGGCGATTGGTCGGCTCCCAACGTAGCCGCCACCAGTTCCAAGCTAGCCACTCTGCCAACCTGTACCCAGATAGATGGACTTTGTCCCGAAGCCGCCCGACAAACGTGTCCTCGGCCCGCGTTAGCCAAATGTCGCCGTACCGAATGCCGATGGCAGCAAAGCACGCGCGTTCCTCGGGCGACCCTTTGCTAAGAGCTTCCCAATCCGCATCGATGCTTAACGTTTTATTCATCGTTTGTTCCATTCAGATTCCACGACAGCTCTGAAATCGTCGTGCTGCGGCATTGGATATCCATGATACTCGCCTAGAGTTCGATTTTCTAGCTGGGCTTCAAACGCTTCTCCAGCCTCGGACAGGGCCCACACATTTTGCGGCCAACTGTTCTCTGCGCACGGACTTATCATCCCTTTGAGAAAGCCAGCGCGGAGAAGATCTTCCGCTTCTCCCCTGAGAAGTTGCCTTCCGCCATCACACAGTGTCTTGCCAGGTCGGGGTGACGCAGCCGGAGTTAAGCCGTAATCACCGGGAGAGCGCTTATGTTCCGGATTACCTCCGTATCTCGATTTTTCCGCAAGTTCGTGCAGGCGACTCTGAGATAGAGTACCACTTGCAGCAATCCTGCGCTTAGGGTTGTATCCGTTCCTGCGTTTCATCCAAGACAGCTCTTCTTAAAGTAATATTAGGAAGCTTAACCACGAAAGTCGCCAAATCAATCATTGAAAACCAGAATAGGTATCAGCCGCTAGCTAAACTACTTTCAGCCGCACCAATTCGGTGCATGTCGTTTCCAATCAATGGAAAGGGCTTGAGAGAACAGATCAATTATCGAGCCACGGGCTCGGCCCCACCCAAATCCCCTCACACATGCTCCACGGCGACGATCCCCGGGATCGCCTTCAGCGTTCCCGCCGCCTGCGCCGACACCTGATATTTGCCGGGCAGTTTCAGCTCGACCTCGCCGCTGGAGGTTTGCAGGATCAGCACCACTTCGCCGTCGCCGCGCGCGGCTAGATTTTGCGCGATGCGGCCGAGCGGCGCCTCATTGGCGACGAAGATCCTGAGGCCCTTCTGCACGCGGCTCGCGGCCACATCCAAAGGTTCGGCGGAGATGATGCGGGCGCGCACATCCTCGCCCTCGACGCTGGCCTGCAGCCCCAGCAGGAGCGAGGCGCCTTTCTCCAAAAGGTCGCGATACTGGTTGAGGCCCTCCTGAAACAGGATCGCCTCATATTGCCCGGACTGATCGGAGAGCTGCACGATGCCCATTTTGGAGCCTGATTTCGTGCGCCGCTCGGCGCGGTCGAGCACGGTGGCCGCTAACCGCCCGCTGGTCGCGCCCTGCTTCACCGCGCGGGCGAAATCGGCCCAGCGCTGCACGCGTAGCCGCACGAGAATCGCCGCGTAAGCGTCGAGTGGATGGCCGGAGAGAAAGAAGCCGACCGAATCGAACTCGCGCTGCAGGCGCTCGGCGAGCGTCCAGGGGCTCGCCTTCGGCAGCGGCAATTGCGCTTCGGGACCGGCGGAAAACAGCGCGCTCTGCCCGGCGCGGCGCTCCTCGTCGCGCCGATGAGCGAAATCGAGGATCGACTCGATGGCGCCGAAGACGCGCGCGCGGTCGGGCTCCAGCTCGTCGAACGCGCCCGCCGCGACGAGGCTCTCCAGCATGCGCTTGTTGATCCCGCGCGGATCGACCCGCCCCGCGAAATCGGCGAAATCGCGGAAAGGCGCCTGCCCCCGCGCAACGACCACGGCCCCGGCGTGGCCCTCGCCGACGCCCTTGATGGCGCCGAGCGCATAGCGGATGGAAAGTTCGCCCGCGGCGTCCGGGTGCACCTCGAAATCGACGCCCGAGCGCTGGATCGAGGGCGGCTCGACCTTTCCTTTAAGCCGGCGCACTTCGTTGGAGAATTCCGCCAGCTTGTCGGTGTTGGATTTATCGAGCGTCATCGACGCCGCCAGAAACTCCAGCGGGTAGTTGGCCTTGAACCAGGCGGTCTGGTAGGCGATCAGCGCATAGGCGGCCGCATGGCTCTTGTTGAAGCCGTAATCGGCGAATTTCGCCAACAGATCGAAAATCTCGTCGGCCTTCGCCTTGGTCAAGCCATTGTCGATCGCGCCATGCACGAAGCGGTCGCGCTGTGCGTCCATCTCGGCCTTGATCTTCTTGCCCATCGCGCGCCGCAACAGGTCGGCTTCGCCGAGCGAATAGCCGGAAAGGATCTGCGCGATCTGCATCACCTGTTCCTGATAGATAATGACGCCGAAGGTCTCTTTCAGGATGGATTCAACTTTTGGGTGGATGTAGTCCGGCTCCTCCTCCTTCGCCTTCACCGCGCAATAGCGTGGAATGTTGGCCATGGGGCCGGGCCTGTAGAGCGCGACCAGCGCGATGATGTCCTCGAAACGGTCGGCATGCATCTCGACGAGGGCCTTGCGCATGCCGGCGCTTTCGAGCTGGAACACGCCGATCGTCTCGCCGCGCCCGAGCATCTCGTAGGTCTTTTTGTCATCGAGTGGGATCTTGTCGATCTCCACTACAATGCCCCGCGCGCTCAGAAGCTTCACGCAATTGGACAGAGTCGTCAGCGTTTTCAGGCCGAGAAAGTCGAACTTCACGAGCCCCGCCGGCTCGACCCATTTCATGTTGAACTGGGTCGCCGGCATGTCGGATTTCGGATCGCGGTAGAGCGGCACGAGATCTTCGAGCGGCCGGTCGCCGATGACGATGCCCGCCGCATGGGTGGAAGCGTTGGAGTAGAGCCCTTCGAGCGTCTGCGCGATCTGCAGCATCTTTTTGACGCGCGGTTCGGCTTCGGCCGCTTCCTTCAGGCGCGGCTCGCTGTCGATCGCCTGTTTGAGGCTCACCGGCGCCGCCGGGTTCTGCGGCACGAGCTTCGCAAGTCTGTCCACCTGCCCGAGCGGCATTTCGAGGACGCGCCCGACATTGCGCATCACGCCGCGCGCGAGAAACGAGCCGAAGGTGATGATCTGCGCGACCTTGTCCGCGCCATAGCGGCGGCGCACATAGGCAATCACCTCGTCGCGCCGGTCCTGACAGAAATCGATGTCGAAATCCGGCATTGAGACGCGTTCGGGATTGAGGAAGCGCTCGAAAAGGAGGCCGAAGCGGATGGGATCGAGATCGGTGATGGTCAACGCATAGGCGACAAGCGATCCGGCGCCCGAGCCGCGCCCCGGCCCGACCGGAATGCCCTCGGCCTTAGCGTATCTGATGAAATCCGCGACGATCAGGAAATAGCCGGGGAACTTCATTTTCACGATCACGTCCAGCTCGAAGGCAAGACGGGCGCGGTAGTCGTCTTTCGTGAAGCCGGGCGCGAGGCCATGCGCGTTCATCCTCGCGTCGAGCCCCGCCTCCGCCTCCCGGCGCAACAGAGCGGCCTCCTCCTCAAGAGCGCCGGACGCGGAGAAGCGCGGCAGCAACGGTTTGCGGGTCCGCGGCCGGTAGGCGCAACGCTGCGCGATCTCGACCGTGTTGCGCGTCGCCTCGGGCAGATCGGAGAACAGCGCAACCATTTCGGCGCGGGTCTTGAAGCGATGTTCGGGCGAAAGCTGGCGCCGTGCGCCATCGCCGATGACGGCGCCTTCGGCGATGCAGATCAGCGCGTCATGAGCCTCGTAGTCTGAGGCGGCGGCGAAATAGGCCTCGTTGGTCGCGACCAGCGGCAGCGAGCGGCGACAGGCGAGATCGAGGAGGCGCGGTTCGGTCTGGAGTTCGCCCGGCAGGCCATGGCGCTGCAGCTCGACATAGAGCCGGCCCGGAAACAGCGCTTCGAGCTGTTCCGCGCGCCGCAGCGCCTGCTCGGGCCGCGCCAGAGCGAAAGCGCGGTCCAATGGGCCGGCCGGCCCGCCCGATAGCGCGATGAGGCCCGAGGTGCGGCCGTCAAGGCGCTCCAACGCGGCGTGAGGCGTTTCCCCCGCCGCCGGATCGAGCCACGCGCGGGAGGCGATAAACATGAGGTTCAGATAGCCGGCCTCATCGCAGGCGAGCAGCACGATCGATGCGCGGCCGGCGCCGCTCTCCTCGCCGCGCGGGGCCATCGCCGCGCCATCGCCGAAGTCGAGCGCGATCTGCAGGCCGGCGATCGGCTGCACGCCGTCCTTGGCGAGCTTTTCGGAGAATTCGAGCGCGCCGAAGAGATTGTTGGTATCCGTGATCGCCAGCGCCGGCATTTTATCCGCCGCGGCCAATTTGGCGAGCTTGCTTATCCCCATCGCGCCCTCGCGCAGGGAGTAGGAGCTGTGAACATGCAAATGCACAAAGCCGACCCCGGCTTCGATGCGGCTCAACGACATTAGGTCCATGGGTCCCGGCGGTCTTTGGAAATCCGACAAGACCGTTTGTAGCGCGAGTCGTCGCCAAAGGCGACGGCGGCGCGCGAGCGCCGGAACGGAGCCTTCGCCGGGCAGAGAGGAATGCGGAACAGCGGAACCGCTTTTCCGCCCGCATCCCGTTCTAAACCTTTGGAATCGATTAGTTTCATGACTTTAGGATTGTTTCGATCCAAAATCATCGTAATCCAGGCTCAGGTTTGCCCTTTATGTGGACTCGGGTTAAACAGCTATTCTTAGCCGTCCGCTTTCAAAGAGATAACTGATGGTGACCATGCCGACTTCGGCCCTTGGGGCTGGAAAATGGACCACGGTCGATCCGATCGAGGAATGCCGTGAGGCGCTGCACAAGAAAGCCTTTGCGGCGCGCCATCCCCTCGCTGGCCATCCGCTGTTCAGCATCGAAGCCTTGACCAAGGTCGCGGAGCAAGCCGCGAAACGGAAAAACGACACTTATGTCGATGCCGGCGATCTTTCGCTGACCGACAAATGGGGCTCAATTCCGCCCCCCGCCATGCCGATTCCCGAGATTATCGAACGAATCGAGGAGGCCAAGGCATGGGTCGTGTTCAAACATGTTGAGGTCGATCCGGCCTATAAGCGTCTTCTAGACGAATATGAGGCGTTTGTTCGCGAGATCGCCGGCCCCGAAGCCTCGAAGCTTTTGAGAAACGCCGAAATGCTGGTGTTCATCACTTCGCCGAACCGCAAGACGCCCTTTCACATCGACGCCGAGGTCAACTTTCTGGTTCAGATCAGCGGATCGAAAGACCTTTGGGTGTGCGACCCAAATGATCGCGCCATCACGACGGAAGAAGAGATCGAGCAATACTACGGCGTGGCGATTTCGGCCGGCACCTACAAGCCGCACGCCGAAGAGGCCGCGCGGAACTTTACGCTTAACCCGGGCGACGCCGTGCATATCCCGACGCATGGCGCGCATTGGGTGCAAAACCACGACAAGGTGTCGGTCTCGCTCAGCCTCAATTTGGAGTTCCCGGATTGGCATCAGGCTGACGTCTATCGGGCCAATCATTATCTGCGCCGGCTCGGTCTGTCTCCGCGTTCGCCGGGGCAGTCGATCGTCGCCGATCGCTCCAAGGCGGCGGTGATCGGCGCGATTAGAACCGCCAAGAGAACGGCCGAGCGGCTGCTGCAGCGCTGATCGGACGCGCCGAAAACAGGCTGCGTTTTGAACTGAAATGAAAGCCCGGCGCCTTTGGATTGCGGGCGCCGGGATCGGCGGTCGATTAATTCGGCGGCGGCGGGTAATAGCCGCTCCATCCGACGGCCCCGAACGGGCGCACGAAGACATAGGCCCCGGGCGGCGGGGCCTCCGGCGGCGGACCCCAATAGCCCTGGACCCAGGTGCAGGGACCGGCCGGCTGGCACACCCAACGCGACTTGCGCCATCCCGCCTGCGCACGCGCCTCGTCCCGCAGCTGCTCGATAGACTGGAAAGTGTAATCCAGCGCATTGCTCGGCCCGGCGGCCTGAGCCGATGCCGCAGATGGCGCAAGCCCAAAGCCGCTTAGGCCGAGCGCGGCGGCGACGATCAGGCTTCTCAGACTGCACATTTTACTCTCCAATGTCGGCGCAACACTGTTGATTTCAACCTGAAAGGGCGGGGTTCGAAGGCGAGAGCGGATCCATGCAAGGATCAACGCGCGAGCAAGCTCGGCTGTTCCATGCGGACGCTAATATTTGGCCGCCGCTACAAGATCTGGCCGAGGAAAGCCTTCGTGCGCTCATGTTGGGGCGCGGAGAAAAATGCGTCGGGACGGTTGATCTCGACGATGGCGCCGGCGTCCATGAAGATCACCCGGTCGGCGACCTCGCGGGCGAAACCCATTTCATGGGTGACGCACAGCATCGTCATGCCGTCCTCCGCCAGCCCGACCATGGTATCGAGCACTTCCTTGACCATTTCAGGATCGAGCGCCGAGGTCGGCTCATCGAACAGCATGATTTTCGGATTCATGCAAAGCGCCCGCGCGATGGCGACCCGCTGCTGCTGGCCGCCGGACAATTGGCCCGGATATTTGTCCGCCTGTTCGGGGATTTGGACCCTGCCGAGATAATGCATCGCGTTTCGCACCGCCTCCGCGCGATCCATCTTCAAGACATGGATCGGCGCGAGGGTGCAGTTTTCGAGGATGGTCAGATGCGGAAACAGATTGAACTGCTGGAAAACCATGCCGACTTCGCGGCGCACTTCATGGATGTTGCGCAGATCGCGCGTCAGTTCGGTTCCCTCGACGAAGATCTGGCCGCTCTCATGGGCTTCGAGCCCGTTGACGCAGCGGATCAGCGTCGATTTGCCCGAGCCCGAAGGGCCGCAGATGACGATGCGCTCGCCGCGTCCGACGCGAAGATCGATGTCGCGCAGCGCGTGATATGCGCCAAACCATTTATTGACGCCGATCATCTCGATCGCGATGTCGTGCGGCGCGGCGCCTTTGCCCGGCTGCATGATGTTCAATGCCCTCTTCCGCGCGACAGGCGGCGCTCGACATAGAGCGAATAGCGCGACATGCCGAAGCAGAACACAAAATAAAACAGGGCCGCGAAGACATAGCCGGTCGTCGAGATCTTCGGACCCGCCCAGACGGGATCCAGCCGCGCCGCATCGACCGTGCGCAAAAAATCGAAAATGCCGACGATGGCGACCAGCGTCGTATCCTTGAAAAGCCCGATGAAGGTGTTGACGATGCCCGGTATCACGTGGCGCAGCGCCTGCGGCAGGATGACGAGCCTGAGACTGCGCCAGTAGCCAAGGCCCAGCGCCGCGGCGCCCTCGTACTGGCCCCTCGGCATCGCCTGCAGCCCGCCGCGCACCACTTCGGCCATGTAGGCAGAGGCGAACAGGGCGACGCCGATCAGCGGGCGGGCGAGCCGATCCGGGGCGAGGTTTTCAGGCAGGAACAGCGGCAGCATCGTGTTGGCCATGAAGAGAACCGTGATCATCGGCACGCCGCGCACGATCTCGATGAAGCCGGCGCTGGCGATGCTGAGCGCCGGCAACGCCGACCGGCGTCCGAGCGCAAGCAGGACGCCGAGCGGCAGCGAGACGACGATGCCGACGATGGCGACGAGAAGGCTGACCAGGATCCCGCCCCAGAGATCGGAATCGACGCGCGGCAGGCGAAGCCAGGGCGCGCCGGAAAGCAGCACGAAAGAGACGACCGGATAGACGCCAAAAAACAGGATCGCCGCGATCCGCCGGCGCGCCGCGTCGAGCCGGAGCAGCCAGACGATCAGCGCGGCGCCCAGAGCCATGACGACATCGACCCGCCAGCGCTCGGGAATAGGATAGGAGCCATAGGTGAAATAGGGGAGCTTGCGGGCGATGAAGGCCCAGCAGGCGCCAGCGCCCGGCGCCCGGCAGAGCTCGCCATCCGGCGCCGACCAGACCGCGTCGAAAATTAAAAAGCGCAACAAGGGCGGCAGCAGCAGCGCCAGCAGCGCCAGAGCGGCGATGGTGAGCAGGCTTGCGCGCCAGCCATCGAACAGGCTTTGCCTTATTCGCCGCGCGCGGCTTTGCGTCGGCGGGGGGGCCGCGCGGGGCGCGATGCGCTCCGGCCGCACATACATCGCCGCCATCCTAACGCTCCCGCAGCGCAAAGCGCCGTCCGTAGAGATTCATCGCCAGCGACGCCGCCAGCGAAATCATGAGATACACCGCCATCGTGATGAAGATCACCTGCACTGCGGCGCCGGTCTGGTTCAGGACCGTTCCGGCGAAGACCTGCACGAGATCGGGATAGCCGATGAAAACGGCGAGCGATGAATTCTTGATGAGGTTCAGATATTGGCTGGTCAGCAAGGGAACGATGAGGCGCATCGCCTGCGGCCGCACGACGAGGCGCGTGGCTTCGGCCGGCGTCAGCCCCAGCGCCGCCGCCGCCTCGCGCTGGCCGCGCGGCACGGCCTCGACGCCCGCCCGCACGATCTCCGCGATGAAGGCCGCCGTATAGAGGCTGAGGCCCAGAACCAGCGCGACGAATTCCGGCAAGAGCCGCACGCCGCCGCTGAAGTTGAATCCCCGCAGCTCCGGCCGGACGAAGCTTATCGGATCTCCCGCCGCGACGAAGGCCGCGATCGGCAGGGCGACGACGAAAGCCGCGGCGACCCCGCTGAAAAACGCGGCGCGCGGGCTCGCGAAGCGACGCTTGGCGGACATCCGTCGCAGCCCGAGCGCCGCGACAAGACTGATGAGCGCCGCGACGCCGACCCAAAGCGCGCCAGGCTGCAATGCCGGCTCCGGCACGAACAGGCCTCGGTTGTTGAGAAAGACGCCGAATGGCAGTTCGAAGGACTGGCGCGGCGGCGGCAGCGGCTTCAGGACCGCGTTGTACCAGAACAGCAATTGCAGCAGCAGCGGCACGTTGCGCAGGGCCTCGACATAGGCCATCGCGCATCTGGCGACGATCCAGTTGTTCGAGAGCCGCGCGAGCCCCACCGAAAAGCCGATGATCGTCGCGAAGGTCAGCCCAAGCGCGCCGACGAGACAGGTATTCAGCAAGCCGACGAGAAAGGCGCGGCCGTAGGTCGAGGCGGCGCTGTAGGGGATGAGGCTCTGGTTGATGTCGAAGCCGGCGACATTGCCAAGAAAGCTGAAGTCGGTCGGAATGCCGCGCGCCCGCATATTGCCGCGAACGTCGACCAGGGCCGCGATGGCGAGGGCGGCGAAGCCGGCGACGAACAGGATTTGCAAGAGCGCCGACCGCGTCCTGGAATCGTACCAGATCCAGAGCCAGCCGTGCGGAGGCCGCGCGTTTTCGCTGAAGCTCATAAGCCTCGCCCCGCCGCGGCTCAAGCGCTATCGGATCGGCGGCGCGTATTGAAGCCCGCCGTGGGTCCACAGCGCATTGATGCCGCGCTTGATTTTGAGGCTCGATCCTTCGCCGAGATTGCGGTCGAACACCTCGCCATAATTGCCGACCTGCTTGACGATGCGATAGGCCCAATCCGCGCCAAGGCCGAGTCCCTCGCCGTAATTGCCTTCAAAACCCAGCAGACGCCGGATTTCGGGGCGATCCGATTTCGCCTTTTCATCGACGTTCTTCGAGGTGACGCCAAGCTCCTCGGCGTCGATCATGGCGAAATTGACCCATTTCACGATGTTGAACCATTGATCGTCGCCCTGGCGGACGGCCGGCCCGAGCGGTTCTTTCGAGATGATTTCGGGCAGCACCACGCTATCGTCGGGGTTCGCGAGCTTCTGACGTTCGACGTAAAGACCCGAGGCGTCCGTCGTGTAGGCGTCGCAGCGCCCGGAGTCATAGGCTTTGACGGCCTCCTCCGCATTGGCGAAATTGACCGGCTCGTATTTCATATCGTCGCCGCGAAAGAAGTCGGCGAGGTTCAGCTCCGTCGTCGTTCCCTGCTGAACGCAGATCGAGGCCCCGGACAGCTCCAGCGCCGATGAAAGGTTGAGCTTCTTGTGCACCATGAAGCCCTGGCCGTCGTAATAGGTGACGCCGACAAAGAGGAATCCCTGCCCGGTCTCGCGCGAGATGGTCCAGGTCGTGTTGCGGGCCAGCACATCGACCTCGCCCGACTGCAGGGCCGTGAAGCGGTCCTTGCCGCTCAAGGGAATGTATATAACCTTGGTCGGATCGCCGAAGATCGCCGCCGCGACAGCCCGGCAGAAATCGACGTCGAAGCCGGTCCAGTCTCCCTTGTCGTCCGGCAGGCCAAAGCCCGCGACGCCCGGATTCGAGCCGCAGACGAGATAGCCGCGCTTTTGCACCTGATCGAGCGTCGCCGCCTGCGCCGCCATCAGGCCCAAAATCATGAAAACGGCGACGAAGGATAGTTTTGCCAGCATATTCAACTCGCGCATATGAGAAATTCCGGAAAGCGACCCTTCGCGAGGAGCGTCGGGCCGGGCGCGGCGGGGGCTCGCGCCTGGATGTCGTTGGCGAGAAACGTCAGGGTCCGGCGATGCTCAGCTCCAAGCCTTGATCCAAGACCCTGATCCCAAGCCTTGATTTTTCTACGTTTGGACTCGAATTGATCGCATTTGCTTTCGATCATACCCGCAATCGAACAGCGCCGGCGGCAAAGACGAGCGTGGACTTAACGACGGGCGCATCCAAACCGCAGTTTGCGGCGCGCAAAAGACTGCGCGAAAACAGCCGGTCATCGCGGGGCCTTCAGTTTTCGCTTCGACAAATGGAAGTGCGGCCTTTCCTGCGGCGCCGCCCCCTTCCCCCTGAGATAGCCGCGTTGCCATCCCTGCGCGACCGCCGCCGGCTCCAGCTGTTGCAGCCGTGCGTTGAAATCCTCGCGGCCGGCTTTCCATTGCTGGAAGGCGAAATTCAAGGCGGGATCGTCTTCGAGCTTGACGATGCGAGGCTGCACGGCGTCCAGCAGCCCATGCGGCGTCAGCGTGATGAAGCAAAACGCTTCGCCCTTTTCGAACCGCGCCGTTCCCATGCGCGTGAAACGCCAGTTCATCGTGAACGTGAACGGCAGCCAGTCGGTTTCGACCAGTCCTTCGAGCGGCGCGATGTTGCTCTTGCTGGCGTTGGGCGTCCCGCGCGCCCACAACGCCCATCCCGGCGGCGTGCGAAACAGCCATCCCGCATGGAAGGTCAAAACGCCATGGCCGAAATGCGAA
>JBKQMI010000193.1:0-5420 GCA_052146775.1 Methylocella sp. | reverse complement strand
CACGCCATGATCTGACGTTCGATCATGTGACCCCCCGCTCGAAGGGCGGGACGACGACCTGGGAAAATGTCGTCGCGGCCTGCTCCACCTGCAATCTGCGCAAGAGCGACCAGCTTCCGGGCGAGGCCCATATGTGGCCAAGCCACAAGCCCTACCAGCCGACCGTGAACGACCTGCATCAGAACGGACGGCTGTTTCCGCCCAATTATCTGCACGAAAGCTGGATGGATTACCTTTACTGGGATTCCGTGCTGGAGCCGTAAGGGCCGGATCCAAGAGACCCCTGCTCAGCTCGAGCCCCTGCGCAAACCTCAGCTCAATTCAGCCGCGAGCCGCCGCATGAAGGCGATGCCCGCCTCCATCTGCGCGATCTCGATATATTCGTCCGGCTGGTGCGCCTGATCGATCGAGCCGGGACCCACGACCACCGTCGGCGCGCCGGCCGCCTGGAACTGGCCGGCTTCGGACGCGAAAGGCACGCTGATCGTATGGTTGGAGCGCGCGAGCTTCAGCGCCAGATTCTCGGCCTGCGAGCCCGGCTCCGGCCGAAGCCCCGGCACCTCCACCTCGGAAATTGTTTCGATATAGGCTTCCTTGGCGTAGCGCGTGAGTTTTGGCAGGGCGACGCGCGCGATATAGCTCTCAAGATGCGCCAGCGCCAGATTTTGCGGAACATGCGGCAGGCTGCGGAACTCCCAGTCGAAAGCGCATTGCTTGGCGAGAATGTTGCGCGCAGTGCCGCCGTGGATGACGCCGACCTCGATGGTCGAGGCCGGCGGATCGAACCGGCCGGACGGATCGCCCTGCAGGGCCAGCGCCGCGCCGAATCGGTATAATTCGCAGACGAGATCGCAGGCCGTTTCGACCGCATTCGCGCCGAGATAAGGCTTCGACGAATGCGCCTCCTGGCCATGGACGGTGGTGCGATAGGTGACGACCGCCTTATGCGCGTCGGCAACCTGCATCAGGGTCGGCTCGCCGACGAGGACCGCGGCCGGGCGCGGCAAATCGACGCCAAAGCGCGCGATCGTATCGAGCGGGCCGCGGCAGGTCGTCTCCTCGTCATAGCTCAAGAGAATGTGGATCGGGCGCGACAGCTTCGCTTTCTGAAACTCGGGGATCATCGCAAGGCAGATCGAATCGAAGCCCTTCATGTCGCAGGCGCCGCGCCCGAACAGGCGCCCGCCCTCGCGGCGCAGCGTAAAGGGATCGCTGGTCCAGTTCTGGCCCTCGACCGGCACCACATCGGTGTGGCCTGACAAAACCACGCCGCCATCGACTTTTGGGCCGATGGTCAGAAAAAGCGCGGCCTTGTCGCCCGTCTCATTGGGGATTTTCACATAATCGACGCCGCAGGCCGCGAGGTAGGCTTCGACCGATGCGACGAGGGCGAGATTGGATTTCGAGCTCTCGGTGTCGAAGCCGACGAGACCCGCCAGCATGTCGATCGCCGCCTCGAGCCGCCCGTCCGATGCGTGAGGCGTATGAGCGGAGGGCCTGTGCGTGGACGACATGGCCCCGCGCGCTCAGTTGAGGACGCGACGGGCGAACGGCGAATCCAGCGAAAAAACCGGAATTTGCGCTTCGAACGCGACGCCGTTCTCGTCGACCATGTGGTACGCCCCCGTCATGATGCCGGAGGGCGTCGAAAGATTGGATCCGGACGTATAGCGGAAGGTTTCGCCAGGCTTCAAAATCGGCTGCTCACCGACGACGCCCGGCCCCTGCACCTCTTCGAGCCGGCCGTTGGCGTCGGTGATTTTCCAATGCCGCGCGGTGAGCTGCACCGTCCTGTCGCCATGATTGGCGATCTCGACCGTATAGGCCCAGAAGAAACTCGCCTGATCCGCGTCGGAGCGCTCGGGGATGAACTCGGGGAGAACGGTGATCTGAATGTCGTGCGTGACGGTGCTATACATCTTCACGATCTGAACGGTGAGCGGGCCGGACGAGCGCGGCGTCCCGCTAACCTACCACAGCTCGGACGCCGAGGAAAACCGCGCAAGGCGTCGCTCTTTCCGTTTCGTTCCGCCTTTTCATTCCGCCGCCAGTCCCTGCTGGTCGAGGGCGCCGAGCGCGCCCGCGAGATCCTCGATCAGATCATCCGGGTCCTCAAGGCCGACCGACAGGCGCACCATCCCCTCGCTGACGCCGAGCGCCGCCCGCGCCTCCGGCGTCAACCGCTGATGCGTCGTCGTCGCAGGATGGGTGATGAGGCTCTTGGCGTCGCCGAGATTGCTGGAGATTTTGATGAGTTCGAGTTCCCGCGCGACGGCGAAGGCGGCCGGTTTGCCGCCGGCGATCTCGAAGGCGATCAGCGTGCCGCCGCCCGACATCTGCCGCTTGACCAGCGCGGCGTGCGGATGATCCGCCCGGCCCGGATAGCGGACAAGGCTGACCCGCGGATGATCGCTCAGGAAATCGGCGATCCGGGCGGCGCTCCGCGATTGTTGCTGGACCCGGAGCGACAGGGTTTCCAGCGCCTTCAAAAGCACCCAGGCGTTAAACGGCGACAGCGCCGGCCCGGTCTGGCGCAAAAACTGCTGAAGATCGCCCTCTATCAGTTTCTTGCGGCCCAGGATCACGCCGCCAAGACATCGCCCGCCGCCGTCGATATGCTTGGTGGCGGAATAGACGACGAGATCGGCCCCTAACGTCAGCGGCTTCTGCAGGATCGGCGTCGCGAAGACATTGTCGATGACGACGAGCGCGCCATTCTCATGCGCGATCGCGGCGATCGCCTCGATATCATAGACGTCGAGACAGGGATTGGTCGGGCTTTCCAGAAAAACGACTTTCGTCTCGGGCCGCATCGCCGCCCGCCATTCGTCAAGATTGGCGCCGTCAACGAGTGTCGAGGCGACGCCGAAACGCGGCAGCAGTTCCTCGACGATATAGCGGCAGGCCCCGAACAGCGCGCGGGCGGCGACCACGTGATCGCCGGCCTTGACCTGCGACATCAGCGACGCCGTCACCGCGGCCATGCCCGTCGCCGTGGCGCGGGCCGCCTCCGCCCCTTCGAGGAGAGCCATGCGCTCCTCGAACATGGCGACCGTCGGATTGCCGTAGCGCGAATAAACAAAACCCGGCTCGTCGCCCTTGAAGCGCGCCTCGCAGGCCTCCATCGAATCGAAGACATAGCCCTGGGTGAGGTAGAGCGCCTCAGAGGTCTCGCCGAACGGCGATCTCATCCCGCCGCCATGGACAAGTTGCGTCGCTGGCCGCAGAGTTCTCACTCCGCTTTTTGCTGGAGGATGGGTCATCTTCGCTCCGGATGGATCATTGCGGAGTTGATTACGCCCCTATTTCTTATATCTCAAGCGGGTTGGCTCTCCTCCGAGCGCCGCCTTTCGGCGCCTTTCCGCCTCCCCCTTGCTTTCCGAACGCGGCGCGGCTTTCGATGCAACTGCTCTTCCCGAATCTGGACCAGGATGATTTCGGCCCGCATTTCGGGCTGCTGTCGCGTCAGAAAATCGAAATCATGCTGCGCCGCCGCATGATCCTGCCGGAGGAGTTCGTCGAGGACAGCCAGCTGCAGCCGGCGAGCCTTGATCTCCGGCTGGGACCCCGCGCCTACCGCGTACGGGCGAGCTTCCTGCCCGGCAAGGAGCGGACCGTCATGGAGCAGCTGCGGGCCATCGCCCGCGACGAGGCGGCGATCGACCTCGAAAGCGGCGCCGTCCTCGAGCGCGGCTGCGTTTACGTCATTCCCCTTCTCGAACATCTGCATCTTCCCGACAGCATTTCGGCGCTCGCCAATCCGAAAAGCTCGACGGGACGCCTCGATATTTTCACCCGCCTCATCACCGACCACTCGGACGTTTTCGACCGCGTCGCGCGCGCCTATGAGGGGCCGCTTTACGGCGAAGTGTCGCCGCGCAGCTTCAGCGTCCGCGTGCGAAAAGGCTCGAAGCTCAATCAGATCCGCTTCCGGCGGCTGAACTCGCAGCAGCTGGAGCGCACCGGCTTCAGCATCGACGATAAGGAGTTGCTCCAGCACCATCGCGCGCAGGCGCTCGTCGACGGCGATCTGAACCTGCGCGAAGGCCTCGTCGTGCGCGTCGCCCTCAGCGCCGAGGCGCATGGCGACGTCATCGGCTATCGCGCGCAAAAACATGCCGACATTCTCGACGTCGATCGCGTCGGCGCCTATGCGCTCGATGATTACTGGGACAAGATTTTCGCGCGCGGCGACAACCGGCTGATCCTCGATCCCGGCGAATTCTATATCCTCGCCTCGCAGGAGCGCCTGCATATTCCGCGCGATCTCGCCGCCGAAATGGTGGCGATCGACCCGGCGATGGGCGAGTTCCGCGTGCATTACGCCGGATTCTTCGATCCGGGCTTTGGCGCGGCGCCCGGCAATCGCCCCGGCGCGCGGGCGGTGCTGGAAGTGCGCAGCCACGAGGTGCCGTTCGTCCTGGAGGACGGCCAGATCATCGGGCGCCTCGTCTATGAGAAAATGGCCGAGCCGCCGCAGGTTCTCTATGGCGAGGGCGAGGTCTCGAACTATCAGGGCCAGGGGCTGAAACTATCGAAGCATTTCGTGATGGCGTGAGGCGACGGGCGAGCGCGCCCGCTGGCCCGCCCCTCCAGCTTGATCAAAACGTCGCGCAAAACCTATAGTCAGGCTGAGCCGAATCGCCTTATCCGGGCGGGCCTCCAAGAATCAGTCGCGGAACCCGAGGGACCATCCATGACGACCGCTCGTTTCTCCAAGGCGACAGACAGATACGGCGCCGTCGCGCAATGGCTGCACTGGATCACCGCGATTCTGGTTCTGGCGACGCTGCCCATCGCCTGGGTCATGATTAATATGGAGCCGAAAAATCCCTCGGTCCCGACGCTGGTCCTGATCCACAAATCGATCGGCGTCACGATTTTCGCGATCGTCGTTTTCCGCATCCTCTGGCGCGGGCTGAACCCCGCCCCGCCGCTGCTCTGGACGCTCGAACCCTGGGAAGCGTGGACCGCGCGGATCAACCATTTCCTGCTTTATCTGCTTTTGCTGGCCATGCCGGTCAGCGGCTATATTTTGTCCGCCGCCAGCAGCCATCCGGTCAATTACTTCGGCCTCGTCACCCTGCCGTCGCTGCCGGAGAACAAGCCGATCGCCCATGCCGCCGGAGAAGCGCATGAGGCGTTGTCATGGGCGCTCTACGCCCTGGTCGGCCTGCATATTCTGGGAACCGCCTACCACCTCATCCTGAAGCGCGACGGCGTTCTGGACCGGATGCTGCCAAAGCAGTTCAACGCGGATTGAGGGTTTTTAAGGAAGCACCGAGCTCTCTTGGCGTTAGAAAAAATACATTATAACAAGAACCTGAATCTGTTTCCTAATCCATCGGAACGGAAAAGCTCTAGAGCATATTCCGATCAGATTGATTCAATCTGATCGGAATATGCTCAAGCTTTTGAAT
>JBKQMI010000192.1:0-2635 GCA_052146775.1 Methylocella sp. | reverse complement strand
CGACGCATCTTTTGGGGCGGGGCGGCGATCTGCGCACGATTCAGGAATTGCTCGGCCACGCCTCGCTGTCGACGATGCAGATTTACACCGCCGTCGACAAGACCCGCTTGTTCGAAGCCTATCGTCTGGCGCATCCGCGCGCGGATTAGAACGCGGTCGTCACGCCATCATCCGCCTTACGGCCGCGATCCACGCCTCATTGGCGCGGGCCGAGAAATGCAGTCCGTCGTCGGTCATCTCGGGTCTGCGGACGCCGCCCGCCGAGACCTCCGGGTTGAGATCGAGCACGGCGACCCCATGCTCCGCGCAGAGCGCCGCCATCCGGCGATTGGCCGCCTCGATTCGCTCGCTGCGAGCGGGATCGGCCACATGCGGCATGAGGGTGAATATCGCCCTCGCGCCATCGTCCAGACGACGCAGCAAGGCGCGAAAATCACGCTCGATTTGCTCGCGCGGCGCATCGTGAAAGAGAATATCGTTGAGGCCGCCGTCGATGATCACATATCGCGCCGCGATGCCCCGCGCCCGCGTGATCTGCCCGCCGATCTCCTCGAGCGTCGCGCCGCCCTTCGCCAAGCTCAGCACGCCCAAGGGACGCCATGACAGCTTTCCGAACGGACAGCAGGCCGCCAGGCTGTCGCCGACGACGATGATTCTCGGCGCGAACCAACGCTGATTTCGCGCCAGGGAAAGCAACATGGCGTCTCGCGCCCCGCGATCGACGAGCGCGAAAACCGCCATCTTCGCCGCGAGCAAGAACGCGGCGGCGAGCAAAATGACAACCAAGGTCACGCTCGATCTCCGCCCATTCGGCTAAGCGCGAACAAACATACGCAGGTCGGTCGGCGGCGTTCCGCGTCCATGGAGTCGCTCCAGCGTCTCGTTTGCAACCTGGCCCGAAACGACACATACTCTAAGTATAAATTTAACCGCCCAATTCTCGAGGCGTCGCGCGGTTCGTTTGCACGTCGAAGCGGCGATTCGAACAATTTTTGGCCGGCGCGACTTTGTGGCGGGCGCACGCTTGCATAGTCGAAAATCTAAGTTAAATACACGAGTTGTAACAAGGAATCGCAATGGAAGATTTTCTCTCGGATGGCGTCGGAATATCGTATCTGGATTTCGAGCCGCTGGCTGCGGATCGGCATGAGCCGATCGTGCTCATACACGGATTCGCTTCCACCCATGCGGTGAACTGGCTCTTCACGCAATGGGTCAAGACGCTGACGGAAGACGGACGGCGCGTCGTCCTGTTCGACAACCGCGGGCACGGCCGGTCGGAAAAGCTCTACGATCCCAGCGCCTACAGCTACGACGTGATGGCGGGCGACGTGGCGCGCCTCATGGACCATCTGTCGATCGAGCGGGCGGACATCATGGGCTATTCGATGGGTGCCCGCATCGCGACTTACTTCGCCCTGGCCAATCCCCGGCGCACGCGATCCTTGCTGCTGGGAGGGGTCGGCGTCAGCCTGATCGAACGGGACGCGATGGCGCCCGGGATGGCGGAGGCGATGGAGATCGAACGGATCGAAGACATCGACGACCCCGGCCTCAAGATATTTCGGGGCTTCGCCGAATCGACCCGCAGCGATCTTCGGGCGCTGGCGGCTTGCGCTCGCGGCTGCGGCAGAGGGCTCGACCCCGCCGCCCTTTCGAAAATCACCGCTCCGACCCTGGTTTGCGTCGGCACGCGCGACGATGTGGCGGGCGACCCGCATCCACTCGCGCCGCTCATCCCGAATGTGCGGATTGTCGACATTCCCGGGCGCGACCACAACCGCGCCGTCGGCGATCGGATTTACAAACAGGCCGTGCTGGAATTTCTGGCGGCGCGCCCCTAATTAAGAAGCCCGCCGCCGAGGCCCATGCAATAGCGGCGAGACGAGGGACCAAATGGCCCGGGCGAAACCAGGCGCGCGTTCCGCGATGGATCCGATGTTCCTGCGCCTGCGCGACGAGGCCGAGGAGGCGTTGCGGCGCGAGCCCGATCTCGGCGGTCTGATCTATGGCGCGGTCCTGGCCCAGGACAGCCTGGAGAGCGTCATCGGCCACCGTCTCGCGCAACGGCTCGATCGGCCGGAAGCGCCTTATCCGGTCATTCGTCAGGCCTTCGCCGAACATGTGGCCCGCGCCCCGGAGATCGGCGCGGCGATTCGCGCCGATCTGCTCGCCGTGCTCGACCGCGATCCCGCCTGCAATCGGCTGCTGGAGCCCGTCCTCTACTTCAAGGGCTTTCACGCGATCCAAACCCATCGTCTGGCGCACGCGCTGTGGAGCAGCGGGCGCAGCGACTTCGCGCTTTGCCTGCAGTCGCTGTCCGCGCAGATTTTTCAAACGGATATTCACCCCGCAGCGAGAATCGGCCGCGGCTTCTTTCTCGATCACGCGACGGGCGTGGTGATCGGCGCCACCGCCGTGGTCGAGGACGACGTCTCCATGTTGCATGGCGTGACGCTCGGAGGTAGCGGCAAGATGGCCGGTGAGCGCCACCCCAAGGTGCGGCATGGCGTGCTGATCGGCGCGGGCGCGCAGATCCTCGGCAATATCGAGATCGGCGCGCGCGCGCTGATCGCGGCCGGATCGGTCGTGCTCGACAATGTGCCCCCGCATAAAATCGTGGCCGGCGTGCCGG
>JBKQMI010000191.1:0-5958 GCA_052146775.1 Methylocella sp. | reverse complement strand
ACCATGGCGATGCCGACGATCAGCATGCGATATTGCGTCGGATCGAAGGCGTCGCCGAAGATCGCCTTCAGGCCATCGAGTTCGCGCAGCAGTTCGGAGCCGCCGATGACGCCGACGGCGGCCAGCGCGACGCCGAGCTGCGAACCGCTGCCGCCAAGCACGACAAGGGCGAGAATGGTCGCCGATTCCATGAAGGTGAAACTCGTCGGCGATACGAAATTCTGCCGCGCCGCGAAAAGCGCGCCGGCCATGCCGGCGATCGTCGCGCCGAGCGCGAAGGCGGTGAGTTTCGTCGCCACCGTATCGATGCCGAGCGAGCGGCAGGCGGTCTCGTCCTCGCGCAGGGCCTCGAAGGCGCGTCCGAGCGGCAGACGGCGCAGCCGGAGCGTGAGAAAGTTGACGAGCAGCGCCAGCGCGAGGACGAGGTAGAAGAGGAAAATCAGCCGGTGAACCGGCGCGAATTTCAGCCCGAACAGGGCGGCGAAGCCATGTGGGCCGGCGACGAAAGGCCAGCCGAAAAAGGTGATGCGCGGAATGGAGCTGATGCCGGCGTCGCCGTTGGTCAGCACGGTCCAGTTGGTCAGAACGATGCGGATGATCTCGCCGAAAGCCAGGGTGACGATGGCGAGATAGTCGCCGCGCAGCCGCAGCACCGGCAGGCCGAGCGCGACGCCCCAAAGCGCGGCCAGCGCTCCCGCGACCGGCAGGCAGACCCAAAAGGACCAGCCCCATGTCGTCGAGAGCAGGGCGTAGGCGTAGGCGCCGACGGCGTAGAAGGCGACATAGCCGAGATCGAGCAATCCGGCGAGGCCGACGACGATGTTGAGGCCCCAGCCGAGCAGGACATAGAGAAGGATCTGGATACCGAAATTATCGATCCATTTCTGCGCCCCGGCCGGGCCGAAGACGGCGAGCATCGCGATCGGGAAGGCGATCAGCGCGGCGATGCCGGCGCCGCCGGCGAAACGCGCCGCTGTTGCGAGGCCAGCCGGCGGCGCTTCGGCTTTGGCCGGGACGATCTTCGCGGGGCGCCGCGGGAAAGCCGCTGCGATGAAGCGGATGACGAAAGCCGCCAGCGTCGCGGCGAGGACCGCGGGCCAGC
Source organism: Methylocella sp. (assembly GCA_052146775.1). Taxonomy (GTDB): domain Bacteria; phylum Pseudomonadota; class Alphaproteobacteria; order Rhizobiales; family Beijerinckiaceae; genus Methylocapsa. The sequence goes on along the minus strand of JBKQMI010000191.1, from coordinate 4,856 downwards.
GGCTGCGCAGGAAAAGCTCGTTCGAGAAATTCAGATCGGTGCGATAAGCGAGAATGGGAAAGGCGAGCCCGCCCATGATGGCGCCCGCCTTCGCCGCTTCGATCAGGGCGGCGCGAAGCCTCGGGGAAAGGCCAAAGCGGGCCGGAGCGTCGTCGGACCCAGTCATCTCCCGCCTAAACTTTCTCGACGTTGGGCCGACCGAACAGGCCCGAGGGCAGGAAAATCAGCGTCACCGCAAGGATGGAGAAGGCCGCGACATCCTTGTAGTCGCTGGAGAAATACGCCGCCCAGAAGGTCTCGATCAAGCCGATCAGCAGGCCGCCGAGCACCGCGCCAGGCAGCGAGCCGACGCCGCCGAGGACCGCCGCCGTGAACGCCTTGACGCCCGGGACGAAGCCGTCGCCCGAATTGATGACGCCATAATAGATGATGTAAAGCACGCCCGCGACGGCGGCGAGCGCCGCGCCGATGACGAAGGTCAGCGAAATCGTGCGGTCGACATCGACGCCGAGCAGGGCCGCCATGCGGCTGTCCTGTTCGCAGGCCCGCTGCGCCCGCCCGAATGGCGTTTTCTGCACGAGGAACCAGAAGCCCGCCAGAAGCACGGCCGTGACCCCGACGATCAGCACCTGCTTCAGCGAAAGCGTGACGTCATAGCCGCCGCCATGCGTGACCTTGATGACGTCGGTGAATAAAGGCGGCAGCGCCTTGTTGCGCGGTCCCTGCAGCACATAGACGAGATTGGAGAGGAAAATCGACATGCCGATCGCCGAGATCAGCGGGGCGAGGCGGAACGACCCGCGCAGGCGCCGGTAGGCGATGCGCTCGATCATGAAGCTCCACAGCGACGTCAGCGCCATCGAGGCGAACAGAACGACGACGAAGGCGAGCGCGAGCGAGCCGACGCCAAGGAGCTGGGTCAGCGCCAGAAACAGAATGAGCGCGATGAAGGCCGACAGCATGAAGACGTCGCCATGCGCGAAATTGACCATGCCGATAATGCCGAAGACCATGGTGTAGCCGATGGCGATCAGGCCATAGATCGAGCCGAGCGTGATCCCGTTGATCAATTGCTGCAGGAAAATCTCCATGCGCGTCCTTTGGCGATCTTTTGCGATAATGTTCTGATTCGGTGGCGCTTGAAGCCGATGTCTCCAGGCGGGGACATTGCTTCGTCGGGGACCGGCTTGCAAGTGGGGCGCCTTTCCGGCGCGTTTCGCCGCGCCCCGCAGCGCTTTGTCGATCGCGTGAATCTTGCTATCAAAAGGCGTCTGTTTCCGGCCGTTCCGGCGCGTGCGACAGGGAAGCGGGAGTTTTGGGACGAATATGGCCGAATCCAGCAATGGCGGCGCCGAGATCGCAGCGCCGTCCGACTTCGGCCCTGATCCCGCGCATTTTCGCGAAGCGATGAGCCGCGTCGGCGCGTCTGTCCATATCGTGACGACCGCGGGACCCGCGGGTCTTGCCGGTATCACGGCGACCTCGGCGACCTCGGTCTCGCTTGAGCCGGCGACGATGCTGTTCTGCATCAAGAAGACATCGCCCGCGGCGGCCCGGATGATCGAGAACGCCGTGTTCTGCATCAACGCCTTGAGCCCCGCGCATCAGGCGCTGGCCGAGATTTTCGCCGGCCGCACTGGCAAGCATCTCGATGAGCGCTTCGCAGGCGGGGAATGGCGCAAACTCGCGACCGGCTCACCCGTGCTGCGGCAGGCGGCGGCGTCCTTCGATTGCCGGCTCGTCGAGGCGAAGCCGGTCGGCACCCATTTCGTGATGATCGGGCTCGTCGAGGCCGTAGCCTACGGCGCCGAAGGCGATACGCTCGCCTATGTTCACCGCGGCTACAGGACGCTCTGAGATCATGCGGCGAAGCCCAGTCAGCGCGGGTTCTTGCGCGCCGGCCGGCCTTTTGATCCCCGGGTTTTGCCGGCTGCTCTGGATGCGGCCTTTGCAGCGGGCTTTTTCGTCGCGGCCGGCTTCGACTTCGCGGCCTTGACCGGCGGTTTTGCGACGGCCCCTTTTTTGACGACGCCTTTTTTCGCCGCGGCTTTCTTGACCGGAACCTTCGGCGTCGATTTTTTGACGGGAGACTTTGCGACTGGCGCTTTCTTGGTCGCTGCTTTTTTTACCGCTCCCTGCTTTGTCGCCCCTTTCCTGACTGGCGTCTTCTTGGCGGCGGTTTTCTTTGCCGTCGTTTTCTCTGGAGCCTTTTTCACAGCCGCCTTTTTCACAGCCGCCTTTTTCGCGGGCGCTTTCGCCGGGGTCCGGCGGGCGAGCAGCTGCCGCGCGCGTCTTGCCGGCGTCTTGCGCGGCGCAGGCGGTTTTCGCAGCGGGGTCTCGGGGGCGGTGAGAAAATCGATCGCGGCCTCGGCAAAGGCGTCGGCCTGCTCGATCGGCGAGATATGCGATGATTCGAGCGTCATGAGGCGCGCGCCTTTGATGGCGCTGGCGACGAAAGCGCCGAGCTCCGGCGGAGCCGAGGGATCATGCCGCCCGACGATCACCAGCGCCTTGTTTCGAATGGACCTGATCGCTTCGCGCTGATCGACGTCGCGCAGGGCGGCGCTTGCGGCGGCGTAGCCCTCAGGAGAGGTTTCGCGCAGGATGAAGAGGACCGCCTCGACGTCTTCGGGCTCGGCCTCGCGAAATTCCGGCGTGAACCAGCGCGCGGCGGTGGTCCCCGCGATGGCCTCCATGCCGTCCTGGCGCGTTGCCTGGATGCGGGCGTTCCAGATATCCGGGGTTCCGAGTTTTGCGGCCGTGTTGGCGAGCACGGCGCGCCCGATCCGCTCCGGCGCCGCGATCAATGCGGCCTGACCGACGATGGCGCCCATCGAGAGGCCGAGCCAATGCGCTTTTTCGATGCCGAGGGCGTCGAAGATCGCGATTGCATCCCGCGCCAGCTGCGCGACCGAATAAGGCCCCTCATTGGCGATGCTCCCGCCATGTCCGCGCGAATCCCAGCGCAGCACGCGAAAATGTTCGAGCAGCGCAGGCATCAAGGGCTCCCACACCGCGAGGCTGCCGCCGAGCTGATGCGCCAGCGCCAGAACCTCTTTGTTCTCATCGCCTTCGAGCCGGACGTTGAACGTCTCGCCCGCAATGGTAATTTCGCTCATTCCGCCGCTCTCCTACGCATCGATGCGCGGCTGATTTCGCCAGCCGCAGTCAAATCGGCAACTTCCTTCCGCGTGCGCGGCCGCCGCGCCTTGGCGCAAGAGCCTCCCCGGGCTTCCCGGCATGACCGCCGGCTTTTAGCGCGGCACGCGAGTTGCTAGCTAAAATTACGACGCAACGTAACATTAAGGTGACGCGCGTTGAATGGAGGTTTATGCGGCAAACGCCGCAAACTGGCGAAACCGCGCAACGCAATCCGCTTTTTGGCGTTGCTGGCCCGGAGGTTGATCGCAATGATTGAAGCCAAAAACGTCAAGACCCGCGTGTCCGAGGATTTCATCAAGCAACTGGCTGGCTACGGCCTGGCGACGGCGGAGATTCTTTACCGCCTGCCGGATTACCCGCGCCTGTTGCAGACCGAGATCTGGCAAGACTATGATATCGCGCCGGATTTTCCGACCCTGATCAAATTTTTAAATTTCTGGACGCAAAAACTCGAAGGTCCGCTGCATAGCGTCCGCGTCGGCCATAGCAAACTGATCCGGCCAGCCGAGATCAGGACGATCGACGGCGAATTCCGGCTGAACTGAGCGACCGGCGTCAGCGGCGGATTTGGGGGACGTGAGCGCTTGCCCGATGCGTCCTAATGATCGCGGTCCGCGAGGAGCATGATCGCGAAGCCCATTTGCACGCTCCCGAATGTCAGGCCAAACATGAAGCTGAGCAGCCCCAGGGCCAGCCAGCGATCGCTCGAAGCTCCAAGCAATGTTCCGATCCGGAAGAGATCTTCGGAGACGATCAACGCGACCGAGACGAGGCCGATCGAAAAACCGATCAGGGCGTGACGGATAAGGAATTTGACGTGAGCGGGCATAGGTGGACGTTTCGGACCGCGACACAAAATAGCCAGGGTAAAGTCGTCGCTTGACCCCTGAGTTCCTTCGCTTGGCCCGGCCGATAAACGGGCCATGGGCGCATATTACGCTTTGGGATCCGTTTTGTCTGTGGGGGCGCCTCCGGGTGATTCCCGTATTTAAGATAGCGAGCCGGGTGGGAGCTGAGCAGGAGCTGTTTGGGCGGCGCGAAAAGCCGAGGAATTGAAGAATGTTTCGCTACGCCGGGAACCCTCGCCAATCTGGTTTTCGCCTGTTCGGCGGAGGGCCGCGCATCTGCATCTGCATCGGCGCGAGCTTCGCGATGGCGGAGGCGCAGCTGATCCTCGCGACAATCCCACAGCAGATGCGACGCTTCATTGCAACAGCGCCCACAGCAAGAGCCCCGAGCGTCTGGAATTTTGAAGAGAGGCCTTGAAGCATCGGACCCGAAAACAGGAACCGGTTTTCGGGAAAGTTCCGATGCTCAATGTGATCAATTCTAAATCAGCCGCAGGCCCTTGAGGCTGGCGTGCCCGTGCTTGCCGATGATCAGATGGTCGTGCACCGCGATTTTCAGCGACTTGCCGACGCCGATGATCTGATGCGTGAGGTAGATGTCTTCGGTCGAAGGCTCCGGATCGCCCGAGGGGTGATTATGCACGAGAATCATCGCCGAGGCGCCAAGTTCGAGCGCCCGGCGCATGATCTCGCGCGGATAGACCGGCGCGTGATCCACCGTGCCGACGCCCTGCACCTCGTCGGCGATGAGGAAGTTCTTCTTGTCCAGAAAGAGGATGCGAAACTCCTCGTGGTCGAGGAAGGCCATGGCGGTGCGGCAGTAATCGACCACGGCGGCAAAGCTCG
>JBKQMI010000190.1:0-5818 GCA_052146775.1 Methylocella sp. | reverse complement strand
GATCTCGTGCTCGATCCTTTCTGCGGCTGCGGCACGACGGTCCACGCGGCGCAAAAACTGGGTCGCCGCTGGATCGGCATCGACATCACCCATCTCGCCATCCATCTGATCCAACGGCGCCTCAGGGAAGCGTTTCCCGGCGCTCAATTCGAGATCGCGGGTGTGCCGAAAGACCTCGATGGCGCGCGGGCGCTGGCGCTTGCCGACAAATACGAGTTCCAGAAATGGGCTCTCGCGATGATAGACGCGCAGCCCTACAAGGGCGGCAAGAAGGGCGGCGACGGCGGGGTGGATGGCTTTCTTTACATCAAGCCTGACGGCAAGAAGACCGAAAAGGTCATCGTTTCCGTCAAGGGCGGCCAGAGCCTCAACCCGGCGATGGTGAAAGACCTCATGGTGACGGTCGATCAGGAAGGCGCGAAAAGGGGGGTCTTTCTCACTTTGGAGAAACCCACCTCTGGAATGGTCAAGCAAGCCGCCGCCGCCGGCTTCTATAAGCCGGAGGGCGATCAGCAGTGGCGGGTTCCCTTCCCCAAAATACAGATCGTCACCGTCGCCGAACTTTTTCAGCCCAGCAATCCGCTGAAATTGCCCTTTCAGGATACGTCGGTTTTCAAGAAAGCCGCGCGCGAGAAGCAGAAAGAAAGCCCCCAAAGCGAAATGGACCTCTGACATGACCAAACACGTCGCCGTGCTGATGGGCGGGCTCTCCGCCGAGCGCGAAGTCTCGTTGCGCTCCGGGGAGGCCAGCGCGAAGGCGCTCGAAGCCGAAGGATTCAAGGTGACGCGCCTCGACGTCGACCGCGCCATCGGCCAAACGCTCGCGGCCCTGCGCCCGGACGTCGCCTTCAATGCCCTGCACGGGCGCTATGGCGAGGACGGAATCATTCAGGGTGTCCTCGAAATGCTGCGCATCCCCTACACGCATTCGGGCGTCCTCGCCTCCGCGCTCGCCATGCACAAGAATCGCGCCAAGGACGTTCTGCGCGCCGCCGGCGTTCCGCTCGCCAAGGGCGTCGCGGTCGACCGGCGCGAGGCGGCGAGCCGGCATATGCTGCCGCCGCCCTATGTAGTGAAGCCGGTCGCGGAGGGATCCTCCTTCGGCGTCATCATCGTGCGCGCTGATCACGCGCATCCGCCGCAGGAGCTGACGCGCGAGGACTGGCCCTTCGGCGACGAAGTGCTGGTCGAGAGCTTCGTCGCCGGGCGCGAACTGACCTGCGCCGTCATCGGCGACAAGGCCTATGACGTGGTCGAGATCCGCGCCGCCGACGGCGGATGGTACGATTATGACGCAAAATACGCCAAGGGCGGCTCGATCCACCTGCTTCCGGCGAATCTTAAAGAATTTGTTTACCAAAATGTACAAGAGTTAGCCCTCGTGGCGCATAGGGCGCTCGGCTGTCGCGGGGTTAGCCGGACCGACTTTCGTTACGACGACACGCCCGGGGGAACGGGCGAGCTCGTCGTGCTCGAAGTCAACAGCCAGCCCGGAATGACCGAGACCTCCCTCGTGCCCGAGATTGCCGCTTATGCCGGCGTGTCTTTTGGTGAGCTTGTTCGATGGATGGTCGAAGACGCCTCCTGCGATCGTTAAGATTGGCGCAGGGCGGATCCGCGCCGATGGCCGTGGACTTTCCGGCGTTCTCTGGCGCGGCCTTGACGCGCCGGGCGCCGGAGGCCGCTCGCCCCAAGCCGCGTCCGCGCGCGCGGCGATCGCGAAACGCCTGGTTTCATCGCATTCTGGAGCGGCTCAGCGGACCCGGCGCGACCTTCTGTTTCGTCGCGGGGCTGTTTCTGTCGACGGGCCTCTACGGTGCCGTGAAGGGCGGCCATTATGACGCCCTCGTCGCCGCGGAGGGCGAGCCGGCCGATATTCTGGCGCGCGCCCTTGGCCTCAGCATCAAGGCGGTGACGATCGCCGGCGAAAGCGAATTGAGCGAGGCCCAAATTCTCGCGACAGCCGGGATCGGGCCGCGCAATTCGCTGCCCTTCCTCGAAGTCGCGACGGTGCGCGAGAGGCTGAAAAAGCTTGCGCTCGTCAAGGAGGTCGCCGTCACCAAATTTTATCCCGACCGCCTGCTGATCGAGGTCGAGGAGCGCCAGCCTTCCGCCTTGTGGCAAACGGACGGCGCGGTGCATGTCGTCGCCGCCGACGGCACGGCGCTTGACGACATGCGCGACCGGCGCTTCGCCAGCCTGCCGCTCGTCGTCGGCGACGGCGCCAATTTGAGGCTTCCCGAATATCTGGCGCTGCTCGATGCGGCGGGCGATTTGCGCGATAGAATCCGCGCCGGGGTCTATGTTTCGGGCCGCCGCTGGAATTTGAAGATGGCCGACGGCGTCGACGTTCTGCTGCCGGAGAGGAATCCCGCGGCGGCGGTGACGCGCCTCGTCAATCTGCAACGCGGCGCGCGCATTCTCGACAAGGCCGTGCTGTCGATCGATCTGCGCCAGAGCGACCGCATGGTCGCGCGCCTCACCGAAGACGCCGCCGCCGAGCGCGCGGAATTGATCGCCCGCAAGGCGAAGCCAAAAGGCGGCCAGACATGAACTCGGCGAACCTGCCGCCCCGCCTTCGTCCCCTGTCGGAACGAAAGAGCGCCATTCTCTCGGTGCTCGACGTCGGAACCTCGAAGGTCGTCTGCCTGATCGCGCGGCTCAATCCGGGCGGCGCGTCCCAGTCCCTGCGCGGACGCACGCATCGATGCCGGATTCTCGGGATCGGGCATCAGCGCTCGCGCGGCATCAAGGGCGGCGCCGTCGTCGATATGGACGCGGCCGAAGAGGCGATCCGCCTCGCCGTCGACGCGGCGGAGCGCATGGCCGGGGTCGAGGTCGAAAGCGTCATCCTCAACGCAACCGGCGGACGGCTCGGTTCGCAGCTGTTCGACGCCAAGGTCGCGATCGGCGGCCGGGCCGTCACGCAAAGCGACATCCATCGCGTGCTGGAGGCCTGCACGGCGCGGGGCGGGCGCGACGGCCGCGCCGTTCTGCATTCCCTGCCGATCGGCTTTTCGATTGGAGAAACCCGGCGCATCGAGGATCCAAGAGGCATGATTGGCGACGAGCTCGGCGCCGATATGCATGTCTTGAGCTGTGATGCGGCGGCTGCCCGCAATCTCGTTCTCGCCGTCGAGCGCTGCCATCTGAGCGTCGACGCCATGGTGGCGACTCCCTATGCGGCGGGCCTCTCGACGCTCGCCGACGACGAGGCCGAACTCGGCGCGGCGCTGATCGACATGGGCGCCGGCACCACCTCGGTCAGCGTCTTTTCCGGCGGCAATCTCACCTATGTCGACGGCTTCGCGCTCGGCGGCAATCATGTCACCACCGATATTGCGCGCGGCCTCAGCATCAGGCTCGCCGACGCCGAACGTCTGAAGACCCTCTACGGCGCCTGCATCGCCTCGGCGTCGGACGAGCGCGAAACGATTTCCGTCGTTCAGGTCGGCGAGGACGGCGAACATCCGGCGCATCTGCCCAAGGCCAATCTGATCTCGATCATCAAGCCGCGCGCCGAGGAAATTCTGGAGCTTGTGCGCGACCGGCTGAAAAGCGCGGGCTTTCCCGCCCACGCGGGCCGCCGGCTTGTCCTCACGGGCGGCGCGAGCCAACTCACCGGCATGCCGGAGGAGGCGAAGCGGATCATTTCGGGACAGGTGCGCATGGGTCGTCCGCTCGGCGTCGAGGGACTTCCGGAAGCGGCGAAAAATCCGGCCTTCTCCGCGGCGGTCGGCCTGCTCGTCTATCCGCAGGTGAGCGGCAATGAACATTTCAGGCCTTCGCGCCGCGTCAGCGCGCCGGGGCCGGAGGCGGACGGATATATGGGCCGCGTCGGGCGCTGGCTGAAAAGCAGCTTTTGACGCGACCGCAAAGAAGTCGGGAAGGTGGCGGCCTTTCCGGTTTCATCGAATGAAGCAGACAAAGAAACCTGGGCGACCCTGACCGGTGCTCCAACGTCGAGAGGCCAGACGATGACGATCAATCTCAAAGCGCCCGAGCTCCGGGAACTGAAGCCGCGAATCATGGTGTGCGGGGTCGGCGGAGCGGGCGGCAACGCCGTCAACAACATGATCGTCTCGGGACTGATCGGGGTCGACTTCATCGTCGCCAATACCGACGCCCAGGCGCTCACCGCCTCGCGCGCCGAGCGCATCATCCAGATGGGTCTGCAAGTGACCGAAGGCCTCGGCGCCGGATCGCAGCCCGAAGTCGGACGCGCCGCCGCCGAAGAAGCGATCGAGGAGATCCGTGATCACCTGACCGGCGCGCATATGTGCTTCGTCACCGCCGGCATGGGCGGCGGCACGGGCACGGGCGCCGCGCCCGTCATCGCGCGGGCCGCGCGGGATATGGGCATCCTCACCGTAGGCGTCGTCACCAAGCCGTTCCAGTTCGAGGGCTCGCGGCGCATGCGCGTCGCCGAATCCGGCATCAACGAGCTGCAAAAGGCCGTCGACACGCTGATCATCATCCCGAACCAGAACCTGTTCCGCATCGCGACCGAAAAGACCACCTTCGCCGACGCCTTCGCGATGGCCGATCAGGTGCTCTATTCGGGCGTCGCCTGCATCACCGACCTCATGGTCAAGGAAGGCCTCATCAATCTCGACTTCGCCGACGTCCGCGCCATCATGCGCGAGATGGGCAAACCCATGATGGGCACCGGCGAGGCATCGGGCGACCGCCGCGCGATCCTCGCCGCCGAAGCCGCGATCGCCAATCCGCTTCTCGACGAGGTGTCGATGAAGGGCGCTCGGGGCCTTCTCATCTCCATCACCGGCGGCAATGATCTGACCCTCTACGAGGTCGACGAGGCGGCTGGCCGCATCCGTCAGGAGGTCGACGAGGACGCCAATATCATTCTCGGCGCGACCTTCGATTCGAGCCTCGACGGCATCGTCAGGGTGTCCGTCGTCGCCACCGGCATCGATCATCCGGCCGGCGTCCATGAGGCCAACGCCGCCGAAACGCGCATCGCCGAGGTGGCTAATCGTCTGCGCGCGCAGACGGCGGCGCGTCCGATCGAGACCGCGCCGCAGCCCGTCTTCGAGGCTGTGGCGTCCGAATCCTACGCGCCCGCCCGGCCGGCCTACGAGGAGCGCCCGGCCCAGCAGCAAATCCGGCCAGCGCACGCCGCGCCGCAGGGAGCCCATGGCGTATATGTCGAGGAGGCGGCGCCGCAGCAGCCCCGCTACGCCGAGGCCGCGCCGCAGCACGCGCGCGCCGCCGATCATTTCGAGCCGGGTCCGTTCATTCCAGGCGCCGCCGAATCGCCCCTCGTGCGACCGCAGAGAATGCCGCAGATCGACGATCTGCCGCTGCCGGCGCAAAATCAGATCCGCGCCCATCGCGGCGAGGCGCCGACGCAGCCGCATGGCGAAGCCAAGCGCCGTTCGCTGCTCGAGCGACTGGCTTCCTTCGGCGCCGGGCGGCACGACGAGGGCGCCGCGCCGGTTCAGCAAGAGCGCCCCGCGGCTCCCCGGCCGCCGGCGCAGCAAAGGCCGCCGGCGCCGGGTCCCGTGCACGCCGAATATGGCAAGCGTCCGCAACCGGCGCCGCCGCGGGCTGCGCAGGCGCCCGATCAGCATCCAAGAGTCGCCTACCAGCCCCGGACGAACGAGGAGGACCAGCTCGAAATCCCCGCGTTCCTGCGCCGTCAGTCGAGCTGACGGCGAGATTGCTCGCTCTTTGCCTTGAGAGGCGTTGCAAAAGCCTTTGGCGGTCGAAGGGGGGTGCGAAAGGACCTGCAAGACGGCTTGATGGCGTAGCGGGCGCGCCACAGTCGGGAAAAAATCGACGTGGGGGCGGGCCG
>JBKQMI010000189.1:0-11537 GCA_052146775.1 Methylocella sp. | reverse complement strand
ATTGCGGCGGCCGCTTTTCGCCCAAAGGGAATCGAGAAAAGCGGCCGCCGAAGCGAGGCATCTGCTTCACTCGAAAATGCTTTAATTCAGCAGCGCGCTCCAGGTCGGATCGGACGCGAAGTCCGGCGTCGGCACCAACGATTCGGCGCGGCCGAACACATCGATCATATAGATTTTCGAGCCGCCGGAGCCGCCGGGATCGCGGAAAAACATCATATAGAGGCCATTTGGCGCCCAGGTCGGCCCCTCATTGTGGAAGCCTTCCGTCAGGATGCGCTCGCCCGATCCATCCGGCCGCATGACGCCGATCGCGAATGTATTGGCGTTTTGCTTCGTGAAGGCGATCAGATCGCCCTTCGGCGACCAGACCGGCGTCGAATAGCGGCCCGCGCCGAACGAAATCCGCTTCGGCGCGCCGCCGCCCGCCGGCATGACATAGAGCTGCTGGCTGCCGCCGCGATCGGATTCGAACACGATCTGACTTCCGTCTGGCGAATAGGAGGGCGAGGTGTCGATCGCGCTGGAATCGGTCAACCGCGTCGTTGTGCGCGAGCGAATGTCCATGGCGAAGAGGTTGGTGGCGGCGCCTTCGGCTAGCGACATCACGATCTTCTGGCCATCGGGCGAAAAGCGCGGGGCGAAAGTCATGCCGGGAAAATTGCCGACGACCTCACGCTGGCCGGTCTCGATATTGAGCAAGAGCACCTTCGGATCGCTCGGACCGAACGACATATAGGTCACGTCCTGCGAAGACGGCGAAAAGCGCGGCGTCACGACGAGATCGTCGCCGCGCGTCAAATAGCGCACATTGGCGCCGTCCTGATCCATGATGGCGAGGCGCTTGCGGCGGCGCTGGGCGGGTCCCGTCTCGTCGACGAAGACGACGCGCGTATCGAAGAAACCGCCCTCGCCCGTAATCCGCGTGAAAATCGCATCCGACACGATATGGGCGACGCGGCGCGAATTATTGGGGTCGGTCACATATTGCTGGCCGGCGACCTGCTGGCCGGTGGCGACGTCCCAGAGACGAAATTCGGTTTGCAGCCGGCCGTCCGCGCTGCGCCCGCTGCGTCCCGTGACGACGAACTGGGCGTTGAGCGCCCGCCAGGACTCCATGTTCGGCGCGACATCGGGATTTGAGATCTGCTCGGTGAAGGTTTTGGGATCGATCGGCGCGAGAAAGGCCGATCGGCTGAAATTATTGGTGATGATGCTGGTCGCCTGCGCGCCGGCGGCCGGGTCGCCCGCAAAGGCGGTCACCGCGATGGAGACAGGTTTGAATTCGCCCCTGCGCACGTCGAGATAACGGTCCTCCGCGTGAGCGCTCGCGCCGAGAAGACCGGCGACGATGAGGACGCAAAGCGCGATGAGCGAGCGCACGGGGCGGGGCGGCGGCGGAATCTGGAGAGCGAAAATTTTCAAAGCATGTCCTCAGGATCGAAGCGGACGATCCGGCCTTTCCACTGGTCGTAATAGGGTTGGTACTGCGCCGGGATGCGCAGCGGATTGCATCGCCTCACCGCCCGGAGGGCGCTTTCGGCGAGAGAGCGGAGATTAGGGTCGGCCGGCGGGTTCAAAAGCTGCGGCTCGCCGATCAGCGCGCCATCCTGGGCATATTGCACATGAATTTGCGGGACGTATTTTTCCTGCCCCTGCATGCCGATATAATTCCAGCAATGGCGATACTGGTCTTGCAGGATGCCGTCGAGCTGCCCCCAGAGGGAGGGCGACATTTTCGCCGCGCTCGCCGTCGGCGCGCCGAGCGAGGCCACCTGCTGAAGCGCCTCTCCGGTCGCGGATTTTTTCTGCGGCATGTCCTTGTTCAGGATGCGGCTGATGTCGCTGAGATCGAACTTGTCCGCGGGATCGGCGGCTTCATCGCCTGATTTCTGTTTCGGCGCGGGCTTTGGCGGATCTTTGGGCGGCGGATCTTTCAGCTTGTCGTCGAGAAGCTTCGCCAACTCATCGGGCTTGAATTTGGGCTCGGGCTTCTTCGCGGGCTCGACCGGCTTTGGTTTCGGTTCGACCACGGCGACCTTCTTGGGCTCAACTTTCGGCCGCGCAACCGGCTTCGGCTCGACCGCGTCAGGCGATTCGGGCGTCGGCGCGGCGGTTGCGACGGGCTTTGCAGCATCCGGCTTCGGGGCTTCCGTCTTGGCTGGTTCGGGCTTCGCCTCATCCGGTTTCGGCGCCTGTTTGGCAAGCTCTTCGACGGGGCGCGGCGGCGGAACCGGCGGGGTTTTTTCCTCCGCGCGGCCTGGATCGTCATTATGCGCTGCGCGGGCCTGCGGCGCCGGAACATCCGCTTTGGATGGCGGCAGGATCGACGGCGGCTTCGCCTCAGCGATATCGGCGAGCTTCTCGACCCTTTGCAGCGGCTTTGCGCTCAGCCGCGCGGTTTTCTCGCCCTTCATGATCTGATTGAATTCGCTATTGCTCATGAGATCGACAGGCACGGTCTCCTGCGCGTCGTCGAATTTGGCGGCGTGCGAAAACGACACGAGGATCGCGGCGAGCAGAAGAAGATGCGCGCCGCCCGAAATCGCAGCTCCTGGATTATCGCGCAGCGACATCGCCGGTCAGTTCTTGCTCGGATCCGTGACGAGAGCGACCTTTTTATAGCCGGCGGTCGTTATGATCGACATGACCTCGGCGATCTTGCCGTAATTTACCTGATTGGCCCCGCGCACATAGATCCGCTCGTCGAAGCCGGCTTTCGCGAGCTCCTTCAATTTGTCGGCGAGCTGACCCATCTCGACCGGCTGATCCATGACATAGACCGCGCCCTTGTCGTCGACCGCGACGGAGAGCGGCTTCTGATCGACGTTCAGCGCCGCGGATTTCGTCTGCGGCAGGTCGATCGGCACGCCGGTCGCGAGCAGCGGGGCGGCCACCATGAAGATGATCAAAAGCACCAGCATGACGTCGATGAAGGGCGTCATGTTGATGTCGGCCATCGGCCGGTATCGCGGCGACCCGCGCCGTCCCCGGCCGCCGCCCTTGCGTGATGCAATCGCAGACATCGCCATGTTCAATTCTCCTGCGCCAGATTTCCCGCGCCAGATTTCCCGCCCCGTGGGCCGAACCGGAAAAGGCCGGCGGCGCCGGCCTTTGCGCCGCCCGCGATCCCCGGGGTTCCATTTCGTCTGGGTCGCCCCGAATATTCGAGGCTGCGCCCTCAAAAGCCGCATAATCCGAAAAGGCGGAGCCTTGTCGGGAAGAGGCTTCAGGCGGCCTGATCGTGCGCCGTGCGCTGATCGATCTGACGCGACAGGATCGATGAAAATTCGTCGGCGAAACCTTCGAGCTGCGCCTGCTTCTTGGCGACGTCGCCTTGCAGCTTGTTATAGGCGATCAGCGCCGGAATGGCCGCAAACAGGCCGATCGCAGTGGCGAAAAGCGCCTCGGCGATGCCGGGCGCGACCACCGCCAGCGAGGTGTTGCGCGAGGCGGCGATCGAGCGGAACGAGGACATGATGCCCCACACCGTCCCGAACAGGCCGATGAAGGGGCTGGCCGAGGCGACCGTCGCGAGCACCAGGAGGTTGGATTCGAGCTTTTCGACCTCGCGCGCGATCGAGACGTCAAGCACTTTCTCGATTCGCGCCTGCAGACCCACGAAAGACGAGGCGACGCCCTGCACTGAGCGGCGCCATTCGCGCATCGCCGCGACGAACAGGGTCGCCATTCCGGTCGTCGGCCGCGCGGAGAGGGTCGTATAAAGTTCGTCGAGCGAAGCGCCGGACCAGAACACTTCCTCGAACTGCGCCATGGCCCGCTGCGTCCGGCGCAAAAGAAGAGCCTTGTTGATGATGATCGCCCAGCACCAGACCGAGGCGGCGAGCAAGCCCAGCATCACGATCTTGACGACGATATGCGCAGACCAGAACATGTCGAAGAGAGAGACTTCGCTCCCTTGGGCAAAACCGGCAGCCGCCACGCCCGTGGCCGCGATATCCGCAGGATTCATCTGTTCGTCCCTCTCGGCTGGCGCACATCGGCGAAGGGCCGGCGTTTCGCCGCGCAACGCCCTTAAACCTCAAACGCCTCAGCTTCAAACGTCTTATGCTTCAAATGCCAGCCCTTCTTGACGCGAAAATCGGTCATTTCTGCGGCTTTGAAACCCAATCATCCTGACGCGCCCGCGCCGATGGGCGGCGCCAGCGGTTGGCGCCGTAACTCGGCAAAAGCCGGGACGAATGGACTTTCGCCTCGTCGCGCGGAAAGTTTAGCCGTGAACGGGGTTAAGATCCGGTTACGGAATTCGGTTGCTTTTGCGGCGCGGGGCCGGCTTCGTTTTCCAGATTCGCCTTGAGCTTTGCCGCCAAAGGCGCAGGAATCCGAATCGCCTTGCCGCCCGCCACCACGGCTATTTTCACCCGCGCGGCGACGAGGGTCTCAGCCCCCCGCAAGATCGCCTGGGCCATTTCGATCGAGGCGCCGCCGATCGCCTCGATCCGCGTCTCCACGGTAAGAAGATCGTCCATCAGGGCGGCCTTTCGGAAATCGAGCGTCATCGCGCGCACGGCGAAATAATAGGCGGCCTCGCCGCGTTCGAAAATCGCGCGATGCTCGACGCCCTGCGTGCGCAGAAATTCGGTGCGGCCCCGTTCAAGGAACCTCAGGTAAGAGGCGTGATAGACGACGCCGGAGAAATCAGTGTCCTCGTAATAGACGCGGACGGAGATTTTTTGGTCTTCTCCAGCCGCCTCTGCGCTCACTCCATTCCGGACCGACTTCATTGGTCTTCCTTATATTTTTCTACGATCGTTAACAAAATCAGGACGCGGATCGCTCTTACCGTTTCACACCGGCGACTGTCTGCTCTGCGCGCGAACCCGGAAAGTATTAAATGGCTTAGCGCAATGTTCGGCGCGGGTTGGTGCGGCATGCGCTGCCGAAGCGTTCGCAAAGCGAAGCGCTGATCTGGCAGCGTCAAAGCTTCGGTGGAATCCTCTTCTGGTCAGCACCGGGGTGCAGGACATTGAGGCCGCGCGCGCTTGTCCTCAACAAGCGATGGTTTCTCACATGCGCTCGCGTGGCGAGCCGCCGCGCCGACCAGACCGTGTCGGTGCGGTAGGCGCGCTTTCTTCAATTTGGCCGGCGGTAAGTTCGACGATCAAGTCGCGAATCCAGCGCTGACCCGCATGCCCATGGCTGCGCTCATGCCAGACCAAGCTGACACTAAATTGTTCCGCAAGCCACGGAACGTCGATCAACGTGAGCCGGTCCAACTGACTGTGCAACAACCGCCGTGGCGCCAAAGCGACGAGATCACTAATCGAGACGATCTCCGGGACGAAAAGAAAGGAAGCCGCCGACATGACGACCTTGCGCTGATGTCCGAGCGCCGCCAGAGCGTCGTCTATCGGCGTTGTGAAATTGCCGCCGGAAGGCGACACGATCACATGTTCTAGCTGAATGAACTCCTCAACCGTTAGGCTGGCCTTAAGGCGAGGATGATCTCGCCGACCTATGAGCACATAGGTTTCATCGAATAGGTGGCAGGTTCGCAGGTGGCGCTGACCGGGATCCGGCGTGGTTACGGCTAGATCAACCTCGCCACTGGCCAATTGCTGTTCAAGCTGTGCGGGATTCCAATGGCGAACGGCGACGCGCACGCCGGGAGCCCTTTGCCGCAAGGCCAATACGAGCGGCATCACGACGGCGGCCTGTATGTAATCGGTGCAGGCGATCATGACCGTCAGCTTGGCCCGTTCAGGAGAGAAATCCCTATGGGTTTGCAGCGTGTTGCGGAGTTCGTCCAGAGCCTGGCGCAACGGACCCAGCAACTCGAGCGCTTTCGCCGTCGGCGTCATTCCGCGGCGGGCCGGAACAAGCAAGGGGTCTTCGAACAGATCCCTGAGACGATTCAGCTGTGCGCTTACAGCCGGCTGGCTGAGGTTAAGCCGCGCCGCCGCCTTCGTAACATTTCGCTCGGTAAGCAGGGTTTCGAGGGTCACAAGTAGATTTAGATCGACGCGGTCGGTATTCATCAGATGGATCACAGGCCACAGATTAATCGATTTTACATATGGCTTTGTTCACATCATCCTGCAAGCTCAAACCGTCTGGAGAACAGAGCCGTGAAGAAGAGAGTGCTAGTCGTTTATGCCCATCCCGAACCGACCTCGCTGACGCGCCAGCTGGTTCGAGTCACGGTCGAGACGCTCACGGGACAGGGGCATGAGGTCGTGCAATCGGACCTTTATGGCATGCGCTGGAAAGCCGTGTTCGACGAGCATGATTTTCCCAATCGCGCCGATCCCAAGCGGCTATCCTTTATAGCTGAGTCGGCCCACGCTTATGCGACGGGACAGCAAACTGAGGATGTCGCAACGGAGCAAGCCAAACTTTTGAGCGCCGACGCCGTCATCTTGCAGTTCCCCCTGTGGTGGTTCGGTGCGCCGGCCATTCTGAAGGGCTGGATCGAGCGGGTTTACGCTTTTGGATTTGGCTACGGCTACAAGGACGGAAGCAACCAATACCGGTATGGCCAGGGTGCTCTGGACGGCAAGCGGGCGCTCGTGTCTGTCTGCACAGGAGGACCTGCCGCAGATTACGGACCGCGCGGCGTCAACGGCCCGATTGATCAACTCCTTTTTCCACTGACGCACGGGGCGCTGTTCTATCCGGGAATGGAGGTGCTCCCGACCCACATCCTATATGGAGCAGCCCACATTAGCACTGCTGCGGAGGCCGAGGCCGCCAAGGAGGCATGGCGCGGTCGAGTCAATCGTCTTTTCGACGACGCTCCGATCCCATTCCGGCCGCAAAACGGCGGCGACTATCTGGATCGACATGCGCTTAGAGACGATGTTGCGCCAGGCCGAAGCGGATTATTGGCGCATGTAGCTGAAGAGACGAGAGCGTAAGCGGGACGGCGGCCGCGCCGCTCGGTTTCTTCGCGCTCGCCGTGGCGGCCTTCTCCATCGGTGCGACGAAATTTGTTATTGTCGTACCGCTGGCGGACGCGGACAAAGCCGCCTGAAATGCCGGAGACGTGATTCAGCGCCCTTCCCAAGGAAGAATCCGCGCCTTTAGATCGCCGCCACGACCGCTTGGCGCTCGCACGACCCGGACTTGCGGGCAGCGACCGGCGCAGACGTTAGATGTTTGGCCAATTGCTGCGCCAACGTCGGCGCGTCTCCGCCGCATTCGCCACGCGCTTGCCCCGCTTACCGGCTTACCTGCCTTTTATAAATGCTTGTGAAATCATCTCCATATGACTGTTCCGGCGTCCTCGTAATACACGCGGACGGAGATTTTTTGCGGCTCTCCGGCCGCCTCCGGCCGCACCCGTTTTTCGTCCGGATGCATTGAAACGCCTTTGTTCACTTCATGGACCTTCAGCTCTGGACCCGGCGCTTGCTAGCGCCGGAGCGATGAACCGCGATAAGCGCCATGCGGGCGCAAGTTGAGTGCTGCCGCGCCGGATGTCCTTGAAAAAACCTTGAAAGCTTTATCAACGTCGCATCAGGACACAAAGACGGAAACCTTTGCGCGCCTGCCGGCCTCGCGTCCTCAAATGGGCGCCAGCTGGTCATGGCGTTGGAAAAGTTTGCCGTTTTCGGCCAATGTCCCCAATGCAATGCCAGTGCAAGTGCGATCGCCATTCTCGATTCCGAGGACGGCCATATTAAAAAAGGCCTCTTAAGATGCGTCTGGCTAAACCACAAGGAAACAATATGAAAAAGCTCGTCGCCATAGGGCTCTCAGCCGCTCTTTTTCTAGGCTCAACTTCCGCCTTCGCATTTCACAGGAAGCCAAAAGCGCATCTCGCTTATGCCCCAGAGCATGTTCTGGTCGTGCATAGAGCCAATCAAACGCTTGTTTATATTCCGCTTATCACCCCTTTGTTCGAAGGTCTCGTCTTTCCCGTCATCAACGGGGTCGCCGTCGGAATCGTATCGGGAACGACCATCGTCTTTGGCGGCGCCGAATATGTTCTGACCAATCTCACCAGTCCCCCGCGTTCGTGCGTCGCTCAGGATAGTTCTTTGTATCGTTGTTGAGATGCGCTTCTCCCACCATCGCGGCCGGCTCCGGGCTGGCGCGATCGGCGCTTCCCGGCCCCGAAAAACCTTAGCTTTTTGGCCACCGGCGCCTCAAGCTCGGTCGGCGCGCCAGCGCGACAAAAGCCGATTCGATCGGGGCGGTCAGCGTTCCGGCGCGGGCGGGACAAAATTGCGGGAGAACAGGCGATGGCGCGGGAGGGCGCACTCAGGATAACCGTTCTCGGCGCCGGCGCCTGGGGCACGGCCCTCGCAAATCTCGCCGCGCGCGGTGGGCGCGAGGCGAGGACCGAAACGGCCGTGACGCTTTACGCGCGCGACAGCGCCCATGTCGCCGAGATGGCGGCGACGGGCGTCAACGCAAGGCGTCTTCCGGGCGTGCCGCTGCTCTCAAATGTCGCACCGAGCTCCGACCTCGCCGCCGCCGCTGACGCAGACGTCTTCCTCGCCGTCGTTCCGGCGCAGGCGCTGCGGGCGGTGCTGGAGGACCTCGCGCCGCTGATCCCCGGCGCCGGCGCACCGGTCGTTGTCTGCGCCAAGGGCATCGAACATGGAACCGGACGCTTCCTCAGCGAGGTCGTGTCCGAAGCCCTCCCCGGGCATCCGCCGGCGGTTTTGTCCGGCCCGAGTTTTGCCCGGGATGTCGCGCGCGGGCTTCCAACCGCCGTGACCCTCGCCGCCGCCGACGCGGAGCTCGCGGCCGCCCTCGCGGGGCTTCTCGCGGGCCCAAGCTTCCGAGTCTATTCGTCGACCGACATGCGCGGCGTCGAAATCGGCGGCGCGGCCAAGAATGTCCTCGCCATCGCCAATGGCGTCGCCGCCGGCCGCGAACTCGGGGCGAGCGCCGGCGCGGCGCTGCTCGCGCGCGGCTTCGCCGAACTCACCCGCTTCGGGCGCGCCTACGGCGCCGAGCCCGCAACGCTGATGGGCCTTTCCGGCCTCGGCGATCTGGTTTTGACCTGCACCTCCGCACTATCGCGCAATTTCTCGCTCGGCGCGGCGCTGGCGCGGGGCCGGACCGTCGCCGAGGCGTCCGCGCAAATCGGCCTCGCCGAAGGAATCTACACCTGCGGCGTGCTGGTCGATCTCGCCAACGCGCGCGGCGTCGACATGCCCATCGCCACCGCGGTCGACGCCGTACTCGCCGAGCGGATCACGATCGACGACGCGATCGCCGAATTGCTGGCCCGGCCGTCGAAAGCGGAAGGCTGATTGGCTTGACGTGTTTCACATGCCCCCCTCTCTCATGGGGAAAGATTCGCGGCGCAGGAGATGAAACGCATGGCCTATTGGTTGATGAAAAGCGAGCCTTCCTCCTGGTCCTGGGCCGACCAGGTCAAGGCGGGCGAGAAGGGCACATTCTGGAACGGCGTGCGCAACCATCAGGCGAAGCAAAATCTGATGGCGATGCAGGTCGGCGACGAAGCTTTTTTCTACCATTCGAACGAAGGCAAGGCGATCATCGGCATCGTCGAAATCATCAAGCCGTTCTACCCGGATCCTACAGATCCGACAGGCAAGTTCGGTATGGTCGACGTGCGCGCCGTGACGCCACTCAAACGTCCCGTGACGCTGGAGGCGATCAAGGCCGATCCGCGCCTCAAGGACATGGTGCTGGTCAACAATTCGAGGCTGTCCGTACAGCCCGTCGTTTCCCAGGAATGGAAGATCATTTGCGCGGAGGGCGGCGCGTAGGCAAACGCCGATAACACGCAAACCGCGAATGGCGATAGTTTAAACCCTTTCTAAACAAGGCGCCCACCACATTGACTAGTGTTTTTCAAGCATTATAGAGGACATTAACGCATTCCAATGCCCCTATTCGTCGAAACGAGCACCCCGTGAAACAGCTTCCTGAGATTTTATATTATAATGATTCAAAGATAGATCGCCGGCGCCTGGCATTTCAACGTATGCGTAAGGTCTCTGTGCTTATATTTTGCATGACGGGCATGATATCGCCCGCGCGAGCAGAGCCGCCCTCTGCGCCGGCGCCCTCCGGGGCCGCCGACGAAGCTGGTTTGTCGATCGAACAAGTGCTTGGCAAGAGGCTCTTCGAGGACGCCACGCTCTCGGAGCCAGCGGGGCAGGCCTGCGGGTCGTGCCACGCGCCGGAGCACGCGTTTCAGGGCAACAATGGTTCGCCGATCGCCGCCGTGGCGCTCGGCGCCACGCCCGACAAGTTCGGCGTGCGCAAGACGCCGACGCTCATGTATAAATCTTACAGCCCCGCTTTCGGATTCTACAAGGACGACGACGACGGCAAGGTCAAACTCGAGGCCAAGGGCGGCCAGTTCTGGGACGGCCGCGCCGCGACGCTCGCCGAACAGGCGACCGGGCCAATGCTCAATCCGCTCGAGATGAACAATCCTTCGATCGAAGCGGTGGTCGCGAAGGTCAAAAGCGGTCCCAACGCCGATCTTGTGAAGAAGGTCTACGGCCCGGATATTTTCGACGATCCGAAGGCGGCGATGGCGAAACTCGCCGAAGCGCTGGCGGCCTTTGAAACGTCGCCGCGCTTTGCGCCGTTTTCGTCGAAATTCGACGACTTCCTCCGCGGCAAGGCCGAGTTGACGCCCGAGGAAATGGCGGGCTTCAAGCTGTTCATCAACAAGAAAAAAGGCAATTGCATCTCCTGCCACGACGGCAAACCGGATTCGCGCGACCCGACCGACTGGATCTTCACCGATTTCACCTATGACGCGGTCGGCCCTCCACGCAACGCGGCCATTCCCGCCAATGCGGATGCTTCGGTCTACGACCTTGGCCTCTGCAAACAGCCGGGCCTTGCGTCCAAACTGCCGAAAACCATTGCGCTCGATTCGCTCTGCGGCGCGTTCAAGGTGCCAACCTTGCGCAACGTCGCGATAACAGGCCCCTATTTCCACAATGGCGTGTTTACGAGTTTGCGCGACGCCGTGGCCTTCTACGCCACGCGGGATACGGATCCAAAGCGCTGGTATCCGGTCGCGGCCAACGGCAAGATTCAGAAATACGACGATTTGCCCGCGGGCTACATCAAGAATATCAACACCGATGAAGTGCCTTATGACCGCAAGCCCGGTCAAAAGCCTCGCCTCAACGATCGGGAAATCGACGCGCTGGTCGCCTTCCTCAAGACGCTAACGGATAAGAATTGACGGCGGGACCAACGCCAAAGCGCCCCGAGCACGGCTGAAACATTTTGACTGGGCCCGAGAAGGCCATGAAACGCGAAGGGCCGCCCGACGGCGGCCCTCTTAGCATCGATGGGACCTGCTCAATACCGGTAGTGGTCCGGCTTGAAGGGGCCGTGCTCCGGCACGCCGAGATAGACCGACTGCGCCGGGGTGAGCTTTGAAAGCTTCACGCCGATCTTGTCGAGGTGGAGCGCGGCGACTTTTTCGTCGAGGTGCTTTGGCAGTGTGTAGACCTTGCGCTCGTACTGGCCTTGCTTGGTCCAGAGTTCGATCTGCGCGAGCGTCTGGTTGGTGAAGGACGCCGACATCACGAAGGACGGGTGGCCTGTGGCGTTGCCGAGAT
>JBKQMI010000188.1:0-3319 GCA_052146775.1 Methylocella sp. | reverse complement strand
TTGCGCACCCGGCGCAGCAGCTTTTGCACGACGTCATTGTGCGATTGCGGCCAGTACCAGCCGCTCTTCAACCGCCAGCCGTCGATGATGTCGCCGACGAGGAAGACAGTGTCGGCCTCGTTGAATTTGAGAAAGTCGAGAAGAAGATCCGCCTGACATCCTCTGGTGCCGAGGTGAATGTCGGACAGAAACAGCGTGCGATAATGGGTTGGTTCGGAATCCTGGCTCACGGGCGCGGGCCTCGGGCTGATCTCGCAAAACGGGGTTCCCCATTCTCAGAGCAGATTCTCATAAACTTTGCATGACGGCCCGCCGCTCCGGGCAAACAATCGTTCGATATTTCGAACGAAATCGGCTATTTGAGCTGACGCAGGAGCGGCGTTAGGAAAAGTGAATCGCTTGGCCCCGTGCGGGCGGGACGAACGGGCGGAACATGGGCATCGAAGGACGCGACAAGGTCAAGGTTCTGGAGGCGGGCGCGCTCGCGCTGTCGGGCCAGCTCGGCAAGACGGTGCAGCGGCTTCGCAAGGCCTATAGCCTCTCTTTGTCCGAACTTTCCGAGCAGTCGGGCGTCGCCAAATCGATCATCAGCCAGATCGAGCGCAACGAGACCAATCCGACGCTGGCCACGATCTGGCGCCTTGCGCAGGCGCTCGACGTTTCGATCGACCGCGTGCTGCAGGCCGCCGACGACGAGCCTTTCCTCGAAAAATCCTCGCGCGGCGATACGCCGATCCTCGTCTCGGACGACGGCAAATGCCGGCTCTCGATCATCGGCTGGATCAAGACGGTCGAATGGCTGCAATGGTATGAGTTTTCCGCCGATCCCGGCGGGGTGCTGGAATCGGAGGCCCATCAGCGCGGATCCGTCGAGAGCCTGTCGGTCAGCGAGGGCGAACTCGAGGTCGAGGTCTCGGGCGCGATCAACCGCGCGAAAGCCGGCGAGACGCTGCGCTATCGCTGCGACCGGCAGCACATCATCCGCAATGTTTCGGAGACGCCCGCGAGCGCCATGATGGTCTGCATCCTGAAAGCGGCGGCGATGGAGTGAGGCTTGTCGCTCGTAAAATCTCTGGAGCCGGACGCCGCGGCGCGTGACCGGACCGCGCTCAATCTCTCGATTCTCGCCGCCTTGCTGTTTCTTCCGAACGGCCTGCATCTGCCCTATTTTCCGGTGTGGCTGTCCGCGCGGGGTTTGAGCGACGCCGAGATCGCGGCGGCGCTGGCGACGCCGCTGGTCCTGCGCGTCGTTGCGACGCCGATCATCGCCGCTTTCGCTGACAGGCGCGGCATCGGCATCGCGTTGAGCTGCGCGGCCACGGCTCTGCTCCTGGGCTATTGCGGCCTACGCTTCGCGCAAGGCTTCGCGCCGATCTTCGCCGGCGCAATCATCGTCGCTTTGGCGATGGGTGCGATGCCGGCGCTCGCCGACGCGCTGACCCTCACCGAGATCCGCCGCGCGGAGGTCGCTGGCCGGCCGCATATCGCTTACGGCCATATCAGGGTCTGGACATCGATCGGCGTCCTTTCGATGATGCTGGCGTCGGGCCGCATTGTCGCGGCCTTTCCGGGCGCGCGCATCATCGTGGCGCTTGCCGCCCTGTCGCTGTTTTCGGTCGCCGTCGGCTTCTTCGCCGCCGCCCGGATGAATATGCGGCATGGCCTTGCGGTTGGAGGCGCGCGCGGCGGCCTCACCGCGGACGCCGCGCGGCTGCGGCTCGCCATCGTCGGCATCTGCGCCGCCGCGCTGATCCAGGCGAGCCACGCCGAGGTCTATTCCTTCGCCACCATCCACTGGCGCGCGGCGGGGCTTTCGCCCGATCGCATCAGCGCCGCCTGGGCGATCGGCGTCGCCTCGGAAAGCGTGCTGTTCGTCGTCGCGGCGCGCTACTTCAGGACGGAGCGCAATGCGATCGCATTTCTTCTCGTTGGCGCCGCCGGCGCGGCCGTCCGCTGGATCGCCATGAGCTTCGATCCGGGGCCGGACCTCGTCATCGCTTTGCAGACGCTGCATGGCCTCAGTTTCGGCGCGACGACCTGTGGCAGCGTTCTGTTGCTTGGGAGCCTTGCGTCGCCGACGCATCGGGCGCGCATGCAGGGTTGGCTGGCGGCGGCCGGCTCGCTCAGCCTTGCGGGCGCGACCTTCGCCTGCGGCCGTCTCTCGGGTCATTTCGGCGAGCGCGCCTATCTCGCCATGGCGGCGCTGGCGGGCGCCGGCGCCCTCGCCGCGCTGCTCGCGGGCTGGCTGAAGCGGCGGCTTCCGGCGTGATCCAAAATCCTATTCCGCGGCGGCGGACCGGTGGCCCGCCGCGCCGTGCGGCGCCGGATAAAGCGCGAACTCCGCGTCCGCCTCACCCTTGCGGTGATCGCGCGCGATCAGCGTGTACATCGCTGGCGTCACGAACAGCGTGAACAGCGTGCCGATGCTCATGCCGGATGCGATGACGACGCCGATCGCGAAACGGCTGCGCGCGCCTGCGCCCTCGGCGATGATGAGCGGGATCATGCCGACGACCATCGCCGCGGTGGTCATGAGGATCGGCCGCAGCCGGACCGCCGCCGCGTGCTCGATCGCCTCGCGACGGGTCATGCCCTCGTCCGCCTGCATGCGATTGGCGAATTCGACCATCAGGATGCCGTGCTTGGAGATGAGGCCGATCAGCGTCACGAGGCCGATCTGCGAATAGATGTTCATGCTCGCCGCGCCGACGACGCCGAGAATGTTGAGCGGCAGCAGCGCGCCGAACATCGACGTCGGCAGCGCGATCAGAATGATCAGCGGATCGCGGTAGCTTTCGAACTGCGCCGCGAGGACGAGGAAAATCACGACCAGCGCGAACAGGAAGGTGAGCAGCAGCGTGTTGCCTTCCTGAACATATTGCCGGCTCTCGCCCTGATAGTCGACGGTGAAGCCTTGGGGCAGGACCTCTTTCGCCTTCTGCTGCAGGAAGGCGACGGCCTCGCCCATCGTGTGGCCGGGGAAGGGCACGCCTTGCAGCGTCGCCGAGTTCAGTTGCTGGAAGGTCGGCAGGCCGTTCGGCTGCACGCTGTTCGAGACGCTCGCGACGGTCGCGAGCGAGACCAGATCGCCGGCGTTGGTGCGCACCTGATAGCGGGTCAGCCAGTCGGGCGTCAGGCGGAAATCACGCGGAGCCTGCGCGATGACGTGATAGCTGCGCCCGTTCATGCTGAACTGATTGACGTAATTGCCGCCGAGCATGGTTGCGAGCGAGGAGCCGATCTCCTGCATGTTAAGGCCGAGCCGATTGGCCTTGTCGGCGTCGATCTTGACCTCGATCTGCGGCAGGTCGAATTTCAG
>JBKQMI010000187.1:0-2533 GCA_052146775.1 Methylocella sp. | reverse complement strand
ATCGCGTCTTCATCGATCATCCCATCCGGGATACAAGTGTTCGCCTCGATCCGGAATCCTGACGCCCTGAGTCACGCCGTCGCACGCCCTCGTACCGCGATTCGGTTATTGTTCGGGGAGGCCTAACGACGGGCTATGGGGAGAGGAAGGGGGTTTTTGGCGCGCCTCATCGGCCCGGCGGGCGGACGTCGATAGGCGGCATCGAGTCGGGATAGCCGGCAAGTCGCATTTCGTAGCGGGTCATCGCGCTAAGGCCGACGAGGCGATGTCGCAACGAGCCCTTGGCAGGCATCGTGGCGAAATGGACGTCCCAGATGCGCGCGGTCTTGTCAGAAGACGTCGTGACGACGCGCGAACTATCGGGGTTAAGGGCGGCGGGCAGAATCGCATGGAAGCAATCTATGACCGATCGTCGCCGGACGCGGCGAGCATCTCGAGTGTACCCGAACCAGGACAATATCATCCGGATTGCTGCCTCGTGCCTTTTCGCGGCGGCGCGGCTGCGCTGCCTAAGACCAAGCACAAGGGAAAGCCTATGAAGACCCACATGATCGAAACGCCGAACGGCCGGATCGCGGCGCACGAGTCGGCCGGACAGGGGCCCGCGGCGGTGCTGATCCACGGCAATTCCTCGTCCTCGCGCGCCTTTTCGAAGCAGCTGGACGGGCCGCTCGGCGAGCGCTTCCGGCTGGTCGCTATCGACCTGCCCGGCCATGGCGCCTCGGACGACGCGAGGGACCCGGCTCTTTATTCGCTCAGGAACCATGCGCGGAGCCTGCGCGGCGCGATCGACGCCTTCGGGCTGGCCGACGCCCGGTTGGTCGGCTGGAGCATGGGCGGCCATCTCGCGCTCGAACTCGCGCCCGATCTGCCGCGGGCGCGCGGGTTCTTCATTTTCGGGACGCCGCCGCTCGCCCTGCCGCCGGCGATGGAGCTCGCCTTCCTGCCCCATCCGGCGATGGGCGCCGGCTCCGCCGAGACCATCGACCGCCGGCAGGCGGCGGCCTATGTCGCCTCGTTCTTTGCGCCGGGCTTTTCCGACGTTCCCGCGTTCTTCGTCGAGGACGCCTTGCGCGCGGATGGGCGGGCGCGCGCCGGCGTCAACGCCAGCGTCCGCTCGGGCGGCTATCGCGACGAGGCGGTCGTCGTGCGCGAGCTCGCGGCGCCGCTCGCCGTGCTGCACGGCGCCCGGGATCAGCTGGTCAACGGCGCCTATTTCGCCACGCTCACGATGCCGACGCTGTGGCGCGGGGCCGTGCAGACCATCCCCGGCGCGGGCCATGCGCCGCAATGGGAGACGCCGCAGGCGTTCGACGCGTTGCTCGCGTCGTTTCTCGAGGAGACGGGGTGAGGGGTCACCGCACTCTTGCCGTAATTACGCCTTAGGCGTATTTTTGCGATTGTGGATTGCGTATTCGATCAGGCGAAGGACAAGGCAAATCGCGCCAAGCATGGGGTGTCGCTTGCGTTGGCTGAGGTTTTGTTCGCCGGGCCGCACGTGTCTGTCACCGACGATCGTTTTGATTATGGCGAGGTTCGCGCGATCGCGTTCGGGCGCATCAACGGACGCCTCTTTGCGTGCGTCTTCGTCTATCGCGGTTCGGCGCGGCGGATCATATCTTTGCGCAAGGCGAATTCGCGCGAGGTGAAACGATATGGCTAAGAAGCTCAGCAAGGCCGCGGCTGAGGCGTTAGCGGCGACGAATTGGAAAGCGCTCGACGCGATGACGGACTCGGACATCGCGCGGCAAATCGCGTCGAACCGCGACGCGGCGCCCGACATGGCGCCTGAGATCGACGTGCGCGCGATCCGCCGCTCCGCTGGCATGACCCAGGCGGAATTTGCCGCGGCCTATTGCTTCAGCGTCAGGACGGTGCAGGAGTGGGAGCGCGGCGCCAAGCGTCCGAGCGGCCCCGCGCGCACGCTCCTGCGCGCGATCAAGGCCGATCCAGAGGGTCTGCGGCGCGCGTTGGCGGCGGCTTGAGGGCCGCAGCAATCGCATCGAAACCGATGCCGAGCGCCTGATTTACAACCGCCCATCCGAAGCACTACGGTTTGGCGGCCGCCGACGAAAATCGGAGGGGGCGCGCGTTAGGGAGGAACCATGGACGCCAATCTGCGGCGGCAGACGCTCGCCGACACGTTGCGGCGGAGCGCGGCGAGGGTCCCCGATCGGATCGGGCTCGTCTGCGGCGCAACGCGCTGGAGCTATCGCGAGCTCCACGCCATCTGCGAAAGGCTTGCTGCCGGCCTCGCCGCGCGCGGGATCAGGCGCGGCGACAAGGTCGCGCTGCTCGCGCGCAATTCCCACGGTTTCGTCGCGCTGCGCTACGCCCTCATGCGGCTCGGCGCGGTCATGGTGCCGATCAATTTCATGCTGCAGCGCGACGACGTCGCCTTCATCCTCAACCATTCGGGCGCGCGCATGCTCGCCTGCGACAGCGGCATGGCGGAGGTCGCACGGAGAGGCGCCGCGCTCGCGCCGCATGTGAGCGAATTTTTGTGGCTGCCATCGGAGGAAGAGAGCGCGCC
>JBKQMI010000186.1:0-13278 GCA_052146775.1 Methylocella sp. | reverse complement strand
CGCCGTCGCATCAGCATGACCCGAAGATATTCGCGCTCGACGACCGCCAGACGGGCGCCTTCGCGATCGCCTGGTCGCCGCGCAAGAGCCTCGATTGCAAGGCTGTCGCCGACGCGCGGGAGGAAATCCGCCGCGCGAGCGGCGATGAATATCGGCGCCTTCTTTATGTCGCGCTGACGCGGGCCGAGGAGCGTCTCTACATCGCGGGATTTTATGGGGTGAAGCCGCCGGCGGCAGGCAGCTGGGCGCTGATGCTCGGCGCGACGCTGGCGAGCGACGCCGACATCGAAAAGGCGCCCGCGTTCTGGAGTCCGGACGAAATCGTCATCCGCCTGGTTTCGGCCGGCGCCCTCTCGGCCAATGCGGCGGCGCATGAGCCAAATTCGTCCGCCGCTCCCGCTGCCGCGCCAGATTGGCTGAGGCGGCGCGTCGAGCCCCCGATCGAGACGGAAGCGCCGGTCCGGCCATCGAGCGCGCTCGCCGCCGCGGATCGCTGGAGCGATGCGGCGCTGACGCCGGCGCGGCGCGAGGCCTTGCGCATCGGTTCGCTGACGCATGTGCTGCTGCAGTATCTGCCGGATCTGCCGCCGGAAGGCCGCCCGCGGGCCGCTGAGGCTTTCCTTGAGGCCCGGGCCGCCGACCTCGGCCCGGACACCCGCGCGGGCCTGATCGACGCGGCGCTGCGCGTCATCGACGCGCCGGAGCTCGCCGCCCTGTTCGGACCCCAGTCAAGGGCCGAGGTCGCGGTCGCCGGGCGCGTAGCCCTTCCGCGCGGCGGCTCGGTCGAGGTCGTCGGCCGCATCGACCGGATCGGCGTCACCACTGATGAGGCGCTTATCGCCGACTTCAAGACGGGCGCTCCCTGCGCCGCGGCCGACATCCCGCAGCGCTATCTGGCGCAGATGGCGCTTTATCGGGCGGCTCTCGCGCCGCTCTGGCCGGGCCGGCGCTTGCGGCTGCTGCTGATCTGGACGGCGGAGCCTCTGGTCGTCGCGCTCGACGACGCGCGCCTTGACGAGGCGCTGGCGGCGATCGAGGCCGGCCGGAGCGCGCAGGCCGGGAGCGGGCTGGCCGATAAATCGCCTGAGGACGAGACGCCTTGACGCGACTGCCACAGCTTCTTACTTTCGCAATGATACGCAGTGGGATTTGCCCCTTGCGAAATTTTTTATGAGAGCTGCCATGGCGACCGTCAAAGTCACAGATGCGAGTTTCAAGGCCGATGTGGTTGGCGCCGCGGGGCCGGTTGTTGTGGATTTCTGGGCGGAATGGTGCGGTCCCTGCAAGATGATCGGCCCGGCGCTGGAGGAAATCGCCGCCGAGCTGGAAGGCAAGGTCACGATCGCAAAGCTCAATGTCGATGAAAATCCGGGCATCGCCGGCGCCTATGGCATTCGCAGCATTCCGACCTTGCTTTTGTTCAAGGATGGCAAGCAAGCCTCGATAAAGGTCGGCGCCGCGCCGAAGGGCGAACTGAAAAGATGGATTTCCGAGGCCATCTGACGTCCCGAACTTTGCGCCGCTCCATCAGAAGGACCTCGCAAGGGGTCCTTTTTGCTTGCGCGGTTGTTTGCGCGCGATCCCGGGCGCGATGATGGGCAATTATGCGGTCAAGGAACTCTTTCTGACGCTTCAGGGCGAGGGCGCACAAGCTGGACGCGCCGCGGTGTTCTGCCGCTTCGCCGGCTGCAACCTATGGTCAGGCCGCGAAAAGGATCGGGGCGAGGCCGTTTGCCGCTTTTGCGACACGGATTTCGTGGGGACGGATGGCGACGGCGGCGATTCTTTCGCCACTGCTGAGGCCCTCGCCGAAACGATCGAGCGGGTCTGGCGCGGCGGCGCGACGGACCGTTTCGTCGTCTTCACCGGCGGCGAGCCTCTGTTGCAGCTCGACGAGGCGCTGATCGAGGCTGCGCATGCGCGGGGATTCGAAATCGCGGTCGAGACCAACGGCGCGCGGGAGCCCCCGTCGGGCGTCGATTGGCTTTGCGTCAGCCCCAAGGCCGGCGCGCCTTTGGTCGCGACGCGCGGCTCCGAGCTGAAGCTGGTGTTTCCGCAGGAAAATCTTGATCCGGAGACGCTCAGCGGCCTCGATTTCGCTCATTTTTGGCTCCAGCCGATGGATGGCGAGGCTCGCGCCGAAAATACCGCCGCCGCGATCGCCTATTGCCTAAAACATCCGCATTGGCGCCTCAGCGTCCAGACTCACAAGCTGATCGGCATTCCATGAAAATCACGCAGGCGTTTCATTTCGAGGCGGCGCATCGGCTCCCGAATGTCGGCGAAAAGCACCGTTGCCACAGGCTGCACGGCCATTCCTATCGCGTCGAACTCCGGCTTGAAGGCGCGGTCGAGCCAATGAGCGGCTTCGTCGCCGATTTCTTCGATATCGAGGACGCGTTCGGGCCGCTGCGCGAGATCCTCGACCACCATTATCTGAACGAGATCGAGGGGCTCGAAAATCCGACGGCGGAGGTGATCGCCGTGTGGATTTTCGATCGCATCATGCCGAAGCTGCCGCAGCTTTCCAGCGTCAAGGTGTTCGAGACGCCGGATTGCTGGGCCGAATATGAGGGCGCCTGAGGCGAAGCCGACCCGTTATTTCGGCGGCGCTCCGTTCAGCGCCAGCACTTCGCCGGCGAGGTAGAGACTGCCGGCGATGAGGATGCGCGGCGGCTGGCGCCATTCGCGCGCGCTGAGGAAGCGCAGCGCGGCTTCAGTGCTTTCGCAGGCGGCGGCCTTCAGGCCCTCCGCCTCGGCGGCGGCGGCGACGTCCCGCGCGGGCTTGCCGTAATATTGCTCCGCCTTGACCGGAACGGCGAGCACCTCCTGCGCGAGGCCCTTGAAGGGGCGCAAAAATGCGGCGGTGTCCTTGGTCGTCAGCGTGCCGCAGACGATGACCAAAGGTTTTTCCGTCCTGTCCGCGAAATCGGCCATGGCTTCCGCCAGCGCGCGGCCGCCGTCTTCATTATGGCCGCCATCGAGCCAGATCTCGGCCCCTCTCGGCGCGATGTCGCAAACATGCCCTTTCACGATATTCTGCAGGCGGGCGGGCCAGTCAACCTGCGTCAGGCCGCACTCGAAGGCTTTGAGGCAGAGGTCGGGCTCGACGCAGCGCAAGGCCGCAATGGCGGTGGCGGCGTTCTCAAGCTGGTGGCGCCCGGGCAGGCGCGGCAGCGGCAGATCGAGAAGTCCGCGCGCGTCCTCGAAAATCAGGCGCCCATGTTCTTCGCGGGCGGAAAAATCGCGCTCTGCGTCGATTGCCGGCGCGCCGGCGCGCGCGGCCTCGAAGCGCAGAACTTTGTGCGCGTCCTCGTGCTGGACGCTCAAGATCGCCGGAACGCCGGGCTTGAAGATGCCTGCTTTCTCATAAGCGATTTTCGCGATCGTCGGCCCCAAAAACTCCGTGTGATCGATCGAGATTGACGTCACGACGCTCGCCTTCGGCGCGGGAATGACATTGGTCGCGTCGCCTCTGCCGCCGAGCCCCACTTCAAGAAGCAGGTAGTCGGCAGGATTCTCGCTGAAGATCTTGAAGGCCGCCGCGGTCGTGAATTCGAAGAACGTGATCGGCGCGCCGGCGTTGACCTTTTCGCAATGGCTCAGCGCGGCGTAAAGTTCGTCATCGCCGACGAGCTTGCCGGCGCGCGCCGCGCCAATCCGGATGCGTTCATGAAAGCGCACGAGATGCGGCGACGTATAGACATGGACCCGCTTTCCGGCCGCCTCGAGAATGGCGCGCATGAAGGCGATGGTCGAGCCTTTGCCGTTGGTGCCGGCGACGTGGATGATCGGGGGAAGCTTCTTTTCGGGCGATCCGAGCGCGGCGAGCAGCCGCTCCATGCGGCCGAGCGTCAGCTCGATGTCCTTGCGATGCAACAGGAACAGGCGCGCCAGCAGGGCATCGAGCGAAGTCATGGTGCGCGTGTTCCTGCGTGCGTCAGGCGGCGTGCTCGACGCGCGGCGTGCGGGTCAAAAGCGCGCAGATGCGGGCGAGAGTCGCCCGCATGTCGTGGCGCGGCACGACCATGTCGATCATGCCATGCGCTTCGAGATATTCGGCGCGCTGAAACCCCTCGGGCAGCCGCTCGCGAATGGTCTGCTCGATGACGCGCGCGCCGGCAAAGCCGATGACGGCGCCGGGCTCGGCGATGTGCACGTCGCCGAGCATCGCATAGGACGCGGTGACGCCGCCCGTCGTCGGATTGGTGAGGACCACGATATAAGGCAGCCGGGCCTGGCGCAGGCGCTGCACGGCGATCGTCGTGCGCGGCATCTGCATCAGCGAGAAAATGCCTTCCTGCATCCGCGCGCCGCCCGAGGCCGTGAAGATGATGAACGGCGTGCGGCGCTGAACGGCGGTCATCATGCCGGTGATGATGGCCTCGCCCGCCGCCATCCCGAGCGATCCGCCGAGAAAATCGAAATTTTGAACCGCGACGACGACCTCCATGCCCTCCAGCCTGCCGCTGGCGAGCTTCACCGCGTCCTGCGTCTCTGTTTTCAGACGATATTCCTTGAGCCGGTCGGTGTAGCGCTTGACGTCGCGAAATTTCAGCGGATC
The DNA here is from genome assembly GCA_052146775.1 of Methylocella sp. Lineage (GTDB taxonomy): Bacteria > Pseudomonadota > Alphaproteobacteria > Rhizobiales > Beijerinckiaceae > Methylocapsa. The sequence goes on along the minus strand of JBKQMI010000186.1, from coordinate 8,714 downwards.
GAGCGGCGCCTCTGGGGTTGGAAGCTCATCGTAAACGCCGCCGTCGAAGAGATTGGCGAGGCGCGCCTTCGTCCCGAAGCGCATGTGATAGCCGGACCCCGGCACGACGAAAAGATTGGCCTCGAGATCCTTGTGGAAGACGAGTTCGCCGCTTTCGGGACATTTGACCCAAAGATTTTCAGGCGATTCCCGGCGCAGGAACGACCTGACCTTGGGCGGGACGACATTCGAGATCCAGTTCATGCAAGATCCTGATAGATACGACCCAATAGAAACGACTCTTCGGCTTCGATCATTTGCGGGCCTAAGCTCTGCCGAAGCGCCTTCGCCGCCGCGGGCGGCGCGCTTGCGACGGCTCGGGCCTATTTAGAGGCTTCAAAGCCTATTTGCGACAGAAATAATGCGGTTCTGAAATGTCCGGGTTTGAAGTCGAGGCGACTATCCCGCCGCCGGCGCCGCCTGACGAACGCCTGTGGCGATGTCGGCCACAAGCGCCTTCACCGCTTCGACGGTTCGCGGCGTCGCCTTGCCTCCCGCGTCGAGCGAGGCGCGCAGCGCCTCGACGATGGCCGAACCGACGACCACCCCATCGGCGTGGGCGGCAATCGCTTCGGCGTTGGCCGCGTTCTTGACGCCAAAGCCGACCGCGACCGGCAAGTCCGTATGGGCTTTTATGCGCGCGACCGCCGCCGCCGTCGCGGAAAAATCCGGCGTCGCCGCGCCGGTCGTCCCGGTGATCGAGACGTAATAAACGAAGCCCGAGGTATTCGCGAGCACCGCCGGCAGCCGTGCGGCGTCTGTCGTCGGCGTCGCGAGCCGGATGAAATTCAACCCCGCCTTCAGCGCCGGCAGGCAAAGCTCGGCGTCCTCCTCAGGCGGCAGGTCGACGACGATGAGGCCATCGACGCCGGCCTTTTTGGCCTCGATAAGGAAAGCTTCGACCCCATGCACATAAATCGGATTGTAATAGCCCATGAGGACGATCGGCGTCGTCTGGTCCCCGGCGCGGAAATCCGCGACGAGGCGGAGGGTTTTGGCGAGAGTCGCGCCTGCGCGGAGGGCGCGCAGGCCCGCCGCCTGGATCGCTGGGCCGTCGGCCATGGGATCGGTGAACGGCATGCCGACCTCGATCACGTCGGCTCCAGCTCCAGGCAGGGCTTTGAGAATTTCGAGGCTCGTCGCAAGATCGGGGTCGCCGGCCATCACGAACGTCACCAGCGCCGCGCGGCCGTCCCTGGCGAGCTCGGCGAAACGGCGATCGATGCGCGTCGGCGAAGAGTCTGACATCGGCAGTCTTTACCATCATTGCGCGGCCCTGCCGCGAAGGCTGGCCAATAGAGGATTTTTCGCGCGGGGGGAAGGCTTAAGGGGCGAGGCCAAAGCGCGGAGGGCTTTGTTGGACTATAGGTTTGAATCGTCGCTGCCGAAACGAAGCGGAGGGCGCGCTTGATTCGCGCGGGTTCCGTGGAAAGCTAACGCCGGATGGTCCGATGAAGCGTTCAATCCTCATTTTGCTTGCATGCGCGCTCGCAACGGCCCTCCCGTCTCGCGCCGGCCCCAAATTGCGATCGATCGCTTCCTACCATGGCCGCGCCGATCGCAGCGGTAATTTCATTGTCCCGGGGCTGACCTGGGATCGAGCCGGTTCGCTTCGCCTCGACGAACATTTCCACCCGCAGATCGCGGGACATGTCTATGCGCAGCCGCTGTACTGGCGCCCGGCGGGCGCCCGCCGCGCGATCCTGCTCCTCGCGACCGAAGACAATATCGTTTACGCGATCGATGCGAGTACCGGCGCCGAAGTATGGAAGCGGTCCCTCGGCGCGCCGGTGGCCCGTTCGTTTCTGCCGTGCGGCAATATCGACCCGCTCGGAGTCACCGGCGCGCCGGTCATCGACCAATCGCGCGAGGCCATCTATCTCGACGCTGCGATCGAAACGGCGTCGGGGCCGCGGCACCTCGCCTTTGCGCTCTCGCTGAAAGACGGTTCGCTCCTGCCGGGCTGGCCAGTCGACATAGCGGATTCGCTCAAAGGAAAGGATTTCGAGCCGCGCAACCAGAACCAGCGGGGCGCTCTGGCGATACTCGATGGAACGCTTTACATCCCCTTCGGCGGTCATACCGGCGATTGCGGCCATTATCACGGCTTCGTCGTGGGGATTTCCCTTTCCGGTCCGCGGATCGTGAAGAGCTGGGCGACGCGCGCGCGCGGCGGCGGCATCTGGGCGCCCGGCGGCGTCAGCAGCGACGGAAAGTCGCTGTTCGTCGCGACTGGCAACACATTTGACGCAAAGGTCTGGAGCGATGGCGAGGCGGTTTTGCGATTGGCTCCCGATTTGCGTCGGTCCGATGTTAAAAAGGATTTTTTTGCACCGTCGGATTGGCAGGCTCTCGACGCGCGCGACGCCGACCTCGGCGGAACCAATCCGTTGCCTCTGGACGTCCCGACGCGAAGCGGCGCGCAGGCGCTGATCCTTGCGCTCGGCAAGGATGGGAAAGCCTATCTGCTCGACCGCAATGATCTTGGCGGGATCGGCGGCGAGCTCGCCGCTGCGACTGTCGCCGGGCGGATCGTCACAGCCCCCGCCGCTTATCCTGCGGATGACGGCGTTTTCGTCGCCTTTTTTGGGCAGGGCGCGCAGTGCCGGGCGCCGGAACGCGACGCGGGCCTCACGGTCCTGAAAATCCAATCCGGCTCTCCGCCTGCGATGACCATGGCTTGGTGCGCCCCTTTGAATGGCGATGGATCGCCGATCGTGACCACCACGGATGGGCGCTCAAATCCCATTGTCTGGATCCTCGGCGCCGAAGGCGACAATCGGCTGCACGGATTCCGCGGGGACACCGGGGCGCCGCTTTTCGATGGGCCTTCATCGGCCCTTGCCGGTCTGCGCCACTTGCAAACCCTGATTGCGACGGAGGACCGGCTCTATGTCGGGGCGGACGGAGCGATCTACGCCTTTGCGTTTTGATCCGAGAAGAGGCGGTTAGCGGCCAGGACAGCGGCGCCCTATCTTTGAAGCGCGAAGCCGCGGTCTCCAGCGCAAAGGAGCGACGCCTTGAATCCGCATCTGCTAAGCTCCCGCAAAATCCGTTCATGTGAAAGCATGCCGCCAGACCTTTCGCCTCAGAAATCCAGACCCGGCTAGCGTATGCTGTGGCGCGCGCTCTCCCGCATCCTCGCCTCCGCCGCGACCTTGTTCATCGTCGTCGCGCTGGCGTTCTTCCTGATGCGGCTCGCGCCAGGCGGCCCGTTCGATTCCGAGCGTCCGCTCGACCCCGAGATCGCGAAAAATCTGCGCCATATCTACCGGCTCGATCTGCCGCTTGGGCAGCAGTTCCTCGTCTATCTGCAAAGCCTCGCGCGCGGCGATTTCGGCCCGAGCCTGCACTGGCGCGATTTTTCGGTGAATGAGCTGTTCGCCCATGCGCTGCCGATCTCGATGCGGCTCGGCGCCGAGGCGATGATCGCCGCGCTCGCGATCGGCGGCGCGCTTGGCGTCGCCGGCGCGGCGGCAAGGCCAGGCTGGCGCGCAAATCTCGGCGGCCTCGCGGTCGATGTCGCGGCGCTCGTCGGCGTCCTGCTGCCGCCCTTCGTCATAGCGCCGCTGCTGCAGCTTTTCTTCGGCCTGACCCTTCACGCCCTGCCGGTCGGCGGCTGGAGCGGCGGCGCGTGGAGAAACCAGATCCTGCCGGCGACGACTCTCGCTCTGCCGCAGATCGCCATCATCGCGCGGCTGATGCAGGCCTCGCTGCGCGATGCGCTGAAGGAGCCGCACATCCGGACCCTGCGCGCCTACGGGTCGCCCCCGCGCACCATCACCGCGCACGCGCTGCGCGCGGCGATCCTGCCGGTGCTCTCCTATCTCGGCCTCGCCGCCGCGAACGTGTTGACCGGCTCCGTCGTCGTCGAGACGATCTTCGGCATTCCCGGCATGGGCCGATATTTCGTCGATGGCGCGCTCGGCCGCGATTATACGCTCGTCATGGGAACGGTCGTGGTCGTCGCGGCGCTCGTCATCTTCTTCAATCTTCTCGTCGATCTGACCTACGGCTGGCTCGATCCCCGCATTGCGGACGCCGAGGGTCGATGAGCGACGCTTTGGCGAGTCTTTATCCCGGTGGCGGCGCCTCGAAGCGCATCCCGATAAGCCTCGCGCTTCTCGCGCTGATCGCATGCGCCTGCATCATCGGTCCGATGGTCTCGCCGCATCCTTACGATCGCGTCTATCGGGATTATGTTTTCGCGGATCCTTCGCTGGAGTCGCATCCGAGCCCGGATGAGGCGCGCCGCGCGATCGAGGATATCGCCGGGCGAATGGGGGCGAGCATTGATTCATTGCGGCAGGATCGCGCGAGGCTCGACGCAACATTGTCGAGCGCGCGGCCGATCGACGCGCGGGATTTGCGGATTTTCGAGCGGTCGGATGTTTTCGCCGCGCCCCGCATAAAGGCGAGCGAGGACGAGGGGCGACGCGTGTCGCTCGATCTCCCGCTGCAAAGGAATCTGTTTCCGTTCGGGACCGACGCCAATGGACGCGACCTTCTGACGCGGACGCTGATCGCGGGCCGCGTGTCGCTCGCCGTCGGCCTCCTCGCTTCCTTCGTCGCGCTCGTCATCGGCGTCGGCTATGGCGCGATCGCGGGCTTTGCGGGCGGCGCCGTCGACGTCGTGATGATGCGCATCGTCGAGATCCTCTACGCGCTTCCCTTCATTTTCTTCGTCATCGTCCTCGTGATGGTCTTCGGCCGCAATTTCGCGCTGATCTTCGTCGCCATCGGCGCGGTCGAGTGGCTCGACATGGCGCGTCTTGCGCGGGGACAAACGCTGAGCCTCAAACAGAGGGAGTATGTCCTCGCCGCGCGCGCGCTGGGCGTCGCCCCGGCCGCGATCATCTGGCGCCATATCCTTCCCAACGCGAGCGGCCCGATCATCGCTTTTCTGACGCTGCTCGCGCCGCGCGTGATCCTGCTCGAAAGCTTCATCTCGTTTCTGGGACTCGGCGTCGAGGAGCCGCTGTCGAGCTGGGGCGTGCTGATCGCCGACGGCGCCCGCAACATCCAGGGCGCGATCCATCTGCTCATCGTCCCGGCGGCGTTTCTCGGCGCGACGCTCGCCGTCTTGCAGAGCCTCGGGCAGGGGCTTCAGCAATGCTTCGCGGAGGGGTTTGGCGGCCGGGCATCAAATCGACCGGCCCCGCCGGAGTGAAGGCGCCGCCGCGCCACGGCCGCCGAAATCATCGTCATGAGGGACAGACGGGCGGTCGAGCGGGGCGCCCGGCGAGATTCTCAAAAAATCTTCGTCACATATATACGATATCCGTCGGAAAGGCCGCCTTCCCCGATGGAGCCGGAGGGATGGCGAGAAAATTGCCTCAAGGCCGAGGCGCTCGCGGATCGCGCCGATCGGCCGGTCGTCAACAGGAAATGCAGGTGAGACATGCTTTTTGACGGCGACACCATCAAGGTTCAGGATCTGGGCGAGGGACTGGTCGAGCTTCGCTTCGAGCGAAAGGGCGAATCCGTCAACAAGCTCGACCGCCTCGCCCTTGGCGAGTTGCGCGGCGCGCTCGACGTCATCTGGAAGGCGGCGGCCCTCAAGGGCGTCCTCATCACAAGCGCCAAGGATGTCTTTATCGTCGGCGCCGATATTTTCGAATTCGTCGAGGTTTTTCGCCAGACGCCCGAAGACGTCGCCGCTTTCGTCGCGGGCAACGCCGCGATCATTGCCGCGATCAGTGATCTGCCGGCGCCGACGGTCGCCGCCGTCAATGGCCTCGCGCTTGGCGGCGGCTTCGAGGTCGCGCTCGCGGCGGACTATCGCGTCATGTCGTCCGCCGCAAAGGTGGGCCTGCCGGAAGTCACGCTCGGCATCTTCCCCGGCTATGGCGGCACGGTGCGCCTGCCGCGCCTGATCGGCCTTGCGGAGGCCGCGCAATGGATCATTTCTGGCGCCCAGCAAACGGCTGAGACGGCGCTGGAGCATGGCGCGGTCGACGCGCTCGGCGCGCCGGAGGAGCTGCGCGAGGCGGCGCTCGCGCTGCTGCGCCATGCGGTCGCCAGCCCCGCCGAATGGCAGGGGCGGCGGGCTCGCGCGCGGCAAAGCGTTGGTCTTGGCGAACAGAACGCCGGCGATTTGCTGAAAAGCGCGCGGGCGAGCGCGGCGCGGGCGTTGCCGCATTATCCCGCCGCCCATGACGCGGTCGACTTGCTGGAGGCTGCCGCCGCGCTCGATCGCGACGCGGCGCTCGCCCTTGAGGCGCAGCGATTCGCGAAGATCGCGGCCTCGCAGGCCGCCGGCTCGCTGGTCGCCATTTTCGTCAATGAGCAGGCGCTGAAGAAAATCGGCAAGCAATACGCCAAAACGGCCGCGCCGGTGCGCCAGGCCGCCGTCATCGGCGCGGGCGTCATGGGCGCCGGCATCGCCTATCAGAGCGCCCTGCGCGGCGTCCCCGCTATTCTGAAGGATGTGTCGGAGCAGGCGGTGGAAGGCGGGGTCGCCGAGGCGAAGAAGCTGCTCGCCAAGAGCGTCGAGCAGGGCCGCCTCACGCAGGAAAAGGCGGATGCGGTGCTTGCCGCGATCGCGCCGCAACTCACCTTCGAAGGCTTCGACAAGGTCGACGTGGTCATCGAAGCGATCGTCGAAAATCTCGCCGTGAAGACGAAGGTTTTCCGCGAAATCGAGGGGCTGACGCGCACGGATGCGATCCTCGCCTCGAACACCTCATCGCTGCGCATCGCCGATCTCGCCGATGGGCTGACGCGGCCGGAAAATTTCATCGGCATGCATTTCTTCAATCCCGTGCCGCGAATGGCGCTGGTCGAGGTGGTGCGCGGCCCCAAAACCTCGGAAAGCACGGTCGCAACCATTGTTGGCTACGCCAGCGCGATGGGCAAAACGCCGGTCGTCGTCGGCGACTGTCCTGGCTTCGTCGTCAACCGCGTGTTGACGCCCTATCTCATCGCCTTCCTGCAGCTCGTTCGCGACGGCGTCGATTTCCACGCGATCGACAGGGTGATGGAAAGCTTCGGCTGGCCGATGGGGCCGGCCTATCTCATCGACGTCATCGGCCTCGATATTTCGCATCACGTCGTCGAGATCGTCTCGGCCGGCTTCGCCGATCGCATGGAAGCGCCGTCGCCCTCCGCGATCGATCTTCTGAAAAGCGACGGCCGCCTCGGCCAGAAGAACGGCCGCGGGTTTTATCTTTACGCACGCGATCCCAAGGGCCGGCCGCGCAAGGATCCGGATCCCACCGTTCCGGCGCTTCTCGCCGCCGGGCAGCCGAACGGGACGACAAGCATCACGGACGCCGAGATCACTGAGCGCATGATGCTGCCGCTGATCTTCGAGGCCGCGCGTTGCTATGAGGACGGCGTCACCGGCTCGCCGGGCGAAGCGGATATGTGCCTCATCCTCGGGTTAGGCCTGCCGCGCTATCTCGGCGGCGCGCTGAAATACGCCGATTACCTCGGGCTCAAGACGGTGGTCGAACGCGCCGCGAAATGGGAAAGCCTCGGCGCGATCTACAAGCCGAGCGAGAAGTTCCTCGCGCTGGCGGCGAGCGGCAAGGGGTTTTACGCCGCCTGAGCCGGCGCGGGCTTCGCGCCAGCGATTCAGTTTTGCGGGCGGGACCAGAGCGGCTTTGCCGCTTTGATTCTCGCCGACATGTCATTACTGTTTCGCGATGGATCGCGAATTCAGCTCTCTCCCGCCGGACCTGACGCCAAACCTTCCGGGGCTCTCCATCCTGCGCTTCGCCGCCCTGCTCGGCGAAGGCGATGGCGAACTCGATCAGGATGCGCGGGATTCCATGACGAGCCAGGTCGCGGGCGGCGCGCTGGAGAGCGTTGCGCCATCCGACATCTGGCCCGAACTCGTTCGCGGCCTGATGGCCCGCGTTCCCTCGCGGATGATCCTGGCTCTGCGCGCTTGCGGCGCCCTGGCGGCGGTTTTGCCCGAGGTCGCGGCCCTGTTTGGCGTTCCGCAAATCGCCGACGACCCACCGCTCGTCGATCTTGGCGACCATTTGTTGCGGGCGCTGAATGAGGCGGCGCGGCGCAATGAGCCGCTTCCGGTGCGCTTCGCCCTGCTTGTCATGAATGTCGGCAAGGCCGATTCGCCGCCCGAACATCTGCCGGTTCACTATCGGCACATTGATCGCGGCGGCCCGCGCATCGAGGCAATCTGCGACCGCTTCAACGCGCCGCGCGACTGCCGCGACCTCGCCCTTCAGGCGCTTGCCGAATGCGAGCGCGTGCATCGCACCTCGGAAGCGCGCGCCGGGCCGGTCGCCCTGATGCTGGAGCGCCTCGGCGCCTTCGATGCGCCGGACTTTTTCGCGCTACTGATGGAAGTTTGCGCCTGCGATTATTGCGCTTACGGCGAGCGCGCGGGCGCGGCCTATCCCAAGGCGAAGCTGCTGGAGGCGGCGTTCAAGGCCTGCGCGGGAGTAAAAGCGCCTACGGGCGGCGCGGAAGCTGCGGAGGCGGCCAGAACCGCACGCGCCGCCGCGATCGCGAAGGCGTTCCGGTCGGAGCGCTGGTCCGGCGAGTAGGCGTGCGCGGCGGGCAAAGCGGTAGGGGCCATATAGACGATGAGTGGCGATTTTAAGTTTGATTTGGCGGTAAAACGCACGCGTCTTAGTGACGAAGACCTTATGCGTGAACTACAAGCTGCCGCTGAAGCATTTGGCACAATCTACTTTACAACA
>JBKQMI010000185.1:0-2621 GCA_052146775.1 Methylocella sp. | reverse complement strand
TCGCGCTTATAGCGTTAGCTGTTGGTATGCGCCTTGGCCGAGGGCTGCGAGCAGCCAGGCTTGGGGATTTGCTTCAGCAGAGGCTTCGAGGGTGCGGCGCCAGCCCAGATAGTTGGGCAGGTTCCTGGTGGCGACGCCGTGGAAGCGGCGCAGCCACTCCTTGAGACGCGAATGGTAGGCATTGACGTTGTTGATGTGGATATCGGGCTCGCCGGGCAGCGGCTTTCCCGGAGCGGGAACCACGCGGACGGGAATTTTGGCGCGTCGGGCGAAAGCGCGCAGAGGCCGGCCGCCGTCGCAGACCAGCACGTTTGCAGGCGACATGGCGCTGGCGAGCGCCTGGGTGATGCACACCGCCGTGTCCTCGGGCAGCACGGCGTCGGTGGTGGCGCCGGAACGGTCGCGAGCCACGAGAACGGGGATGTTGTCGGAAAAGGCGCCCGGATGTCTCGCCTTGCCGCCGCGCTTGCGGGCCTTGCGCGTCAGACCGGAGCGCCGGCCCTTGAAAGACTCGAGGATGAAGGTTTCGTCCGCTTCCACAATTCCCCGCAACATCTGCGGCTTGTCGAGCGCCGGAGCGCTCAGGAAGCGATGCCGCCAGCGATAGGCCGTGGTCGGATGGACGCCGCAGCGTTCGGCCGCCTTGGCCAGGCTGACGCCCTCGATCATCGCCTGCGCCTGATCGAACCAGCGATCCTTCTTGCGCAATCGGGCCATTCCCGTCCCGGTCGCGGCGTTGAAGGTGCGCCCGCACGCCTTGCATCGATACCTCGGCAGGCCGTGCGACCGACCCCAACCGACAATCTCATCGGCCCCGCAATGCGCGCAGCCGAGACGCTCGACCTTGCGCTCGCCGAGCGTCGCCAATACGTCCCCAGCAATCCTCGACGCGTTGCGCCTCCCGCCCTCTCCAATCGACGGCTCCGCCTCGGGCCGAGTCTCGGCGGACGGCCGCCCAACGCCTTCATCTGATCGCTTGCCAAGCTCTCCGAGCTCTGCGAGCGCCAGAGCAATCTGCTCGCCGCTTAGCCGCCCCATCCCCGAAAGCCAGCTGTCAAACTCAGCCGTGTCCATCGCCAAACCCCCGCCGCCGCGCCGGCGCCTCGACATCTATCATCTAACAACAGCTAACGCTATAAGAGCGGACAATTTCTTGCCGAAAAGCAGACATTGGGCTATGCTTTCCTCATGTCGCGATTGATCAAAGCGCAATCGGCTTTCTCGTCCAAGGGACCGGCGGCGCCTTCGCGCGCGGTCTTTCAGGCGAGCGGGGCCGCCGAATAATTTTTCGCGCCGCGATCCCGCGTAAGTCATTGAAAAGTCTCGATTCGGACGAGGGAATCCAAGGAAATCCAAATAACTCTAGGGCCTGATTTGCGGAGCTGCAGGGTCTGACTGCGGAGCGACGGGCCTTTTCCAAGAGATTCCAAATATCCGTCCCGGGAGCGGCCGGCCGCCGCCCGCGCTACTGGCACAGCGCACGGGCGCTCACGGTCCACTGGCCGAAGCCGCTCGCCACCATGTTGCGGATGACCGCGCAGACGTAGGTCCGCTCCGCCGCCGGGTTGCCCGGCCCGGCGTTGTAGCGGGCGACCGCGAGCGTCCACGCGCCCGTCTCGGCCTTCAGCGCTTTGAGAAAATTGGCCGCGTAATTGACGTTGCGCGCCGGGTCGAACATTTCGGCGACCGAGCCAAAACGGTTCCCGTGGAAGTGGACGTTGATCTGCATGCAGCCGACGTCGATGAAATGCGCGCCTTGCGCCTGCGCCGCCGCAAAGCGCGTCATCGCCTCGGCAAGCGTCTCCGAATGAACCGCGCGCCCGTCGACGTTCATGTCGTAGGGGCCGAGTTCGCCGCGATGTCCCGTCTCCGTGAGGCCGACCGAAAAGAGCACGTTGAGCGGCACGCCGCTCTGGGCCGCCGCCCGCGTCATCTCACGCTCGCAGACGAGGGCGCCGGCGCCGGCCGGACTAGTTGCGAGAAGCGCCGCGGCGAGAACCGCGCGCATCATCCGAGTCGCCGTTCTGCCCCTGCTGCGCTCGCCCTTCGCCTTCGGCCGTCGATTGGCCTGATCCGCCCGTCGCATCGCTCCTGTCCGTCTGCTGGATGATAATGGAGGAGACCGGCTGACCGATCGCCGCCAGACGCTCCGCGATCGCGTCGCGTGCGGCCTCGATCGTCGCCGCGGTCTCGCCGCTCGCCGCCCGGATCACCACGCCGAGCTTGTCGCCGGCGAGCCGCACCGTCATCGACGCGTCCGCAACCCCGCCGGGGGCGAGATCGAGGTCGATCTCATGGACGCGCTGGGCGGTGGAAGCCGCAGCCGCTGGCGCGCTCGTCCGCGCAGCGGGCGCCGCCGACGAGTCCGAGCGGGTGGACGCCGCGGCGCCGCCTTGCGCCGGAACCGCCAGACTGGAGGCCGCGCCGAATAGATTCGTGGATGCCGCTCCCTGAAGCGGCGAAGCGGCGCCTTGTCCGCCCGCGGCGGGGTTGGCGGCTTGGCGCGCCTCCGTCTTCGCCTCGGCGGTTGTTTCGGCGGAAGCCGCGTGCGCGGCGGATCCGGCCCCGGACGCATGCGCTGTCCCCGTGGCGTGCACGAAAGGCCGGGCGGAACGCGGAGG
>JBKQMI010000184.1:0-15005 GCA_052146775.1 Methylocella sp. | reverse complement strand
CTCGCGCAAATCCTGAGAGTAAGCTCTGCCCATCGCAATCCCTCGTCGAATCAACACGGAAAGCGAATCACAAACTGTGCGCCGGAGGAATCCCAAAGCGATTCCGCCAGCCGTGAAAATGCTCTAGAAACAAGAACCGATAGATTTGCCGTGGCGGTCCTTGCACCTTTCCACCGAATAAGACCAAACGAAGATGCTACCTTGATCGCATTACGATTCGGTGTGAGCAAACAAGCGGCAGAAATCAGAGCGGATGAAGCTGCCAGAGATTATCGTCGCAAGAATGGACTAACGCGCCCGATTCCAGACGAGGTGCAGAAAATCATCGATCAATTGCGAAATGGAAAAAAGGGGAACCTATAGGCCCCCGGCCACACTACCCCATACATCGCACGGCTGACCCGAGCGCATCCGCATTTTGAAGTCAAGGATCGCAGACCGCCTGCGGCGGCGGCCCGAGGGGCCGTCCTTGAGTTCAAAATCCGGATGCGCTTTCCTGCCGCCATGCGCTGAATGGATCTCTCCGCGCATGCGCGCCCTCGTCTTCCTCGCTCTCCTCAAACTGGCGTAGGATGGGAAAACTCCGGCTAGCGAGGCGCATTCTATGTCACATTTCAAGCTATTGTTTGTTCTTGTAATTTTTGCGCTTGGCGCCTCTTGCCCCGCGCACGCCGGCGGCTTGCCGCAACGCGTCGGCGAATGCGTGAAGACTGCGATCAAATCGGTCGAGACGCGGCTTGTCGATGGCAGCACGAACAAGCCCATGCTGGACTCGGGCAGCGCGGTGAGTTTTGCCAATGGGGGCTATCAGGTCTCCTACGACGCCATCCCGGCGATCGTACATTCAAAGCAGGGCGATCCCGTAAGCATGTGCCTCGTCTCGATCCCGAGACACTGCCCCAAGGGCGACGACCGGGGCCGCATCTACCGCACGACCAATCTGCGCACGCATAAATCCTGGACCCTGAGGGACGCCGAGCATATGTGCGGCGGCGCGTGAGGCGGCTCGCGCGGAGGATCTTTTTCCTGTTCAGACCATGCGCGCAGGGCCTAACGTGGGTTTCCTCCAGCCCGAAGGCCGAGACATGAGCGAACAGATTGATGCGATCCTCGCCCGCATCCGCGGTCTTGAGGAGGAGCTGGAGCGGGAGGTCGAGAAGGGACGCGCGGCCTACGGCCCTGCGATCAAGGAAAACGTCGCCGGATTCGAGCAGGATGTTCTGGCGCGCCACCGCCGCCTCAAGATGGGGCTGATCCAGTTCTTCAAGGAAACCCCGCCGATCAATATTTTGACCGCGCCCGTCATCTATTCGCTGGGGGTTCCGCTCGCGCTAATGGACATTTGGGTCACGGTTTACCAGCACGTCTGCTTTCGCGCCTATGGCATCCCCCGCATCAAGCGTTCGGATTACGTCATCATCGACCGCAATCATCTAAATTATCTGAACGTGATCGAGGCGTTCAACTGCGCATTTTGCGGCTATGCCAACGGCGTTATTTCCTATGTGCGCGAAATCGCCAGCCGGACCGAACAGCATTGGTGCCCGATCAAGCACGCGCTCCGCATCCGCGATCCGCACGCGCGCTACCTGAAATTTCTGGATTACGGCGACGCCGAGGGCTATCGCACCAAACTCCAGGAGTACCGGAAGTCCGATTAGGCGCGGCGCGGCGTTATTGTTGCTGGACGCGCGGGCGCCAGGAGAGGTCTTCGGACCAAACGTAAATCGAAATCGCCGCGAGAAACAGCACGGCGCCGACCCAAAACAGCGGCGAATGATGCGGGCGCCGCCAGTCGAATCGCACCGCCCGCGCAGGCGCATCCGTATGATCGTGTCTGTTGTGCGCCATCCCGTTCCCTCTCCTGCTTCAACCCGCCTTGCGGCTTATAGCGCATTTTGCTTGTAAGATCGCGGGTTTCGCTTGTCCGGTTCGAGGGCGAAACCGGTCAAAAACCTGTTTCACGTGAAACAGCCGGCGCCGCCCGGATCGAACGGAACGGTTCAGAAATTCTGCGCAAAAGAGGCCTGGGCGACATGGCCGAACGCCATGGCGCTTCGGACCGGACGACCGAATGCGCATGGGCGAGATCGTCCGATCCGTGCGGGCGCGCGAACGCTTCCAGGCCTCACGAAAAACGACCGGCGCATTTAGATGATTACCATCATTCAATGTAGGATGCGCGGCGAAAACTCCCTGTAGGAAAACCGGAGCGCGGCCCCTGGCGCGAGGCGCCCTGTCAGCGCCTCAGTCGAGCGTCGCGACGAAAGCCTCATAGGCGGCCTCATCCATCAACGCATCGAGTTCGGCGGGATCGTCGAGTTTGAGCTTGAAAAACCAGCCCTTCCCGGCCGGATCCTCATTGACGAGGCCGGGCGATTCCTCCAGCGCGCGATTGATCTCGACGACCTCGCCGGACGCGGGCGCATTGACGCCGCTCGCGGCCTTGACGCTTTCGACGACGGCGGCCTCGGCGCCCCTGGCGAGGCGCTTGCCGAGAAGCGGCAGCTCGACGAAAACGACGTCGCCCAGTTGGGACTGGGCGTAGTCGGTGACGCCGACGACGCCCGCGTCGCCTTCGATCCGGATGTATTCATGGTTGTCGGTATAGCGAGTGGTCGACATCGGCCCCCCTGGATCCCTACGGCTTGTGCTTGCCCGCCGGTTTTTCCGGACCTTCGTCGATGCCGACCTTGATCGTGTAATCGTCTTCCGTGTGGTCCTGCGTGAAGGGCACCAGCAGCGGCTCGGTCACGAGCGAGAAATCCGTCTGCGCCTGTCCGGCGGGAATCGTCGCCGCGACATGGTAGAGCTTGGTGACGATTGGCTCATTGTCCTTGGCGCCGACGATGGCGACGCGCAAGGGCACGCTGAAGCTGGCCGGCGTTCCGGCCGGCCCCAGCAGCACATTGCCCGCGATCCCGACCTTGACGGCGAGTTGGTCGCCCTGCAGCTCGCATTGGCGCACGACGTCGCCGAGCGAATATTGATAGCGCAGGTTCATGTTGGTCGGCGGCGCGCCGGCGTGGACCTGCGCGGCGGCGGTGCCGTCGAGGATGATGACCTCCGGGCAGAACAAATGATGGCCCTGCGTTCCCGGCGGCCCGGCATTTTGATTCTTGGAATCGTGGAGAGTGAAAAAGTCTTTCCAGTCGACATTGCCAAAGCCGCCGAGGATACCGCCCGAATCGGCGCTGGCGCCGCTGGAGAGGCCGCTCAGCGTAAGCGCCGCCGTGGCGGCCAGAACAAGTCTTGCGCGGCGGATCAATCGGCTCGGTTGCATGAAAAACAGCTCCTGTTCACGTCATGCGAAACGCTTGCTCTACATGACTGCGCGCAAAAGCTCCAGATGGAGCGAAGCCGGGCCTTCGCCGGGCGCGGTCTCGAACGGGACGCGCAAAATGGGAAACCTGTTCGCCGCCCGTTCCGGCGCGCGATCTAGAACCGCCGGCGCGCGATCTAGAATCGCCTGACTGGATCGACAGGCGCCGCGATCGCAACCGCTTTCGGCGTCCGCGTCCAGCTGTCCTCCGCCCCGAACACCGTCTTCAGAATGGAAGGCGCATTCGACAGGCTGACGAAAATCATCAACGGCGTCAGCGAGGCGACGGTCGCGACGTAACGGGACAGCGAGCCGCGCCGCAAAATGACATAGGGCGTCAGCGTCATGCCGATGGCGACCATGGCGACCAGGACGGCGATGAGGTCGATGATCGGCAGATAGGCGGTCGAATCGCCTTCGCGCAGGGTGACGCTGACGAGGAGCGACGCGATGGCGATGGCGGCGCAGGGATAAAACGTCTGGACGAGAATGAGAAGGCTCGCCGAGAATTTGCGCCGCTTCGACCAGTCCGAGGTCCAGATTTGCCCGAGAAGCTTGCGGGCGACCTGCACGAAGCCATTCGACCAGCGCCGCTGCTGCACGCGCCAATGCCTGACCTGATCGGGGACGAGGCCCGGAACCGGCGGATCCATCGAGAACAGGCCGTGCCAGCCGGCGATTTCCGCCCGCACGGTGAGGTCGAGATCCTCGCAAAGCGAATCCGAGGACCAGCCGCCGGCAGCAGCGATCGCCGAGCGCCGCCACACGCCCGCCGTGCCGTTGAACTGAAACAGCCAGCCGGCGCGAAAGCGGGTCGCCTGCTCCAGCACGTAATGCGCATCGAGCATCAGGCCCTGCGCTCGCGTCAGCCAATTGGCGCCGGCATTGGCGAATTCGCAGCGCGACTGGATGAAGCTCGCCTTCGGGTCGGCGATGAGGGCCGGCATGACCTTGCGCAGCCAGTTCGACGGCGGCCGGAAATCGACGTCGAGGATGGCGACGTAAGGCGCATGGGAATGGAGGAGGCCGGCGGCGAGCGCGCCCGCCTTGTAGCCGGAGCGGTCGCCCCGGCGCAGATGCAGCACGTCGAACCCGCGCTCATGCAGTTCGCCGATGATGCGCGTGGCGATCGCGCTCGTCTCGTCGGAGCTGTCGTCGAGTAGCTGGATGTGCAGCCGGTCGCGCGGCCAGTCGAGCGCGGCGGCGGCGGCGAGGGCGCCCGCCACCGTCTCAGGCTCGTTGAAAACAGGAACCTGCACGAGAACATGCGGCAGATCGGCCTCGGTGAGGATCAGCCGGCGCAGCGGCTTGCCCAGAGCCCGGCCCCGCACCCGCTCGAAGACATTGATGCCGATGAGGGTGAGAAATCCGCCGGCCACGAAGATGAGGCCGAGAACGGAAATAACGAGACTTAAATCGCTAAGACCCGTCAGTAGATCGAAAAATGTCAAGCGCCCTGCCCCCGCAAACGACCGCCCCCTGTTCGCCCGCACGGCGCGCCGAAGAAATCGGCCGCACGCTCCTGCGGTTGCCCTGCCGAAACCATTCGCCGCTTCGCCTTGAACGCTGGATCTGACGCGCCAGCGCGGCGGCTCGGACGAAGGCTCATGGCGGCTTTCGCGGACAGAAACTGTCGAGCGTGATGAATCATCGAATCGACCGCCCGAACAACCAACAAATTGCAACAGATTGTTGCAGGAATTGAGTAAGCTGAATGCTCAAAGTCTTAACATTAACAAAGTCTTAAAATGGCCTTATTTGTGTATAGAGGCGTGAATGGCCGACGCTATTCAGTCAATTCGCGCCCAAATGTGGCTGACCGCGGCGCCGGGCCGTTTCATCGCGCTTTCCGCGACCACGCTCGCCTCGGCGCGACGCGGCGATGCTCATCGACCACGCCGGCTCTACCCCACGCGCTCCCGCGTCTTTGGCGCCTTCACTTCAATCCGCGATAGAATTTTGTCGACGAGGCGAGCCGGCAGGATTTGCGAAAGGCGCGCCGCGAAATAGAGCGGCCAGGGAAAGGCGATCACGGCCTTGCGCCGATCGAGGCCGCGGCGGATGATTCGCGCCGCTTCCGCGTCGCTGATCTCGAACGGCTTGATGGCGTCGATGCTGTCGTTCAGCGGCGTTTTGACGAATCCGGGGATGACAAGGCTCACTGAGAGGCCGGCGGGCTCAAGGCGCCCGCGCAGCGATTCGGAATAAGCGTGCACCGCCGCCTTGGTCGCGCAATAGGCCGGCGCATAGGGCAGGCCACGCAATCCGGCGATCGAGCCGACGAACGCGATCTGGCCGGCTTTGCGCGCCAGCATCGGTGCGATGAGCGGCTCGACCGTATTCAGCACGCCGGCGAGGTTGGAGCTCAAAATGGCGCGCACCGCCTGCGGGTCCTCATAGAGTTCGCCGGGCGCGAGGCCGGTCGTGATTCCGGCGTTGGCGATGCAGAGATCGAACCCGCGGCGGGCGTCGGCCGCGCCGATCCATTGCGCCATGGCGTCCTGATCGCGCACGTCGAGGAATCCGACCTCGACCTCCGCGCCGAGCTGGCGCGCCGAGGCGGCGACGGCCTCGAGCCGGTCAGGGTCGCGCCCGGTCAGCGCCAGCCGGGCGCCGGGACCGGCGTAGGCCAGCGCCAGCGCGCGGCCGATGCCGCTCGACGCGCCGGTGATGAGGAGCGATCGGGCGGACACGTCAGCCCGGCGCGGCGTCGGCGGGCCGGACGGTGGCCTCGGCGAGAATGGCGAGATCGCCGTTCGGGCCATGCGCCATCAGGCGCAGCACAAGCTCAGGCTGCGGCGAGACGCTCGCGCGTGCGACCCGCCCCGTAACGGTGACGGCGGCGCCGACGGAGATCGGCCGCAGGAATTTGCCGGACAGTTTCGAGATGAAGATGTCGCCGCGCCAGCGCCTGAGGGCCGGCTCGAAACAACTCATCATCAGCATGCCGTGGATGGGCGGCGCAGCGAGGCCGACGGCGGCGGCGATGGCGGCGTCGAGATGCAGCGGATTGTCATCGCCCGAAGCCTCGGCGTAAAGGGAAAGCTGCTCCGGCGCGAATGGCCCGAAATCCGTGCGCCCGATGGTCTCTCCGAGCTTCGGCCAATCGGCTGGCGCGGCTCCATGCTCCGCGCCGGGCGCTGCCTCAGGCATCGGCGGCCCCCGGCAGGCGAGCGCGAGGAACGAGGCGCAGCACCGTCTCGAACGCGGCGCATCTCTCGCCGCCTGGCGTCGAGATCGTCGCGGCGACGGTGAGCCGCTCCGGCCCGGTCGTGCGCGCAAATGTGAAGGCGACGCGGTAACCGGCGTCGAGCGCCAGCGGGCGATGATAGTCGAAACTTTGCGCCTCATGGATCGGCAGCAGGCCGGGTTCGCCGATCATGCGCTCCAGCATCGGCCTGACCTCGGGCGAGGTCATCCAGCAGAATGGGTAGGTCAGCGGCACGGCGGGCGCGGCGGCCTCGAATTCCGCTCCGACGGTCGCGGCCCGAAAGGCGGCGACCCGGGCCGCATCGGTGCGGACCATGATCTCAAGCGGCGCGCCGGCGCCAGCCTCGCGCGCGGCGGCGTCCGTATCCGCAGCCGTCATGCCGCCTCGGCGCGGCGCAGGACGAGGCAGGCGTTGATGCCGCCGAACGCGAAGGAATTGCTGAGAGCGGTGCGGATCGGCATCGGCCGCGCCTCGTTCGGCACGGCGTCGACCGGGCATTTCTGGTCGGGCTCGCGCCAGTTGATGGTCGGCGGCGCGACGCCCTCGCGCATGGCGCCGATGGTGACGACGAGCTCCAGCGCGCCGGCGGCGCCGAGGCCATGGCCATGAATCGGCTTCGTCGAGGAAACCGGCAGCTGGCTCAGGCGCTTGCCGAAAACCATGCCGAGAGCCTCGGATTCGCTGATGTCGTTGACGGTGGTTCCGGTCCCGTGCGCGTTAACGTAATCGATCTCCTCGTCGGCGACGCCAGCGTCCCGCAAGGCCTCGCGCATGCAGGCGGCGGCTCCCGCCGCGTCCGGGCGCACCTGGTCCTTGGCGTCGGCCGTCGTGCCATAGCCCGCGAGCTCGACCAGCGGCCGCGCGCCGCGCGCCTTCGCCACATCTTCGGCTTCGAGAATGAACGCCGCCGCGCCGGCGCCGAGAATCATGCCGTTGCGGCCTTTGGAGAACGGCCGGCAGACGTCGGGCGTCAGGACCCTCAGCGCCTCCCAGGCCAGCATCACGCAATTGGTGATGGTGTCCTCAGTGCCGCCGACGATGGCGCGATCGACCAGCCCGGAGCGAATGAGATGCGCGCCGATGCCGATCGCCTGGGTGGCCGAGGAGCAGGCGCTGGCCACGGCGAAACACGGCCCCATCGCGCCGTAGCGGATGCTGATGTTGGACGGCGGCGTGCTGGGAATGCCGCGCGGCACGGTCAAAGGCGTCGGGCGGCCCTGTTCGATGAGTGCGAGATAGATCCCATCCTCGATCGTGTGTATGCCGCCGATGCCGGTGCCGATGATCGAGGCCGTGCGCGGCCCGAGCGGCTGCTCGCGCGAGAGGCCGGCCTGCGCCATCGCTTCATCGGCCGCCGTCAGCAGATATTGCGTAACGGGATCGCAGAAGGGCAGCAGGCTGGCCTCGATATGTTCGGCGGCGTCGAACCCCTGCACCTGCGCGGAAATTTTGATGCGGCCGCGATAGGGCCGGTTGAATTGCGTCTCGCCGACGCAGGAGCGCCCGTCGCGCGCGGCGCGCCAGAGAGCGTCGGCCCCAACTCCCGCGGCCGACACGGCCCCCATGCCGGTGACGACGACCCTTCGGGTTGAAGTCATATTATGATTTTTCTTTGATAATATACGCCGCTATGGCGTCGATCAGGCTTTTGATGTCTTTCGCTTCGTGGAAAGGGCCATCCATCGGAATATAGACGTCGAATTTGTCTTCGATCGCCGTCAATATCATCACGATGTCGATCGATTTGAGATCAAGGCTTTCGATCGTCGCATCCAAAGTGACTTTGTCGCGATCGATCATCCCTTCCTTAACGATGACGTCAATGATCTGATTGACAAGCTCGGTTTGATCGAGAGCCTTCGTTTCCACCGAGTTACTCCTCACCACTGCGTTCCAACCGGGTCCCTCTCGACGTCGCATTCGGACGCGTCGCCGATCCGGCGCGGCCATCCGTCAGCGACTCGGCCCGTCAGGGAGCCTCAGCCCATCAAGGACCGGCGTGCGTCGATCACATCGGCGCCCGCGAGGCGGGCGATGCGGGAGGCGCGCCTCAAGTCGAGCATAAGCGGAGGCGCCGCGTCAACTCCGCACGCAAAGTCCCTTTGCGGAGGACTGGCGACGCGCGGACCCGCTTTTGGCGGCGCTTCCGCCTAAACCTCTTCGTTGGTTACGCTAATCCGTTGCGGAAATAAAGAGTGCGGGGCGCCTGTTCCCCGTTCCTTCCGCGCTCGAACGATCACGTTGTTGACGCCTTTGTCGCGGGTCGTGATCCTGCGGCGCGACTTCCTTCGAGGCGCCCGCGCCTCAAGGAACGGCGACGACCGGCGTTCCGACCTGCACCCGGCTGTAGAGATCGATAACGTCCTCGTTGAGCATGCGGATGCAGCCATAGGAGGCGGCCGTGCCGACCGATTTGCGCATGCTTTGGGTCGTGCCGTGAATTGCGACCTCCGAAAGCCCCAGGGTGAGCGCCGCCGCGCCCATCGGATTGCGCGGCGAGCCGCCGGGAATGGCGCCGGTCAGATTGGGATGGTCGGCGCGGACGTCGTCGGGGGCCGACCAGGATGGCCTGACATATTTGCCCTGAATATAGGTCTCGCCCTGCCATGCCTTGCCAGCCTTGCCGATCGCCACCGGATAGCGGATGGCGGTGCCGTCGCCCCTGACAAAATAGAGCCGGCGCTCGCTCTGCTTGATGACGATCATGCCCGGACGATAAACCTGTGGAAAAGCGACGATTTCGAGCGCAACGGCATCGCCTGGGGCGAGAGATGCGGCGCCAGCGAGCGAGAGCGCCAGAGCGGAAATGAATTTTGGGAGAAAGGATGTTAACGCGTATCCGCCGCGAAAAATCGTGCTCATGGCCGTTCACCGCATTTGCCAGGTCGATTCCGCGGAGAATCGCCCCCGCGGTCGAACCGACGGTACCGATGCCGGCGTTAACTCGCTCTAACCCCGGCCGGTTGCAGTGAAATTCGATCGAACTGTGGTTTTCTCGGAGCTAACAGATTGTATCAATTGCATGTTTTTCGATGGATTCAGTCCAGAAACCTCACATCCAGATCAGATTCATGATTTGGGACCCACATCAATCCAAAATCATGACATTGGTCGATTCCAAAAGTTTAGAGCGGGATGCGAACGGAAAAGCGGTTCCGCTTTTCCTCATCCCGTTACAGAAGAGCATATTCCGATCAGATTGAATCAATCTGATCGACAAGAATATGCTCAAGCTTTTGAATCAGGAGCGATTTCTTGTCGACCGAATGCTCCATTCGGTCGGAAAGCGCTCTAGGGAATGGCGATGACCGGCGTTCCGATCCGCACCCGGTCATAGAGATCGATAATGTCCTCGTCGAGCATGCGGATGCAGCCATAGGACGCCGCGGCGCCGATCGACTTGCGCATGCTTTGCGCTGTGCCGTGGATGGCGACTTCTGGAAGCGCCAGGGTCAGCGCCCGCGCGCCCATCGGATTGCGCGGCGACCCGCCCGGAATGACTCCGGTGAGGTTTGGATGGTCGGCGCGGACGTCGTCGGGGGCCGACCAGGCCGGCTTCACATATTTGCCCTGGACATAGGTCTCGCCCTCCCAGGCCTTGCCGGCCTTGCCGATCGCCACCGGATAGCGGATGGCGGAGCCGTCGCCCTTGACGAAATAAAGCCTGCGTTCGCTTTGCTTGATGACGATGGTTCCCGCTCGGTAACCCGGTGGAAAAGCCACAGTCTCACGGGCGAACGCGCCACCCGCCGCGGCGAGGCATAGCGCCAGGGCGGAAAGAAATCTTGCGACACGGGGCGTCGCAAAAAATCCGCCGCCACGCAATGTCGTGCTCATCGCCGCTCACCATTATCGCCGAAATCGCCGCGTCAAGCCGAACGCGAATCGACATTAATGAGGCTGGCGTTAACCTCTACTAAAGTGGCTCCAGCTTCGGGTCCGATAAGCCTTTCTTTGACGCATCGGATCTATCCCGAAAGCGGTTCCCGCTTTTCGGGACAGATGCTTAAGGCGCGCGGTTGCGGATCAGATCGTCGACGACGGACGGATCGGCGAGGGTCGAGGTGTCGCCGAGCGCGGAAAACTCGTTCTCCGCGATCTTGCGCAGGATGCGCCGCATGATCTTGCCCGATCGCGTCTTCGGCAATCCCGGCGCGAAATGAATGACGTCGGGCGAGGCGATCGGCCCGATATCCTTGCGCACCCAGGCGACGAGCTCCTTGCGCAGCTCTTCGCTCGGCTCGAAGCCGGTCATCAAGGTCACATAGGCGTAGATGCCCTGCCCTTTCAGATCGTGCGGATAGCCGACGACGGC
This sequence comes from Methylocella sp., assembly GCA_052146775.1. Taxonomy (GTDB): domain Bacteria; phylum Pseudomonadota; class Alphaproteobacteria; order Rhizobiales; family Beijerinckiaceae; genus Methylocapsa. The sequence continues at coordinate 4,157 of JBKQMI010000184.1, read as the reverse complement.
GGCTTCGGCGACTTTTGCATGGGCGACGAGCGAACTCTCGACCTCCGCGGTGCCGAGCCGGTGGCCGGATACGTTGATGACGTCGTCGACCCGGCCCGTGATCCAGTAATAGCCGTCGGCGTCGCGCCGGCAGCCGTCGCCGGTGAAATATTTGCCCGGATAGGCCAGGAAATACGCCTGCACGAAGCGCTCATGGTCCTGATAAAGCGTGCGCATCTGGCCCGGCCATGAATCGGCGATGACAAGATTGCCGGAGCAGACGCCCTCAAGGACTTCGCCGGCGGCGTCGACCACCTGCGGCTCGACGCCAAAAAACGGCAGAGTCGCCGAGCCGGGCTTCAATGCGATCGCCCCCGGCAGCGGGGTGATCAGGATGCCGCCGGTCTCCGTCTGCCACCAGGTGTCGACGATCGGGCACCGCTCGTCGCCGACGACGCGGTAATACCATTCCCAAGCTTCCGGGTTGATCGGCTCGCCGACAGAGCCAAGCAGGCGCAGGGAGGCCCGGCTCGTCGCCTTGACCGGCGCGTCGCCGGCGCCCATCAGCGAGCGGATCGCCGTCGGCGCGGTGTAGAAGATATTGACCTTGTGCTTGTCGACGACCTCCCAGAAGCGCGACAAGCTCGGATAGTTGGGAACGCCCTCGAACATCAGCGTCGTCGCGCCAGTGGCGAGCGGGCCGTAGACGATATAGCTGTGCCCCGTCACCCAGCCGACGTCGGCCGTGCACCAGTAGATATCGCCGGGGTGATAGTCGAAAATATATTGATGCGTCATCGACGCGAAGACGAGGTAGCCGCCGGTCGTATGGACGACCCCTTTCGGCGCCCCGGTCGAGCCCGAGGTGAACAGGATGAACAGCGGATCCTCCGCGTTCATCGGCTCGCACGGACAAGCCTCGCTCGCCTTGGCGAGCGCCTCGTCGTACCAGACGTCGCGGCCCTCGGTCCAGGCGACCTTCCCGCCGGTGCGCCGGACGACCAGAGTCGTCTTGACGATGTCGCCGGTTTTCTTGATCGCGGCGTCGGCGTTGAGCTTCAAAGGCACCTTGCGTCCGCCGCGTAGGCCTTCGTCCGCGGTGATGACGAGCTTCGATTTGCAGCCCTCGATGCGGCCCGCCAGCGAATCGGCGGAGAAGCCGCCGAACACCACCGAATGGATGGCGCCGATCCGCGCGCAGGCCAGCATCGCATAGGCGGCTTCGGGGATCATCGGCAGATAGATCGTGACCGTATCGCCCCGGTCGACGCCATACGCCTTGAGGACATTGGCGAGACGGCTGACCTCGGCGTGCAGCTGCCGGTACGAAATATGCTTCGCCTCGTTCGGATCATCGCCCTCCCAGATGATGGCGGTCTGATCGCCCTTGTCGGCGAGATGGCGGTCGATGCAATTATGCGCGACATTCGTGATCCCGTCCTCGAACCATTTGATCGAGACATTGTGGGGATCGAACGAGGTGTTCTTGACCTTCGTGAAGGGTTTGATCCAGTCGATGCGGCGGCCATGGGCCGCCCAGAACTGATCCTGGTTCGTCATCGAACTCGCATACATCTCCTCGTATTTGGCCGCGTTGACGTATGCGTCATGGGCCCATTCCGGAACGACAGGGTAGATCTTGTCCGACATTGATTGGTCCTCCCCGGCGGCGCGTTCGTCGCGTCGTTCTAAAGTTCTGCGCGCATTATGCGCCGCGCGGGGGAGCGCACAAGGCGCTCCTTTCGCGGCGGCGTCTTAACGGGCGCGGTTCATCCAAAATCATGAAACTGATCGACTCCAGGAGCTTAGAGCGGGACGCTGGCGGAAAAGCGGTTCTGCTTTTCCTCACCCCGCGCTAGAGCGCTTTCCGACCGAATGGTCCATTCGGTCGACAAGAAATCGCTCCAGATTCAAAAGCTTGAGCATATTCTTGTCGATCAGATTGAGTCAATCTGATCGGAATACTCTAGGGGCAATCTTTCCGGACTTTGTCGAGCGCCTCGGATATCCCGGCGAGGGAATAGGTGTCGGTCGTCACATTGCCCTTTATCGACGGCGCCTTCACGATCAGCTTCGAGCCCTTCTTCATCGCTTCGATGAAGCGCGCCTCCTCCGCCGGATTCTTGATCCAGGCGTTGGCGCCCTTGGCGACGAGATCGAAATGATCGCCCTCGATATCGGCGTGCGCCTCGCCGCCGTCCTTCATCGCGAATCCCATGATGACGGAAACTTCGTTGCGCACCTTTTCGGCCGGCCGGTTGGAGATGAAGATATAGGCGGGATCGCGCTTCAGTTTGGCCGGCTCCCGATCCTTTGGCGTCGCCAGCGCGTAGCAGGTTTTGTCCTTGGCGCCTTCGGCGAGAAACGCGCCCCAGTCGCTGAAGGAGCCGACCTGCACAGGCTTGCCGGATTTGGCGTCGCCCGGCTTGGCGGCGGCTTTTTTGGCGTCGGCTTGCTTCTCCGCGGCTTTTTTGGCTTCCTCCGCTTTCGCATCCCTTTTGGCTTCGCGCCAGCCGCCGCTTGCGTCCTCGCGGGCGAGGGAGGGCGCGGAAGGGTTCTCGGCCGGCGCTTCCGGCAGCCCCTGAATCGGCCTTTGCGTCAACCCTGGCGTCAACCCTGGCGCGGTCGCCGCAAAACTCGTCGTGGCGAAGGTCGTCGCGACGAGGATCGCCGCGCTGGGGAGAAAGCGGACTTTCATCGGTTTATGACGCTCCTCGATCATTTTCGCGCGAAGCAGGTAGCGGTTCGCGCGAAGAAAATGTGACAAAACAAAAGATTAGAGCTGTTTTTTAATCCCATGGAATCGAAAAATGCTCAAGTGAATCGGGCGCGCGGGAACTGCGCCGCCGCTTATAGGCCGGGCGCTTGCCGCGCGAAAGCCGCGATTTGCGCGAAAGCCGTTGACGCGCCGCGTCTTAGCGGTGTTTGGCCGATTGGGGATGGGATCGGGCATGGCCGGGAATATCCGCGGGCGGCCGGCTCGACCGGGAGGCGCGCTCAGAGTCCCGCGGTTTTGGCGGCGCCGAGAATGGGGCCCGGCTTCTCCAACGTGCCTTTCTGAAGAAGGACGACATAGCCTTCGTCCTCGGCATGCGACTCAGGCAAGGTGAAGGTCGCCATGGAGCCGGTCCAAAGACCGACCTTGTCGATGGCGCGGACGACATTCGTATAGGTGACGACGCGGCCGGCGTTTTCGCCGCGCCCGATATGGACCGTCTTCGCGCGCAAGACGCGCAAGGCGAGCACGTCGGCCGGGCCGCCGTCGCCGCCGGCGACGTCGATCACGAGCGAACCATCCGAATGCGAGAGCCGCATCGGCAGGGACACCGCGCCGCCCCGCCCCTTGCCGGCGCCGATCGCCGCCTCGATGTCCTGGCGATCGCTCCCCACCACGCCGACGAGGCCGTCGATCACGGCCTGCGGCGTGTAGACATGCTCCTCGCCATGCGCCGCGGCATAGGCTCTCTGCCGCGCGGCGAAGGCGCCGGCGGCGAGGGTGTCCTTCCAGCCAATGTAATCCCAATAGTCGACCGGAAACGATACGGCGACGATATCCGGCTTGCGCGCGATTGTCGCCAGCAACGCATCCGCGGGCGGGCAGGACGAGCAGCCCTGACTTGTGAAAAGCTCGAGCACGCTGGTGACGGGGACGGGCGGGGTCGAAGCGGCGCCGAGGCCGCAGCAGGAAATCAGCATCAGCGACGCGCGCACCAAAACCGGCGACACCGGGCCTCTAAAGGCGGCGAATGGGGCGCGCTCGAAAAATGCCATTGTTTGCGCCGTCGTCCCTGGGTGGCCTGTCGCATTCGTTCTGGTGCGATCACCCAAACCTTAAAGAAAGCCCGAACGCGCGCCAGTCAAATCCTTTTTACCCCTGACTGCAGCTTGACATTGCCGCGGGCGAACGCCCGCCCGCCGATAGTCCCGGAAGAAGATCATGTGAGAAACCCCACCAGCGCCGGCGCGGGCGCGTGGCAAAACAGCGTCATCGCCGATGCATTGGGCGTCGGCGCAAACCGCCTGCGAGCAGGCTTTTTTACAACGCCATTCCGCCCGCCGCTCCTCAGTGAGCAGCGGCGCGGCGGAAGAAGAGGGGGAATGAAATGAAAGCTTTACATATCGCCAAGGCGATCGCGACGATATTGCCGATGATGACGGCTCCGGCTTTCGCGGGCGCG
>JBKQMI010000183.1:0-12646 GCA_052146775.1 Methylocella sp. | reverse complement strand
GGATCAGCCGTGAAGCGAAATCCGTTGAGTTGGCCGACGTGCTGTCCCTCGACCATCACGTCGCCGCTTGTGGTCACTTCCGCTTCCAGCATGGCGTTCTCTCTCAAGCGGCGCATCAGCACGCTCGTCCTTCGGTCGACGAACCTCTGCGCGAGACGCGCGTGCAACGCGTCCGATAATGTGTCCTCTACCTGACGCGCGACCCCCTGCCAATGCTCGGCATCGCGCAGCCAGCCGGATCGATTGGCGATGAAGGTCCACGTCCGCACTTGCGCGATCCGCGCGGAAAGGGCGTCGAGATCGCCATCGACCTGATCGAGAGCTCCGATATGACGGGCGAACCAGTCGGCGGGAATATGCCCCGCGCGCACGACGAACCCGTAGATCGACAGGGCGAGTTCAGCGTGCGCCGCCGGAGACAATTTACGATAATCCGGGATTTGGCAACAATCCCAGAGCCGCGCGACGTCGGCCGGCGTTTTCGCCTCGCGCATGACCTTCTCGTCGCGGGCGGCGATATCGAGCACCATCTGGTCTTCCGCCAGCGGCGCTCTGGTCAGTCCAGCCTGTTTCGGCAGCACGTCGAGCGATGCGACGAGATCGCGGATCGACGAAAAATCCAGCGATGTGTTGCGCCACTGCAACATTCGTACGCTTTCGAAGCGATGATCCTCCAGCGCCTCGACGAGTTCTTCTTCGAACGGCAGGCAGCGTCCGGTCGTGCCGAATGTTCCATCGCGCATATGGCGGCCGGCGCGACCCGCGATCTGGCCGAACTCCGCCGGGGTCAGACGGCGGTGCTGCCAGCCGTCGAATTTCCGGTCGGCCGCGAAAGCGATATGCTCGACATCGAGGTTCAAACCCATGCCGATGGCGTCCGTCGCGACGATATAGTCCACCTCGCCGCCCTGGAACATCTCGACCTGTGCGTTGCGGGTGCGCGGCGACAGCGCGCCGAGAACGACGGCGGCCCCGCCGCGCTGACGCCGGATCCATTCGGCGATCGCATAAACATCCTCGGCGGAGAATGCGACGATGGCGCTGCGGCGCGGCAGCCGCGTCATTTTTTTGTCGCCGGCGAAACTCAACTGGGAGAGGCGCGGCCGCGACTGGATCCGCGCGCCGGGCAGAAGGTCCAAAATCGCCCGCTGCATGGTCCCGGCGCCGATCAGGAGGGTTTCCACGCGGCCGCGCTGATTCAAGAGCCGGTCGGTAAAGACATGCCCGCGATCGAGATCGGCGGCGAGCTGAATTTCATCCACCGCGACAAAATCGAGATCGAGGCCGCGGGGCATCGCCTCGACGGTCGAGATGAAGTACCGCGCGCCCTTCGGCTTGATCTTTTCCTCGCCGGTGATCAGGGCGACGGATTGCGCGCCAGCCTTCTCGACGACGCGGTTATAGACCTCGCGCGCAAGCAGCCTGAGCGGCAGGCCGATCATGCCGCTCGCATGCGCGAGCATTCGCTCGATGGCGTAATGCGTCTTGCCCGTATTGGTCGGTCCAAGGACCGCGATGACGTTCTGGTTGACGTCTTTGGCGCGATCTGGCTGGGGCGACTGAGCGGCGGGGAAGGTGACGTTCATGATCGGTCGCTGGGTTTGCCGAGGCGTGGCGGTCGCAGGATTCAGGCGCGTGGCGAGTTCGAACGAACGGCGAAAAATCAAGCGGCTCCAGTTGCGTCGTCGCGGCGCCGTCGTTCAAGGCCCGGCGCTCTCCGCAAATTCGATTCGCCGGAAATTCGCGTCTCCCGCGCGCGCGTGGGAGCAGACTGTCATAATTCTTTCTGTATCATACTGACGCTGACCCGCGCACACTTCTTTACGCATCGAACGGGAGGGGAACGAATCACGCCCGAATCGGCGTCGGCGCCAGAATCCGGCTTTGTTCACTGCAAGATTTTGAGGCGAAACCTCAAATAGCGCTACAGCTTGTGCAAAAGGCGATTTTGACGATTTCGAACGGCGCCGGCCGCCGAAGCTTGCGGTACGCCCCAGACGGACTCCGGCGCTCGCTCCTGTCAAGAGCGGCCAACTGCCCGGGAGCCGCGCGTCGACGTTTTGCGCGCGCCGGACTTCAAAGACGCGCCCTTGTCGCAGGCGCTTGGTCGCCAGAACATTGGCGTGAGACTCCGCCGCTGGATCGCGGTCGCCTCATGAACGAGGGAGAGCCTGGAGAAGATTTGCCGGCAAGACGGAGAGGTCGTCCGAAGGTCGCCCTGTTTAGCGCCGACATTGCTTTCAGACGCGCATTTGTCGATTGGGTGACAGATTTTCTTTACATAAGCATATTGTATTCGTCGCAAAGATGACGATGCGTCTCATTTGCGGACGTGAACCTCGCCGCGCCGGAGCAAGGAAGGGGAGAAGGGGGCGCCAAGCGGATCAAAGCGACGGAAAGACCCCGGAATCCAGGCCGATGCGGGAGCGAGCGGCAATGCGCGCCTCGGCTGCGGGAGGCCGGGCACTAAATTTTTTTTGGTTTCCCGCCCCGGTCGGGCGCAAGACGGCTTGTTCTTGAAGTTATCCGCGATATGATTCGACGGCTCGTCGTCTGGCTCTAAAGTCTTTTAAAAAACAGAATGATATGGCTGTTTTGGCGGGCGGTTTTCGGGTGTGCGCCAGCGGCGCCCGTCAAAAAAAATGGTCGATTTGTCGCATGGTGGGTTTTCATTCAGGAAAAAATGCATTAGTGTTTCCTTGAGGTGACCAAACTGAGCGGTGATCAAAAATTGCCGATCAGTTGCGCCTATTCCCGATAGGCAGTCGAAGCTCAAATCCTCCAAGAACACTGGCCTCGCGGCAACCATAGATTGGCGTCGTCAGACAATAATAAAGAAGGCGACTGCTTTTCCAGAAGCGGCCCAAGTCTAGGGAGACAATCGAAGCGTCTGCGGCGGAGGTCGCAGGGGCTACGCCCGGTTATTATATCCGATGCAAAAAGAGACCCAAAAGGATCAGCGTCGAAGGTCGCCTGGGGAATTCTGCGGAAAATCAGCAAAATTACAAATAATGCGATTCCCCTAGGGCGGTCTTCATCGATCGTGAAGGCGCCGACGCATCGGAGATCCGGCCTGTCCGTGCTCCGGTGAAAAACGAAAGAGGCCGCCTGTGATTCACAGGCGGCCCAAGTCTAGGGAGGAAACGCCCAAGGAGGGCATCGGCGACAACATCGTTGCCGCACCGCAATAATATGCACGTGCAATGCACAAAAAGCAAGTCCTGCTGACCTAATTTTTAGGACTGTGGGAAATTTATTGTTAAGGCTTTGTTATACATGGTCTTTTTCATGCTTTCCGCTTGGGCGGATTTGTGTATATGCGACAAAATTTGATCGAACACCGCTTCGTGAAGCCGCGGTCTGGCGCTGCTCTGCTTCGGCCAAACTCTTGCGCCGACCCCTCGGGCCAAAGAAGCGGGCGAGGCAATGACCCTCTGATCCGGGTGGGAAAACCCAACGTATGACAGCCGTGGACTTCGCCGCCTTCGTGGGCCGGCTCGCCGATATCGCAAGCGAAACCATCCTCCCCTTTTTCCGAACCGCTCTCGCCGCCGAGGACAAGAATGCCGGGGGCGCGTTCGATCCCGTCACCGAGGCGGATCACGCCGCCGAGTCGGCCATGCGCCGGCTCATCATCGAAACTTTCCCCCGCCACGGCATCATCGGCGAGGAATTCGGATCGGTTCGGGCGGACGCGGATTATGTCTGGGTGCTTGATCCGATCGACGGAACCAAAAGCTTCATCGCCGGACTGCCGACCTGGGGCAGCCTGATCGGCCTCCTTCACAAGGGCGTCCCGACCTATGGGATGCTCGTTCAGCCCTTCACCCGCGAGCGTTTCACCGGCGATGGGGGAGGCGCGGTCTGGCGCGGACCCGGCCCCGATCACAAGGCGACCGAGCGTAAGCTCGCGGTTCGCGTCTGCGATCAAATCGCCAGCGCGACGTTGCTGACGACGTCGCCGCTCCTGTTTTCGGAACAAAAGCTCGAGGCGTTCCGCCGCGTCGAGTCGAATGTGCGCCTGTCGCGCTACGGCGGCGATTGCTATGCATACGCCATGGTCGCCGCGGGCCACGCCGATTGCGTAATCGAGTCGGGTCTTAAAATTTACGACATCGCCCCGCTAATCCCCATCATCGAAGGCGCCGGCGGCGTCGTCACGACCTGGGACGGGGGCGATGCTTCCAAGGGCGGGGATATCGTCGCGAGCGGCGGCGGCGACATGCATAAAGCCGTCCTGAAGCTGCTTCAGGGTTAATGCGCGCCCGCAAGGGTTTCCCGCCGCCGTCTCGCAGCCAGCGCCAAAGCGGGAAGAGGAAAGGCGGATTGAACGAAGCCGCTCTCGCGGCGCGAGAGGCGAGTTCGCATAATTGGCCTCCTGACTGAGAGGATCGGGTGTTGCAGCCCGCTCCCAGACAGGAGATTTCCAGATGACCCAGATGAGCCCTCTGCGGCGGCGCGTGATCGAGGACATGACCGTCCGCAATTTATCGCCAGCGACGCAGCGATCCTACGTCAGCGCGGTCTCGAAGTTCAGCCGGTATTTCGGTCGCTCGCCCGACAAATTAGAGCTGGACGACGTCCGCGCGTTCCAGGTTCACCTCGTGTCGACCGGCACCTCATGGCCGGCGCTCAACCAGATCGTCTGCGCACTGCGGTTCTTTTACGGCGTCACGCTCAGCGAAGCGCTCATCCCGGAGCGCATTCCCTTTGCCCGGGAGCCATGCAAGCTGCCGGTCGCTCTCAGCGCGGACGAGGTCGTTCAGTTCCTCGAATCCGTATCGAGCCTGAAGAGCCGCGCGGCGCTGACGACGGCCTATGCGGCCGGGCTTCGGGCCTCGGAGGTCGCCGGGCTCAGGGTCGAGGACATCGACAGCGCGCGGGGCGTCATCCTGGTCCGGCGCGGCAAGGGCGCGAAGGACCGCAACGTGATGTTGTCGCCGCAGTTGCTCGGCATCCTGCGCACCTACTGGCGGCTCGCCCGGCCACGGCGCTATCTTTTCCCGGGTCGCGATGAGGATCATCCGATCGACCCAGCCGTGCTGCACGCCGCCTGCCGGTCGGCGGTGAAGGCGGCGGGTCTGACCAAGCGCGTTGCGCTGCACACGTTGCGTCATAGCTTCGCGACGCATCTTCTGGAGAACGGAACCGACATCAGGATCATTCAGGTTCCGCTCGGCCATAACAATCCGTCGTCGACGGCCGCTATACGCAGGTCGCGACTCATACGATCCGTGCGACCCAGAGCCCGTTTGATCGCCTGTCGCTTGAGGTAGCGCCGCCAGGCTGAGGTCGAGCCCGGAACGCGGGATCATGGCCCGCGCCAGGGTCTCTCCGGACCGGCCCATCATCGAGATCGCCGATGTCCTGCGCCAGCAGGGCGACGCCTATTGCCGTGATCATGCCGGTCATCTGGGTCGCGTCGAGCGGCGCGTGATGAGCGCGATCATTGCATGCCGGACCCAAGCGCTCGGCGGACACGTTGAGGCCTGCGAAGACTGCGGCGTCACGCGGATCGCCTATAATTCCCGCCGCAACCGGCATTGCCCGAAGTGTCAGGGTCGGGCGCGAGCCGAGTGGCTCGCGGCGCGCCAGTCCGAGCTTCTGCCGGTTCCCTATTTCCACGTCGTCTTCACATTGCCGGCTCCAATCGCCGCAATCGCCTTCCAGAACAAGGCTGTCGTCTACGCGATCCTGTTCAAAGCAGCGGCGGAGGCGATGACGACGCTCGCCGCCAATCCGCACCGGCTCGGCGGGGCGATCGGCGGCGTCGCCCTCCTGCACACATGGGGGGCAAGCGCTGACGCACCACCCCCATGTCCACTGCGTTGTGCCAGGCGGCGGCCTGTCACATGACGGGACGCGCTGGATCAAGGCCGACAGAACTTCTTTCTCGCCGTCAAACCGCTCGCGCGGATGTTCAGACGCCTGTTCGTGGAACGACTGACGGCTGCCTTCGCCGGCGCTCTGAGCTTCTTCGGCGGTCTGGCGTCGTTTGCCGCGCCCGCCGCTTTCACGGCTCACCTCGCCGCCATGCGGCGCGTCGATTGGATTGTCCACGCCAAGAGGCCGTTCGGCGGGCCGGCCCAAGTCTTCGCCTATCTCGGCCGCTACACCCATCGCGTCGCCATCGCCAACAGCCGCCTCAAAGCTTTCGACGACGATCACGTCGCTTTCAGCTGGAAGGATTACCGTCAGAACGGCGCCGAGAAGATCATGCGCCTGAAGCCGGACGAGTTCATCCGTCGCTTTCTCCTTCATACTTTGCCCGCATACTTTGCCCGACGGCTTCCACCGCATCCGCTCCTTCGGATTCATGGCCAATGGCTGCCGCGCCGAAAAGATCGCATCGTGCCGCGCTCTGTTCATCGATGAAGAAAGCAAGCCGGAGAACGCCTCCTCGCCGCCGGACCCCGTGGACAAAGATGCCCTCGACGCCAAGCTGATTTTTGGACATCAGCCCTGATGATTCGGGATGTCGCTACGCTGCGTGACGATCAATGGGAGCGGCTACGGGACCTCGTGCCGGGCGGCAAAGCCGGTCAGCGCGGGCCGCGCTGCGACACCGGCGCTACGTCGATGCGCTGTTATGGATGGCCCGCCCGAGCGGGCGCTGGCGCGATCTGCCCGAACGCTTCGGCGACCATCAGGCCGTGAAGCGCCGCGACTATCGCTGGATCGAGCGCGGCGCGCTCGACGCCTTTTTGCAGGCGCTCACCGCGGAAGCCGACCTCAAATGGCTGATGATCGACTCAACCATCGTGCGCGCGCACCAGCATGCGGCCGGCGCAAGGCTCGCTAAAGGGGGCGGATGCCCAAGGTCTGGGCCGCTCCCGCGGCGGCCGGAGCACCAGGATCCACGCCGCGACCGATGCGCTCGGCAATGCTGTCCGCCTGCTGTGCGGGCCGGGTCAGCGCGACGACATCACCAGGGCGCATGCCTTGATCGAGGGGTTTTGAGGCCGACGCCGTCATCGCCGATAAGGGTTATGACGCCGATCGCTTGCGCGAGGCCGAGCCCGTCATTCCGTCGAAATCAAATCGTCGCACGCCGATCGGTTATGACAAGGCGCTCTACGAGGAACGCAATCTCGTCGAGCGTTTCTTCAACAAGCTCAAGCAGTTCCGGCGCGTCGCCACGCGATATGACAAACTCCTCGCCAACTATCGGGGATTCGTGCTCCTCGCAGCCATCGCTATCATGCTCAGATAAATCGTCACTACGGCCTAGAGCCGGATAAAAAAAGCGGGACCCGGTTTTCCTCCGGCGCCCCGCTCCAGACTTTTGCAATCGGCTGAGAGATTTTGGATCGCTTCGATCCAAAATCATCGTCAGGCAGGTTTACTTGCCTTCGAAGACCCGCAAGATCGATTCGACGACTTTCTTGGCGTCGCCGAACAGCATCGTCGTATTCGGCCGGAAGAACAGCTCGTTCTCGACGCCGGCGTAGCCGGAACCCATGCCGCGCTTGATGAAAAGAACGGTTTTCGCGAGCTCCACATCGAGCACGGGCATGCCGTAGATCGGCGATTTCGGGTCGGTCTTGGCGGCCGGGTTGGTGACGTCGTTGGCGCCGATCACGAAAGCGACGTCGGCATGGCCGAAGTCCTTGTTGATCTCGTCGAGTTCGAACACCTCGTCGTAAGGCACATTGGCCTCGGCGAGCAGAACGTTCATGTGGCCCGGCATGCGGCCCGCGACGGGATGGATCGCATATTTCACATCCGCGCCGTTCTTCTTCAGCACGTCGGCCATTTCGCGCAGGGCGTGCTGCGCCTGCGCGACAGCCATTCCATAGCCTGGAACGACGATTACCGATTTCGCCGCCTTCAGAATCTTGGCGGCCTCTTCAGGCGAGCCTTGCTTGACCGGGCGGGTCTCCGCCTGAGCCGAGCCGGGCGGAGGAGCCGCCGTCTCGCCGCCGAAACCGCCGAGGATCACAGAGATGAACGAGCGATTCATGCCCTTGCACATGATGTAGGACAGGATCGCGCCCGACGAGCCGACCAGAGAGCCGGTGATGATCAGGGCCAGATTGCCGAGCGTGAAGCCGATGCCGACGGCGGCCCAGCCCGAATAGGAGTTCAGCATTGAAATGACGACCGGCATGTCGGCGCCGCCGATCGGCACAATGAGAAGGACCCCGAGCGCAAAGGAGACCAGTGCGATGGTCCAGAATACGATATGGTCGCCGGAGAGAGAGAAGGCGACGATAAACAGCAAAAGCAGGATGCCGAGCGCGATATTGATGAGGTGCCGGTGCGGCAGCAGGATGGGCTTGCCGGACATCCGGTCGTCGAGCTTCAGAAAGGCGATGACCGAACCCGTGAAGGTCAGCGCGCCGATCGCGGCGCCGAGGGACATTTCAATGAGGCTGCTGACATGGATCGGCGAGCCGAGCGAGAAGGCCTGCGGCGCGTTCAGCGCGCTCGCCGCGACCAGCACGGCGGCGAGGCCGACGAGGGCGTGAAACAGGGCGACGAGCTGCGGCATCGCCGTCATTTGAATGGTGCGCGCCCGCCAGGCCCCGATAGCGCCGCCGATGGCGATGCCGACGATGATGAGGAGCAGAGAGAAGGGGCCCGCAGGCGGCTGATATAACAGCGTGGTGACGACCGCGATCGCCATGCCGATCATGCCGGCGCGATTGCCTTGCCGGGACGTCTCTGGCGAAGACAGGCCGCGCAGAGCGTAAATGAATAAAAGCCCGGATATGAGATAGAGGACAGCAGCGAGATTGGCGTCCATGGCTCAGCCCCTTTTCTTATACATCGCGAGCATGCGCGCTGTGACCAGAAAGCCGCCGAAAATATTGACCGAGGCGAGAACGAGGGCGATGAAGCCGAAAATCTTCGCGGCGATGGCGCCGCCGCCGGCTTCGCCGCCCGTCACGACGCTGGCCGAAAGCAGGGCTCCGACCACGATGACGGACGAGATCGCATTGGTGACGGACATTAGAGGGGTGTGCAGGGCGGGCTTCACCGACCAGACGACGTAATAGCCGACGACCACGGCGAGCGCCAAAATCGCCAGCCGGAACACGAAGGGATCGACGAGGCCCCCGGTCGCCGCATGCGCGCCGCCGGCGAGTTGATCCACGTAGGTCTCCGCCGCTTCCGCCGCCTGTCGCGACGCCGCGACTGCGCTGTGCAGTCGGTCCAGCGCTAATTGATCGATCTCGTTCGCCATCAGTTACCTCCAGAAGTCATTTCTTTTTTTGAGCGCCTGTCGACGGTTTTCGGTCAGCCGTCATGGGGCGGTCGGATCGGAGCCTTTGGCGGCCCGCGTCTTTGCCCGCGCCTTGGCGGGAGCCGCGGCGGAATCGTCAGCAGAATCCTGGACCGAGGCCGCAGCTTCTGCGTCCGCCTGTTGCGGCGCGGCCGGCTGCTCCGCCGGAGCCTGGAAATTCGGGTGGGCCAGCGCGCCATCGCGGGTCAGCAAAGTCGCTTTGACGATTTCATCGTCCCAATTGATCGCAAGTTCGCGGGTGGCGGGGTCGATCAGGGGCTGCAGGAAGGCGACGAGATTCTTGGCGTAAAGGAAGGAGGCGGTCGCCGGCACGCGTCCAGCGACGTTCAGATTGCCGATGATCTTGACGCCGTTCTCGCTGACCACCGTTTCGCCCGGCCGCGACAATTCGCAATTGCCGCCGCGTTCGACCGCGAGATCGACGATGATGGAGCCGGGCCGCATCGAGCGGACCATCTCGGCCGTGATCAGCACCGGCGCCGCGCGGCCGGGAATCAGCGCCGTCGTGATGACGATATCCTGCTTGGCGATGTGCGAAGCGGTGAGCGCGGCCTGTTTCGCCTGATATTCGGGCGACATTGGCTTCGCGTAGCCGGCCGCGGTCTCGGCGGCTGCGAATTCCTCGTCCTCGACGGCGATGAATTTCGCGCCGAGCGAGAGCACCTGCTCCTTGGTCGCGGGCCTGACGTCGGTCGCGGTGACGACGCCGCCGATGCGCCGCGCCGTCGCGATCGCCTGCAGACCGGCGACGCCGACGCCCATGATGAAAATGCGCGCGGGCTGAACCGAGCCGGCGGCCGTCATCATCATGGGAATGGCGCGGTCGTAAGACGCCGCAGCGTCGATGACGGCGCGGTAGCCGGCAAGGTTCGCCTGGCTTGACAGAACGTCCATCGACTGCGCCCGGGTGATTCGTGGAATCAGCTCCATCGCGAAGGCGCTGACTCCCGCTCCGGCGAGCGATTGTAGGGCGTCGATATGCTCGTAGGGGTCCATGATCGCGACAACGGCGGCTCCCGGCTTGACGCCCGCGACTTCCGTCGCGTTCGGGCGGCGCACTCGCAAAAGGACATCGGCGCCGGCCGCGGCCGCGGCGGCGCTCTCGGCGATCACGGCGCCGGCCTCGGCGTAGGCTTCGTCGGCAATGGCGGATCTGCGCCCGGCGCCGGCCTCGATCACGACTTCGGCGCCAAGCGCGGTCAGCGCCTTCACCGTTTCGGGTGTCGCGGCGACGCGGCTCTCATTGGCGTCGCTTTCGGCTTGGACGGCTATGCGCATGGCGCTCTCCGATGGATCATCGTGATTTGAGGCGAAAGGTTCGAGGCGGGCTGAGGGTGGGCGTCGGTCGATCCGGGCGCATTCAGCCCGCGATGATAGCCAGCAGGATCAGAATTCCCGCCACCCCGACGGCGCCGTAGGCCAGCAGCCGCACAAACAGTCGAAAGGTTTTTTCGTGCTCGTCGTAATTCATGGTCGCGACGGAGCCCGCATGGTCGTTCGTCATTGGAGCTGTCTCCTCCCGATTTAGGCGCATGAAGTTTTGGCCACGAAGCTTTTGGCAATGAATCCGTCACGATGCAAGAGAACAAAAGGCGCTGCGGGGAAACTTGTGCTCCGCAGGGCGCAAAACGCCGCGCGACGAATCAGCGCGGGTGCGGGAGGCCGGCGGCGGAGAGCGCCGCCGCCTGACGCGCGCGCAGCGCCTCGTCCGAGAAGGCGCCGATCGCCTCGTTGAACATCCGATAGAAGTTCAAGCGAGCGTCAAGATGCAGGAACGCGCCGCCAAGGCCGATCGCCGCGCGGTCCATGAAGACGAATTCGCGCGGCACCCGGACCGGCCCCTTGCGTTTCAGGGCCTGATGCACCTGAAAAGCCTGCCTGCGCCCATATTGTCCGGGCGCTACGCCGTCGGCGACCGTGCGTACGCGGTCGTCGAGCAATGGCGCATAGATGAAGCGCGCCCAGATGTTCAGAATGTCGGCGAGATCGCGCGTCAGCCCGTGAAAACCCCAGGTCTCATAGGCGTGGAAGGTGCGGTCGAAATCATCATGCAGCAGGCCTTCGTAGAGCTCGACCACGCCGCC
The DNA here is from genome assembly GCA_052146775.1 of Methylocella sp. Taxonomy (GTDB): domain Bacteria; phylum Pseudomonadota; class Alphaproteobacteria; order Rhizobiales; family Beijerinckiaceae; genus Methylocapsa. The sequence goes on along the minus strand of JBKQMI010000183.1, from coordinate 1,312 downwards.
CACGAATTTCGGCGTGAAAATCCGAACGCAGCCGTAATCGAGCAAATTAATGCCCTTCGCCGCCTCCGCCTCGTCGTCGCCGCCGAAGACGGTGTAATTGCCGAGGTGCGGGTCGCCGTGGATCACGCCGAACCGGATGAACGGGATCCACCAGGCCTTGAACATGGCGCTCGCGATCCGCGCGCGGGCCTGCGCCGGCGCCCCGGTAAATCCGAGCAGTTTCTCGCCAGCAAGCCAGTCCATGGTCAGGAGGCGGCCGGTCGACAGTTCGGGCCAGATGCGCGGCACGCGAATGTCCTCGAATTCGGCGAGAATGCCGCGATAGAGCGCCGCGTGCCGCGCCTCTCTGGCGTAATCGAGCTCTTCGCGCACGCGCGCGCCGATCTCCTCGGTCATCTCCCGCGTGTCGATGACGGGGTTCAGGCGCCGGTGCAGCGCGAACAGGATTTCGAGTTGGCCGAGATCGGCTTCGACGGCCGATTTCATGTCCGGATATTGGAGTTTGCAGGCGAGCATCGCGCCATCGTCGGCCACCGCGCGATGCACCTGGCCGAGCGAGGCCGCCGCCGCGGGATGCGGGTCGAAACTTTGAAATCGCGAGCGCCAGTCCGGGCCGAGCTCGGCCTGCATCCGCCGCTTGACGAAGGCGGCGCCCATCGGCGGGGCGTCGGCCTGGAGCTTTTGTAATTCCTCCGCATATTCGGGCGGCAGGACGTCGGGGATGGTCGCCAGCATCTGGGCGACTTTCATCATTGGGCCTTTGAGGCCGCCCAGCGCCTGCGCGAGCGCCGCGGCGTTGGCCGCGCCTCCGCCGCCGCCGATCAGGCGCGCGCCGGCCATGCGCGCCGCGACGACGCCGGCATTCGCCCCGACTTTCGCATAGCGCGCCGCGCGGGCGGAAAGGCGATTGGCCTCATTGTCCCTGCGCGGCCCTGGATGATCTTGCAAGTCGCGCCGCCTTTTCGAACGAGATCACGCGCCGCAAGAGCTTGAGCGCGGTCGCGCGACCATGCTCAGCGACCCAGTCGGTCTGTCAAGCGCGGGGCGGTCAACTCTTCGAGGCTGAAAGCCTGCGGAACGCTCCGGGGATGGTTCAGCCGGCGGCGAGGCCCGCCTCGAGGCGGGCGTCGAATTCGGCGAAATCGAGCCGAACCTCGACCTCGTTGTCTTCGGTCCGCTGCGACAGAAAGCCGAGCTCGTGCGCCATTTGCAGCATCGCGAAATTGTCGGCGGAGATGAGCCCGGTCACGACATTGAGGTGGCGCCGTCTGGCGCATTGCAGAATTTCGGTCATCAGCCGGTAGCCGAGGCC
>JBKQMI010000182.1:0-9009 GCA_052146775.1 Methylocella sp. | reverse complement strand
CGCACCCCAGCCGATTCACAACCATCGAAAGAGACATGGGCAGTACAAGCTTGGGCTGTTCGGCCGCGGCGCAGCGCCGCGATCCGTCGCCCCACGACATTGCAACGTCCACGGGCCGGAAGCCCGCGTGAGCGCTGAAGCGGCCTAAAGGCCGCCGCCCCGCTCGCCGTCCGGTCCTGGATAAAACTAAGGATCGGAGGCGAGCCATGAAAAAGCTCCCACACGCCATTTTAGCTATTGCTTCGTCCGCGCAGCTGCGTTTTGCGCGCGCGCGCCGACGCGCGACGATCCCTCGCATCCCAGGAGTTTCGATATGAACGACGGCCCCAGTAGGCCCGCCGAAGTCCTTTGCGAAGGCTGCGGCGGGCGCCCCGATCGAACCATTCAATTCATTCAAGACGGCGGCAAGTTGCGCCGGGGCGTTTCAGCCGCGTAAACGGCTCGCCTCCGCGCCTGATCGGCCAGGAGGCAGCCATGACCATCCATCTCTCAAACGACGCCGCGCAATCCGCCGTCCTCGATGAGGCCCATGCCGGCCACATCCACGGCGCGTTCGGAACGATCCTTCAGCACGACACCGGTCCACGGCGCGGCTGGCGGCGCCAGCTTTCGACGCTGCTCGCGATCCTTGGTCCCGGCCTCATCGTGATGGTCGGCGACAATGACGCCGGCGCCTTCGGCACCTATACGCAGGCCGGCCAGAACTACGGCGTCTCGCTGCTCTGGACGCTGCTCCCTCTCATTCCGATCCTCTACGTCAATCAGGAGATGGTTCTGCGCCTCGGCGCGGTGACCGGGGTCGGTCATGCCCGCCTGATCTTCGAGCGGTTCGGCAAATTCTGGGGCGCCTTCAGCGTCATCGATCTCTTCATCCTGAACGCCTTGACGATCGTCACCGAATTCATCGGCGTTTCGCTGGGCCTTGGCTATCTCGGCCTACCGAAGGAGCTCGGCGTCGTCCTGTCGGCCGCCGCGGTCATGGGCGCTGTGAGCACCGGAGATTTCCGGCGGTTCGAGCGTTTCGCGGTGGCCCTCTGCGCTGGCAGCCTCGTGCTCGTCCCCATTTTCCTCATGGTCCATCCGCCATTTGGCGAAATCGCGCGCAATCTTTTCGTCCCGCAGTTTCCGGCGGGCGGCAAGCTTAGCGACGTCATGCTGCTGGTGATCGCCATCGTCGGAACCACCATCGCGCCGTGGCAGCTCTTCTTCCAGCAGAGCTATGTCATCGACAAGCGCATCACGCCCCGCTTCATGCGTTACGAGCGCGTCGATCTTTGGCTCGGGATCGTTCTGGTCATGATCGGCGCTATCGCCATGATGGCCTTCGCCGCCGCGGCCTTCGCCGGCCGGCCTGAATTCGGCGCCTTCACCGATGCGGCTGGGGTCGCCGCGGGACTTGAAGCGCATGCGGGCCGTCTGCCGGGCGTGCTCTTCGCGATTGGCCTTATCGACGCGAGCCTGATCGGCGCGGCGGCGGTGGGGCTTTCCACGGCCTATGCGATCGGGGACGTGCTCTCGATCCGGCACTCGCTGCATCGCAAGGTGACGGACGCCAAGGGGTTTTACGCTGTCTATTGCGGGCTGATGGCGGTCGCCGCCGCTCTCGTGCTGACGCCGAACGCGCCGCTCGGCCTTCTGACCAATGCGGTGCAGACACTGGCCGGCGTGCTGTTGCCGAGCGCGACGGTGTTTTTGCTGCTGCTCTGCAACGACCGGCAGGTCGTCGGCCCCTGGGCCAATTCGCGGGGCGTGAATATTTTCACCGGCGCCGTCATCGTTGTTTTGCTGCTGCTTTCGGTGATTCTAACCGCGTCGGTCCTGTTCCCCGATGAGACCAATGAGACGGTGATTGTGGGGATCCTTGGAGGCGGGAGCGCCCTTGCGCTGATTGCCGCGCTTGCCTCGGGCGTCCTGAAGCGCCCGGTCGAGACCGAGGACGCAAAAGTCTGGAACCGCGAGATGTGGCGGATGCCGAAGCTCTCGGAGCTCGGCCCCGCGCAAATGTCCCGCGCGAGCAAAATCTGGATGCTCGCTCTACGCGGCTATCTCGTCCTGGCGGGCGGCCTCGTTCTCGTCAGGATCGTGATGCTGGCGATAGCCGGCTGAGAAACAGCGGCCGGCTTCCTGATGCAGGACGCGATTGGCAGCCGGCTTGCGGCAGTGGAGGAGCATATGTCGCCTTTCGCTCGATGGGCCGCGAGTCTGGTGGGCGGCGTGGCCCTAGCGGCGATTTTGGTAATCGGGATGCTGGATTGGGACTCGAATCACCCTCTAACCGCTGGTCTGGAAGGCGAATGGAGCGCCGTCAGTAAGGAATTCGACGGGCGAGTTAAGAACGCATTTCCCTTGCGGTCCTCTGACAAGCAAATGGCGGCCGAGCTGCAGCGTCAAGGTTTCCGCAGTCAGCGCTGGGAGTCGTCGACAGAGTTCGAGCATGAGGCCATGCGGCGTGAAGATTCGATTGTTTGCCGGGCCTCGGCTCGCGTGTTTTGGCGCGCCGACGCGGAAGGGCAGATAACCGCAATTCGGGGCGAAATCGTCGAAGAGGCCTGCCTCTAGCGCTTTTCCGAATGGACCGCCGCGCGGTTCGCTCCGAACGGTGACATAAGGTGTTGCACCTCTCCGATTGCGGCGGCTTTCCGGAGCCGCTGCGGTCCTGCCGACTCAGGCGGCCTTCTTTTTCGGCTGCACTTCGGCGGAATAATCGTCGATCAGCGCGCGCGAGATCGCCGCTGGCGTAAAACGGTAGGGGCCGATCTCGGCGACCGGCGTCACTTCGGCGCCGGTGCCGCAGATGAAGCATTCCTCGAAGCTTTCAAGCTCCTCCGGCATGATGCGCCGTTCGATCGCGTCGACGCCGCGCCGGCGCGCGAGGTCGATTACCGTTTGCCGCGTGATGCCGTCGAGGAAGCAGTCGGCGATCGGCGTCACCAGCGCGCCTTGCGACACGAAGAAAATGTTCGCGCCCGTGCATTCGGCGACGCGGCCCTGCCAGTCGAGCATCATCGCGTCGGCGTAGCCGCGCCGCTCGGCGCGATGCTTCGAGATGGTGCAGATCATGTAGAGGCCGGCGGCCTTGGCGCGGCACGGCGCGGTCGCGGGATCGGGGCGCCGGTATTCGGCGATGTCGAGCTTGATGCCCTTCATCTTGGTTTCGATGTCGAACATGCTCGGCCAGTCCCAGGCGGCGACAGCGACGTTGATCGTCGAATTCTGCGCCGCGACGGCCATCATCTCGCTGCCGCGCCAGGCGATCGGGCGGACGTAGCAATTTTCGAAATTATTCTTGGCCACCACTTGGTGCTTGATGGCGTCGAGCTCGTCGACCGAATAGGGGATCGCGAAGTCGAGCATCTCGGCCGAGGCTCTGAACCGCTCGGAATGCGCGCTCGACTTGAAGATGCGCCCGCCATAGGCGCGCTCGCCCTCGAACACCGCGGAGGCGTAGTGCAGGCCGTGCGAGAGAACATGAAGCTTGGCGTCCGCCCAGGCGACGAAGGCGCCGTTGATCCAGATAAAGCCATCGCGCTGATCGAAAGGCAAAACCGACATTGACTGCAATTCCTCATGCTCTGCGTGCGCGGCCAGGATTCAAGGCGCGCAATGGCCGCGCGAGCGCCCTTTCCGACGGAAGCTTCGTTCATCAGGGCCGGCGATGTAAAGACCACTTTGGCGGAAAATGCAATTATTTGTAACGTAACGTGATGACCGTCGCTCGGGCGCCTTCGCGATGCCGGCGCCGCGCCACGCGCGGAGTCCGCATCAACCATCCGCATCGACCGCCTGTTATTGACCGGCAATTATTTTTGCTGAAATATATGAATAAAGGAAATAAAGGTGCTGGCTTGGGTACTGCGCTCGAAAAAGAACCGGTATTTCAGGGGGACGATCCGCTTTCCGACCTCGCGCAGGCCGGCGCGGGAGCGCCCGACTACGAGCTGATCGAGCTGATGTTTTTCGCCTATCGCGATCTTGTCGGCGACGCCGATCATCTTTTGGAGAATTTCGGCCTCGGCCGCGCGCATCACCGGGTGCTGCATTTCGTGAACAGACGCCCCGGCCTCACAATCGCCGAATTGCTCGACATACTAAAAATCACGAAGCAAAGCCTCAATCGCGTATTGAAGGATCTGCTTGATCGGAGCTATGTCGTCGCCTGCCCCGGCGAAAACGATCGCCGGCAACGCCTGTTGTTTCCGACCCGGCGCGGCGAGGCGCTAGCGCTTGATGCCGCGCGCGTGCAATCGGGGCGGTTCGCCCGCGTCCTTGCGAAATTGCCGCATGGGGCGCGCGCGAAGGCAAGGGCGTTTCTTCTCGCCATCATCGACGAGGGCGAGAGGGATAAAGTCGCCGCGCTCGTCGCCGCCGCCCGCCCCCCGCAGGTTCGCGACTAGCCGCGCGCGAGTCTGGGCCGGTCTCATCGGGCGAATTGAAAATTGGCGATTGGTGAAATTCGATTCGATCAGGCTCTTCGTCGCTTTGTTGGCCGCATGAATCCGGTCCGGAAAGTCCGCGCTTTCCGGGATCGTGCTGCAAGGGTGTGACGAGATGGATTGGCGAGATGCGACAGTGAGCCATGATTCCAACGCCGTCCCCGCGCCCGGCGCGCCGGCTGACGACGCCGCGCATCTTCTAATCGTCGACGACGACCGCCGCATCCGCGCGCTGCTGTCGCGCTTCCTGATCGATCAGGGCTATCGCGTCACCACGGCGGGGGACGCGTCCGAGGCCATGGCCTGTCTCAAAAGCCTCGCCTTCGATCTCATCGTCCTCGACGTGATGATGCCCGGCGAAAACGGATTTGATCTCGCCGCGCGCCTGCGCCGGGATGCGAGCGAGCTTGCGAGCGTCCCCATACTGATGCTGACGGCCCGCACGGAGGCGCAGGACCGCGTCAGGGGTTTTGAGACCGGCGTCGATGATTATCTCGGCAAACCCTATGAGCCGCGCGAACTTGCCCTCCGCATCGCCTCGATCCTGCGCCGCGCGCAGCCGCGCGCAGCGCCTGGGCCGGTGACGCAGGTGCGCTTCAGCGATTTTTGCTTCGATCTCGATCGCGGCGAATTGCGCCAGCGCGACGAAGTCGTCCGGCTCACTGACCGCGAGCGCGAAATGCTGCGGCTGCTCGCCGAGCATGCCGGCGAGACGGTTCCGCGCGAGGCTCTGGCCGGGTCGGGCGTCGCCGGCAACGAACGTACGGTCGATGTCCAGGTGAACCGCCTGCGCCGGAAGATCGAGCGCGACCCGGCGAACCCGTTGCACCTGCAGACGGCGCGCGGCGCCGGCTATCGCCTGCTGGTCGACCGCTAGAGGGGATGAAGAAGAGCGGCAACCGGCTTTCCGCCCGCATCCTGCTCCAAACTCCTGGAATCGCGGATCGCATTCATGATTTGGGATTGATTCAATTCAAAATCATCGTGATCTGAGGCGCGCCAGCCGCTCGATTTGTCCCAAAACAGGGATGTGCTAGGAAGGCCTGTCAGCCGTTCGGCGCGCCAGGGCGGCGAAGGGGCGAACCGCGCCGCCGCAAGCGCGCCGGAGCGGCGCTGAAGCTTTCTGCGGGACCCGCGCGTTGAGCATTACCCTTGCCGGTTCGACCGAGCGGCCCCGCGCCCTTTTGCGCGGATTCTGGCGGCGAATCATCCAGATCCTGCCCGAAGGCCTCTACGCCCGCTCGGCGCTGATCGTCATCGCGCCGATGATTATCCTGCAATGCGTGCTCACCTATGTGTTCATGGAGCGCCACTGGCAGCTCGTCACCAACCGGCTGTCGACGGCGCTGACGCAGGACATCGCGGCGATCATCGACCTGCACAAGACGTTCCCGGGGAACGACGACGAGGTCGTGAGAATCGCGCAGGACCGGCTCAAGATCGACGCCGATTTTGTGCCGCTCGGCCCGCTGCCGCCGGCGTTGCCGAAGCCCTTCTTCCAGATCGTCGACGCGGCGCTGTCGAACGAGATCCGGCGCCAGATCAGCCGGCCGTTCTGGCTCGATACCGTCGGGCGCTCGAACCTCATTGAAATCCGCATTCAGCTCGACGATTCGATCCTGCGCGTCATCGCCTACCGCAGCGCCGCCTACGCCTCGAACTCCTATATCTTCCTGCTCTGGATGGTCGGCACGTCCTTCGTCCTCATCGTCGTCGCCGTGATTTTCCTGCGCAGCCAGATCAAGCCGATCCTGTCGCTCGCGGGCGCCGCGGAGGAGTTCGGCAAGGGACGCGACCGCGACTTCAGGCCGCGCGGCGCGCGCGAGGTGCGCCGGGCCGGCCTCGCCTTCATCGAGATGAAGCGCCGCATCGAGCGCGCCATCGAGCAGCGCACGGCCATGCTGAACGGCGTCAGCCATGACCTGCGCACGGTCTTGACCCGCTTCAAGCTGTCGCTCGCCTTGATGGGCGAGGGCGAGGAGGCGCAGGAGCTGCAAAAAGACGTCGCCGAAATGCAGCGCATGCTCGAAGCCTATCTCGCCTTCGCGCGCGGCGCCGCCGGCGAGAGCGCCGCGAAGATCGACATGATCGACTTTCTGGAGGAGCTGCGCTTCGACGCCGTGCGCGAGGGCTTCGACGTCAAGATCGCCTATAGCGGCGATCCCATCGTCACGCTGCGGCCGGACGCCTTCAAGCGCTGCCTCTCCAATCTCATCGGCAATGCGGAAATCCACGCGGAAAATGTCGCCGTCGAGGCGGTGCGGGACAAGCGCTTCCTGACGATCCACGTCGACGACGACGGGCCGGGCATTCCGGCGGCGCTGCGCGAGGATGTGTTCCGCCCGTTCTTCCGCATCGACGAGGCGCGCAATCAGGATCTCGGCGGCACGGGGCTCGGCCTTGCGATCGCACTCGACATCGCACGCTCGCACGGCGGCAACATCACGCTCAGCGACAGTCCCATGGGGGGCTTGCGGGCAACGGTGCGGGTGCCAGTATAGCCTGCAAAGGAACGGGAAAAGGAACGGCGCTTGACTGGCCGCTTGGGGCGGCGTATATAGATAGTTAGTTATATAACATATTGGTTTATTATGACGGACCGCCTCAGCGTCACGCTTTCCGCACTCGCGGACCCAACCCGACGGGCGATCCTGGCAAGGCTCGCGCAGGGCGAAGCATCGGTCGGCGAACTCGCGGCGCCGTTCTCCATCAGCCAGCCGGCGATTTCAAAGCATCTCAAGGTCCTTGAGCGCGCCGGCCTCATCAGCCGCGGGCGCGAGGCGCAATGGCGCCCTTGCCGGCTCGATGCCGCGCCGATGCGGGAAATAGTGGGCTGGCTGGAAACTTACCGCCGGTTCTGGGAAAGCGGCTTCGACCAGCTCGACGCCTATCTCAAGGAGTTGCAGAAAGGGGATCCCGATGCGCCTCGCAGTTGAGACGCCGGGATCGGCAGTCGCGGTCTCGCGCCGCTTCGCCGCCCCGCCGGAACGCGTGTTCGACGCCTGGTTCGATCCCGAGTCAGTCGGGACCTGGCTATTCTCAACGCCGGACGGGGTCTCGAAACATGTCGAGATCGACGGTCGCGAGGGCGGCGGCTTCGCCATCCACGAGCAGCGCGGCGAGACGCTGGCGACGCATTTCGGCGTCTATCTCGAAATCAGGCGTCCGCGCCGCATCGTGTTCAGATTCGGAGCCGACCGGCAGAAAAACTCAAGCGTCGTCGCGGTCGACATTCAGCCGGATGCAGACGGCGCCCTGCTGACGCTGACCCGCCGGCTGGGTCCAGAATGGACGGGGCCGGACGCCGGCGTCAGGGCTGGATGGGTGGGCATCCTGGAAGGCTTGGCTCGGGCGACCGGCGAACCGGGAGGCGGCCATACGCTGATCCTCCTTCGCACCTTTGAGGCGCCGCGCATCCTGGTCTGGAAAGCCTGGACCGAGGCCGAGCATTTGATGCGCTGGATCTGCCCCGCCGGCTTTCGCGTGCTCTTCGCCGAGGCCGATCTCAGGGTCGGCGGCGAGTGGCGCTCCGGCATGCGCTCGCCGGACGGCGATGAATACATCCACGCCGGCGAATATCTGCAGATCGACCCGCCGTCTCGCCTCGTCTTCACGCACAAATGGGAGCGCAACGACCGCGAACCGCGGGTGACGACCGAGATAACGGTCACGCTTAACGAGCGGGATGGCAAAACCGACATGATTTTCGTCCAGTCTGGCCTCGGCAGCCGCGAATCCGCCGCCTCGCACAAGCACGGCTGGACCGGCGCGTTCGACAGTCTGGCCCGGATCGTCTCCGGGTGAGCGCGGCGGCGACCGCCGATTTCATCGACCTTCCCTTAATGCACACGCACGGAGGAACGCATGCCTATCCAGCCTTACCTTTATTTCGAAGGACGCGCCGACGAAGCTGTCGCTTTCTACCAAAACGTCTTTGGCGCTGAGGTGCAAATGCTGATGCGCTATAAGGACAGCCCCGAGCCGTGCCCGGAAGGGATGATTCCTCCCGGCGCGGAGGGCAAAGTCATGCATATGAGCCTGAAAATAGGCGATGGCGCCCTGATGGGCTCGGACGGGCGTTGCTCGGGCAAGCCCGACTTTCCGGGTTTTTCGCTATCCTACGCCGCGAAGGATGCCGCCGAAGCAGACCGCGTCTTCGCCGCTCTCTCCGAGGGCGGCATGGTGCAGATGCCGCTGCGCAAGACGTTCTTCGCGTCGCAGTTCGGCATGGCGGCGGACCGCTTCGGCGTCTCCTGGATGGTGATTGTCCCGGCCTGAACGCCGAGGAAACCGGCCCGCGCGACAACATCGCGTCGCAATCGAGGACGTAAATAGGCGTTCCGGCGGCTGCGTCGCCGTCGGTCAGTCCTGCATCGGTTTTTTGGGAGAAATCTGCCATGAAGACGTTTAATCGTGTAATCCGCGCAGCCGCTATCCTTGGAGCCTTGCTCGTCGCCGGCTTCGTGGACGACACCGCGCCCCAGACCTGGCTGGCGAAAGGAATCTCGGTCTCGCATGCCGATGCCGTGGTCGGGCGTCCGAGAACGCCGCGCAGCGCCGCCGGCCGGGCAAGGCG
>JBKQMI010000181.1:0-16481 GCA_052146775.1 Methylocella sp. | reverse complement strand
ATCTCGAAAGCGTCGCGGGAGATGAAATCGCAAGCATTGAGGAAGTCGTGTTCGACAGGCAGCGAGCCGCCTTGCGCGCGCGTAAGTCGCGTCGCCTCGGCGCGATCATCCTCAGTGAACAGAACCTGCCGGTTCCAACTGGGCCCGATTCCGCCCGCGCGCTCGCCGAAGGGATTGCGGCGCTGGACGCCGACGGCGGCGGGATCGCCCGGCTGCCATTCACAAAAGCGCTGGCGCAATGGCGCGACCGCGTCGCCTTTCTGCGCCGCGCCGAGCCCGACGACGCCTGGCCCGATCTCTCCGACAGGGCGCTAGCTGCGAGCGTCGCCGACTGGCTCGCGCCCTTCATCGAGGGCCGGACGAGTCTCGCCGCGATCACGCCCGGCGATCTGGAGACGGCGCTGAAGGCGCTGCTCCCCTATGACATGCAGCGGCGCGTCGAGGCGGAGGCGCCGACGCATTTCGAGACGCCGGCCGGATCGCGCATCGCGCTCGATTATGCGGCGGAGGGAGGCCCGACGCTCTCGGTCAGGGTGCAGGAACTCTACGGGCTTTCGCACCATCCGGCCTTGGCGCGCGGCCGGATCGCGTTGACGCTGGAATTGCTCTCGCCCGCGTCGCGCCCAATCCAGGTCACCAAGGACCTGCCGGGTTTCTGGCGCGGCTCATGGGCGGCGGTGAAGTCCGAAATGAAGGGCCGCTACCCGCGCCATCTCTGGCCCGACGATCCCGCCGCCGCCGCGGCGACCACCCGGGCGAAGCCGCGGGGCAGTTGAGCGCCGCGCTCCCTGCGCGATCAGCCCCGCCCCACGCCGGAATACTGAAATTCCTTCCGCGCCATTTCGGCCGGGTCGTAGATATTGCGTAGATCGATCATGATGGGCGCGGTCAGCAGCGACTTGACGCGGTCGAGGTCGAGCGCGCGGAATTCGTCCCATTCGGTGACGATGACGAGGGCGTCGGCCTTGTCGGCGCAGGAATAGGGATCGTAGAAGAAGGTGAGGTCGTCGAGGACCAGGCGGGCCTGATCCATGCCCTCGGGATCGAAGGCGTTGATCCGCGCGCCGCCGTCCTGCAGCGCCGTGATGATCGAAATCGCCGGCGAATCGCGCATGTCGTCGGTGTTCGGCTTGAAGGTGAGGCCGAGCACTGCGATGGTCTTGCCGCGCACCGAGCCGCCGAGCGCGGCGAAGACCTTGCGCGCCAGGGCGCGCTTGCGCTGGTCGTTGACGGCCGAGACCGTCTCGACGATGCGCATCGGCGCGCCATGATCCTGCGCCGTCTTGATCAGCGCCTGCGTGTCCTTGGGAAAGCAGGAGCCGCCATAGCCAGGCCCCGCGTGCAGAAACTTCGCGCCGATGCGGTTGTCGAGGCCGATGCCGCGCGCGACATCCTGCACATTGGCGCCGACCCGCTCGCAGAGGTCGGCGATTTCGTTGATGAAGGTGATTTTCGTCGCGAGAAACGCATTCGCCGCATATTTGGTGAGTTCCGACGTGCGGCGGCTGGTGAAGAGGAACGGCGCGCGGTTGAGGTAAAGCGGGCGGTAGACTTCCTGCATGACCGTTTGGGCGCGCGCGTCGTCGACGCCGATGACGATGCGGTCGGGACGCTTGAAATCGTCGATCGCCGCGCCTTCGCGCAGGAATTCCGGATTGGAGACGACGGCGAATTCGGCGTCCGGGCGCGCTTCGCGGATGATGCGCTCGACCTCGTCGCCGGTGCCGACCGGAACCGTCGACTTCGTGACCACAACCGTGAAGCCGTCGAGGCCCGCGGCGATGTCGCGCGCGGCCTGATACACATAGGAAAGGTCGGCGTGGCCATCGCCACGCCGGGACGGCGTCCCGACGGCGATGAAGACGGCTTCCGCCTTGCGCACCGCGGCGGCGAGATCGGTCGAGAACGAAAGCCTTTTCTGACGCACATTGTTGGCGACGAGATCGGCGAGACCAGGCTCGAAAATCGGCATCTTGCCGGCTTTCAGCGACTCGACTTTCTGGACGTCGGTATCGATGCAGACCACATTATGCCCGAAGTCGGCGAGGCATGCTCCGGACACCAGCCCGACATATCCTGACCCGACCATTGCGATATGCATGTCATGCCCCCAAAAAGATGACTGAACGAAAGCCTCAGCTGAAGCTTATATCATGATCGCCGTGATTATTGAAGCAACGGGCAGTTCGTCGGGCGCGAACGCCCGAGCTCCACCGCGCCATCAGGCCGGCCGTGCGTTCTGACGACGCCTGTCTTGCATCCGTCCTGGATTTGCGACATTCATCTCAGATCCGGGGGGCGATGTCGCCTCAATAATCGATGGATTCGCCCTTGCCGGGCGCGCCGGCGGGTCTATGCGCTCGAAACGACGGCGAAAAAGCGGCGACGTCCCGAGAAACGATCATTCGCGCGCGGCTCCTGTCTCGCCGCAGCCGGCGCGGCTGAGCCGGCCGCGACGTTGGGCCGCGCCCGGCTGAGCGCGCAAAAACTGGTCAGTCAGCACCGCTTTTCGGCAGACGCGGGCTCGGATTTCCTGCGAGGCGAGGATCGGACCTTCAGCGGGGGAGTTGATCATCCGCGTCGCCCTCTCCATATCGTGAAGGACGTGCGTGCGTTCGGAGCCTCTCTTCAAGGCTCCCATCGGTTTTTCCCAGGTCGGTCCGCGAGAACGGCCGGCGGAGGGGCTGTCGCGGGGCTGTCGCGGGGCGCGCGACGCCCGGCCGATCCGCCGTCGCGGTGGAGGACACAGGCGGTTCGATGAGCGATTTCGCGATGCCTCCCAACGCCCAGCCGAACGCGGTCGGCTCGCCCGGCGAAGCTGCGAACGCGGCCTCGCCCGGCGTCGCGCAAAAAACCCGCCGCCGTTTCGGCTTCGGGCTCGCCAAGCGGGTCCTCCTGCTCAACATTGGCTTCGTGATGCTCGCCGCGACGATGATCTATCTTCCGGCGATCTCCATCTATCGCGAAAACTGGCTGCGCAACCGCCTCAGCGCCGCCTATACCGCCGCCCTTGTGCTGGAGGCGGCGCCCAGCGCGATGGTTCCCCCGGATCTGTCTCGCCAGCTTCTGGCCAGCGTCCGCGCGCGAGTCATCGTCCTCGACATGCATGGCGCGAAACGCATCCTCGCCTCGTCCGATCTACCGCCCGCCGTCGACGCCGTTTACGACCTGCGCCAGCCCTCCCTCGGCGTGTCCATGGCCCACGCCATCGAGACCATGCTGGCGCCGCGGGGGCGCGTCATCACCATCCTCGGCGCCGCGCCGATGGGCGGCGAATCCGTCGCCATCACGATGGACGAGGGGCCTCTAAGACAGGGCATGGAGGACTATTCAAAGCGTCTTCTGGTCATGACGCTGGTCATGTCGGCGATCGTCGCCACCCTCGCCACCGTCGCCTTCAACATCATGGTGCTGCGGCCGGTGCGCCGCCTTACGACCAATATCACGCAATTCGGGGCGGACCCCGAAAACGCCGCGCGCGTCATCGCGCCGTCTGGCCGCAACCACGAGATCGGCCAGGCCGAGGCCGCCCTCGCCATCATGCAGGAGTCGCTGGTCCGCGAGCTCAATCAGAAGAAGCATCTGGCGGCGCTCGGTCTCGCGGTGGCCAAGATCAATCACGACATGCGCAACATGCTGGCGTCCGCGCAGCTTCTCTCCGATCGTCTCGCCAACGTCACCGATCCGCTCGCCCAGAGGCTGGCGCCAAAGCTCGTCGCGACGCTCGACCGCGCCATCCGCTTCTGTCAGGCGACCATGACCTATGGCCGCGCCATCGACGAGCCGCCGCGCCTGCGCCGGTTCGCCTTGCGCCCGCTCGTCGAGGAGGCGGCCGAAAGCATCGCGCTGCAACCTGGCGGCGCTGTCGAAATCGTCAACGACGTGCCGGCGGACGTCGAAATCGTCGCGGACGCCGAGCAGATGTTCCGCGTCCTCGTCAATCTCATCCGCAACGGAGCGGAAGCGCTGCTGAGCGCCGGCCCCGCGCCGGGCTGGTCGGCGCAGGTTCGCGTCAGTGCGCGGCGGGAGGATGTCGCCCAAGGCAAGGCGGTGCGGACCGGCGCCCTTCCGGCCGACAAAGCCTCGCCCTCCGCGCGAATGGTGATCGAGGTGGCGGACACCGGACCCGGGGTTCCGCAGGCGGCGCGGCCCAAGCTGTTCTCGGCGTTTTTCACCTCGGATCGCGCCGGGGGCACCGGGCTTGGCCTCGTCATCGCGGCCGATCTCGTTCGCGCGCACGGCGGCTCCCTGACGCTGGCGACCGCGCGGCCGGAAGCACCCGGCGCCGAGACCGAGCCGCCCGGCGCGCGATTCCTGATCGATTTGCCGCTTTACGAAAGCGCGGATGGCGCGGCGGCGCGTGGAGCCGCGGCCTGACAGGCGCGGCCTCGACGAAGCTTGCCTCTCTCGAAATTTTGCGCGGATCTTTCGGCGACGGCGCCCTATCATCCAAGGGCGGCGCGCGAGCCGGCGGCGTTCGGCAGCCCAATCCGGCCGGCGGAGAAGGCGTCGCCTCGGCGCCGGCGATGTTTCGCAAATCAAAATGAGGCGAGGCCTATCGTCATGACCCACGCCGACGCCATTCTCGACTCGCTGGAGCCGGTTGTCCTGCTGCTGCTTTTCGGCGTCGTCGCGGCGATCGCGTGCCGGGCGCTGCGGCTCAGTCCGATCGTCGGCTATCTGGCGCTCGGCATCGTCCTCAGGGCGAGCGGCGTCGAGCTGTTCCAGTCGAGTTCGACGGTCGCCCTTCTGGCGGAGCTTGGCGTCGTCTTTCTGCTGTTCGAAATTGGGCTGCATTTTTCGCTGAATAACATTCACGATCAGGCGCGCGACATTTTCGGCTTCGGACCCGTGCAGGTCATCCTCGGCGCCCTCGGCCTTGGCGCCCTCGCGCTGCTCATCGGCCTCGCGCCGCTGCCGGCGTTCCTGCTCGGCGCGACGCTGGCGCTCTCCTCGACGGCTGTCGTCGCCGGCCTGCTCGCCGAGCGGCGCCAGCAAAATTGCCCGGTCGGCATGACGGCGACCGCCATTTTGATCTTTCAGGACGTCGCCGCGATCTTTCTCCTCATCATCGTCAACGCGCTGAACGGCGACGGCGGCGCGATGGCGCCGCTGCTCGCCATGGCCGTCGTCAGGGCCGCGGCGGCCTTCGGCGTCGCCTTCGTGCTGGCGCGCCTTGTCGTGCGGCCGCTGTTCGACCTGATCGCCCGCACCGACAACGCCGAGGTGTTCACCGCGAGCGCCCTCCTCGTCGTGCTCGCCGCGAGTTGGGCGACGGGCGAGATCGGGCTGTCGCTGACGCTCGGGGGATTTCTTGGCGGCATGATCATCGCCGAGACGCCGTACCGGCCGATCATCCAGGCCGAAACCAAACCGTTCCGGAACCTGCTGCTCAGTTTCTTCTTCATTTCGGTCGGCCTCTCGCTCGATCTCGCCTCGCTCGGCCAGCATTGGGCGGCGATGATCGCCGTCACGATCCTGCTTATCGCCGTCAAGATCGCGACCAACGCCGCCTCGAGCCTGATCTTCCAATGGTCGGTCCCCGGATCGATGCAGCTCGGCTTCCTTCTGGCGCAGGGTTCGGAGTTCGCTTTCGTGATCCTCAGCCTGCCGGCGATGCGCCGCTTGGTTGGCGACACGGCCGCCTCGATCGTCATCTCCGCCGTCGCGCTGAGTCTTGCTCTGACGCCGACCCTCGCCAAGGCGGGCCGCAAAATCGCGGGCAAGATGCGCGCGCGGCGCAAGGCGAAGGACGAGCGCGAACTGATCGCCCGCGAACTCGCCGCCCCGGTGCTGATCATCGGCATGGGGCCGGTCGGACGCACCATCGCCGACGCCCTGACCGAATTCGACATCGACTACGCGGCGATCGAAAAGAATCAGAAAGCTTTCGCGGAGGCCAACGCCGACGGCTACAAAGTCGTCTTCGGCGACGCCGCCGACCCCCGCATTTGGGAGCCGCTCGCCATGCACGATCGCAAGATCGCGATCATCACGGCGCCGGACATTGTGGTGTCGCGCGAGCTGACTCCCATCGCCTCGCGCGCCTATCCCCACCTCAAGCGGTTCGCCGTGGTCGGCGGCGCGGACGAGCGCGACGCCTTCACGGCGGCGGGCGTCACGGGGATCGTCGACGGCGGCGTTCCGCCGGGCCTCGACATCGCGGCCGCGGTGCTGCGCGAACTCGGTCTCGACGAGAGCGCGGTGCGGGAGTGGGCGAAAGACGAGCAATCGCGCACGGCGGAGGCTTTCGCCAGGGCCGAGGCCGCGGAATAGCCGGCCTCGGGGGCGTCAATCGGGCAGCGCCAATTCGGTCGCGGGCGATCCGCGCCGACCCGCCCGCCGCCCCTTTCGCAAACGCCCGCGCCGACCCGGCATCTCAACACATCCGAAACGCCGGATCCCGTCTTGATCTGCGAATAGACCCGTCTTCAAGCGAGCCTCTCGCGCGCAGCGGATTATCTCGTAATCGAGACGTTGCCCGGCCCTTCGGGATGGAACGGACTCGCGCCAAGACCAATTCGCCCGCGCGTGCCCGAGCAATTATAGGCAGCCCGATCCTGCGACTGCACGGAATAGCCCGACTCACAGGGATCATAGGGATCGTAGCCGGGGGCCGGCGCCGGGTAGCGCTGCGTCTGGGCGAAAGCCGCCACGGGCGCCGCGAGCGCCGCCGCCGAGACAGCAGCCGCGAGGACAAATGCGATCGGTTTCATTGGAATCTCCATCGAACTATTCCCTTCGCGAAATATGCTCATCGCCGTCTTCCGGGAAAATGGACCTTTGGCGCTTCGCCTACGAGGCCTGGGCGGCCGCTTGTACATCCATCCAACGTATATACGTACCCGCCGCCGCGTTGCATTGATAGAGATTCCCGGACCCGCCTAAGCGCAGCGCCTCGCGTCCGGCGCGCGCCTGCGCGAGATCAAATCCGTTGCGCGGCGAAACCAATAGGAACGAAGCCGCGCGCCATTCGTTCCAGAGCGCGCCAAAGCGCCTGACGGCGTCATGTTCGCCGTGATCCGCCAAGGGTTTAAGTTGAATTTACGAGCGCGGAAAACTTTTTCCTCGGCTGGCGAAATATGCGATGAAGCCGGGCGAAGAAAAATTAGCCGCCAAAGGAGGACGATATGGTTGAGAAGCTACTTGCCGACCTTGGACGCGAAATCGCAATACGGCCGCATTACGACAATTTCATCGGCGGGAAGTGGGTCCCTCCGGTTAAAGGCCAGACGTTTCAGAATATCTCGCCGATCGACGGCAATGTGGTCTGCACGATTGCGCGCTCGACGGCCGAGGACGTCGAACTGGCGCTGGACGCCGCCCATGCGGCGAAAGACGCCTGGGGCAATGCGTCGCCGGCCGAGCGTTCGCTGGTCCTTCTGCGCATCGCCGACCGGATCGAGCAGAAGCTCGACGTGCTGGCGATGGTCGAGACGATCGACAATGGCAAGCCGATCCGCGAGACCAAGGCCGCCGACCTGCCGCTCGCCGTCGATCATTTCCGCTATTTCGCCGGCTGCCTGCGCGCCGAGGAGGGCGGCATCAGCGAGATCGACCACGACACCGTCGCCTATCACTTCCATGAGCCGCTCGGCGTCGTCGCGCAGATCATCCCGTGGAATTTCCCGCTGCTGATGGCGGTGTGGAAACTGGCGCCGGCGCTCGCCGCGGGCAATTGCGTCGTCCTGAAGCCGGCCGAACAGACCCCGATGAGCATCATGGTCATGATGGACGTCATCGGCGACCTGCTGCCGCCCGGCGTCGTCAACGTCGTCAACGGCTTTGGCGTCGAATGCGGCAAGCCCTTGGCGCAGAGCCCGCGCATCGCCAAGGTCGCCTTCACCGGCGAGACGACGACGGGGCGCCTCATCATGCAATACGCCTCGGAGAACATCATTCCGGTGACGCTGGAGCTCGGCGGCAAATCGCCGAACATCTTCTTCGCCGACGTCGCCGCCGAGGACGATGATTTCTTCGACAAGGCGCTCGAAGGCTTCGCCATGTTCGCGCTGAACCAGGGCGAGGTGTGCACCTGTCCGTCCCGCGCGCTGGTGCAGGAGAGCATCTACGACCGCTTCATGGAGCGCGCCATCAAGCGGGTGAAGGCGATCAAGCAGGGCAATCCGCTCGATCCTTCGACGATGATTGGCGCGCAGGCCTCGAACGACCAGATGGAGAAGATCCTGTCCTATCTCGACATCGGCCGTCAGGAAGGCGCGAAGGTGCTGACCGGCGGCGGGCGTCCCGATCTCGGACCCGATCTCGCCAACGGCTTCTATGTGCAGCCGACGGTCCTCGAAGGCCACAACAAGATGCGCGTGTTCCAGGAGGAAATCTTCGGCCCGGTGCTGTCCGTGACGACCTTCAAGGACGACGCGCAGGCTCTGGAGATCGCCAACGACACGCTGTACGGCCTCGGCTCGGGCGTCTGGACCCGCAACGGCACGCGCGCCTACCGCTTCGGCCGCGCCATCAAGGCCGGACGCGTATGGACCAATTGCTACCACCTCTATCCGGCCCATGCGGCGTTCGGCGGCTACAAGAAATCCGGCATCGGCCGCGAGAATCATAAGATGATGCTCGACCACTATCAGCAGACCAAGAATATGCTGGTCAGCTACAGCGACAAGCCGCTCGGTTTCTTCTGAGCGGAGGCAGTCTCACGGCCTCATCGTGAGACGTTGCCTGCAAACCCGGAAACCCTCATCCCGAGGAGCGCAGAAATGGCGCGTCTCGTCCTTCGATGAACTCAGGATGAGGGGACGAGGGTTTCCGATGCGGGGCGCCTCCATCTACATCCTGCGTTGCACCGACGGCAGCTATTGTACTGGCCTGACCCGGCGCCCGGTCGACGAGCGCGTGAGCGAGCATGCGCAAAAGCTCGTCAAGGGCTGTTACATGGCAACCGCCTGCCGGTCGAACTTGTTTTCAGCGAATATTATCCGCGCACCGACGAAGCCGTCGCAGCCGAACGCCGCATCAAGGGCTGGTCGCGCGCCAAGAGGAAAGCGAAGCGCGAAACGAGAAAGAGCGCCCCCTCGTCCTTCGAGACGCAGGCTTCGCCTGCTCCTCAGGATGAGGGAGGTTGAGTTCGCGGCTCAGCCGCGCGACTGGAGAGAGATCGCGAAGCGATCGTCTCGAACCACGAGGGCGCCCCCGGCGGCGGACGATCCCATCAAACGAAAGACGCCGCCCGCGTCGAAGATGGGGCGGCGCCGTTAGATTTAGCCTGCTCCGAGGCGGCTCGCCTAGAAGAAGAAGGTCGTACCGGCGACGAAGGCGTTGGTCGTCGCGGCGCCGCCGGACTGGTTGATCGACTTCGTGTTGATGAACTCGGCCTGGAAAGCCACCCAATCGGTCAGCTTGAAGCGAGTGAACCCGATCGCGGACGAATTCGACTTCAGGAGGTAAGGCGAATAGGCCTGCGTCCAGTCGAAGCTGTTGGCCTGGAGGAAGCTCTGTCCGTAGCTGCCGCCAAGGGTCCAGCGATCCCACAAGGTGTACTCCGCTTCGGCATACCAGCCGTCGGAGATGCGGGCCTGACCGTTCGGGCTGACGGCGGAATAGAAGAGCCCGGTGGTGCCGAGCGCAGTGCCCCAGTAGCCGTAGCCAACCGCGCTGAAGCCGCCCCAATCGAGCCGCACGCCGCCATCGACGCCGGACGATCTGACGTTGAACCCGGGCGTCGCCAGGTTGTAGCCCGTGAAGGGCGTGTAGCTGGCGACGACGGCGTCGCCATAAGCGGCGCGCTGGAGCTGGGTGATGCCGTCGACCCAGGCGGTGACTTTCGTGTCGGGCGCGAACTGGCCGACATATTTCAGCTTGCCCTGGAACTGCGGCTGATCATGCCCGGTCAGCGTTCCCGAAGTCGCGCCGGCGTAGGGCGAGTAGATCGGTCCCACGGCTGGCAGGCCGGGGATGGCGAAACCGCCAAAGGTGCCGGCAGCGGCGCTGCCGAAATAACCGTTGCCCGGTGCAGTGGTGGTGTCGATGGCGTTAAGCGGCGTCATCATGGCGAGCGTCGCCGTGAAGCCGTTCCAGGTCGGGGTCGAATAGGCGATCTGCGGGATCCAGTCGGCATAGACATAGCCAAGTCCGATGCGGCCAAGGCTGGTGTTGCCGGGCGCGGCATTGCCGGCGGGCGTGCCGACGCCGAACAGGGTGAAGTCATTCAGGATCGCCTCGCCGCCGAAGAGGCCAAGGTCGCGGCCAATCTTGACAGTGCCCCATTCAGGCGTGCCGATCGTGCCGAAAACCTGACGAAGGTCGATGCCGGGGGTGCTGAGGCCCTGCGGCGAACCGGGGCCGTTGGCGTTCGCCGCATTGGGGAACACGTCGTTGCCGCCGAAATACGCGCCAGCCGTGAAGCCGATGTCATAGCCGAGCTGGTTGGTCGCGAGGCTGAGGACAAGGTTGCTCGGAAGCAGACCGGAACGGATGGCGTTCGAGTTGTTGTAGCCGCCGTTATAGAAGCCGCCGAGG
Source organism: Methylocella sp. (assembly GCA_052146775.1). Lineage (GTDB taxonomy): Bacteria > Pseudomonadota > Alphaproteobacteria > Rhizobiales > Beijerinckiaceae > Methylocapsa. Next base: position 5,996 of record JBKQMI010000181.1, on the reverse strand, counting down.
ATGCCGTAGTGTCCGGCGAAGGGGCCGTAGGCGGCGCTGTTCGGATAGCTATAGGAGGCGTAGGGGTTGCCAAGGAGGGGGTTCGGAACCCCATATTGCCCGAGATAATTCGCGGACCCGGTGAAGTTGCTCTTGAACTCTTCGGCGCCGAAGAAGACCAGCGCGCCGGTCAGCTTGACGTCGACGTCGCCGACGGTGACGACGCCATTGTCTTTGGTGACGGTGGTCTTGCCGGGGATGCGTACGCCGATGCCCTTGTCGAGGGCGGTCACATAGCGATCGGCGCTGACGGCGCCGTGCGGGGCGGCGGCAGGCTTCGCCGCGACTTCCGCCTGATGGCGGGCCTTCAGCTTGGCGTATTCGGCTTTGGTCAGGACGCCTTTGGCCTTGAGTTGGTCGAGCAGTTCGTCTGTCACATCGGCGCGGGCCGCGACCGAGCCGACCATGAGCAGGGCGACGGCTCCGGCCGGCGCCATAAAAGCGCCGCGCCGGCGGCCGCTGGTCTTTCCTGTGCGCTGTATCATTACTCTCCCCATCCGTTCCAGTTTTGCCTGTTCAGTCTCAAAAGCCGCCTATTCTTGTTTTTTGGGAGATTTGCCTGCGCCAGATGCTTTTTTTACCGACTTTTGCAGGCCGGCGACTTTTGTTTCTGTTCGAAAATCGCACTCCGTGCGTATAAACCCTATACAGTCAGAGGTACATTTAGAGCTGGATTCTGTCAATGCGATCTCACGCCTTGAAGTCAAAGTATTGTCGGGTGCGACATTTACGCAACGAATTCTTTGGCGCCGCAAAATAAACGCCGAATTAACAGACTAAAAATGGGAAAGGGACCCGCCGATGTTTCACGGGGCGGTTGTATTCGCGCGCGCTTATCGCACGCGCGGAAAAGCCCGGCGGCGCCGGCGGTCGCCTTTACGTAGAGGCGGAACGTAGAGGCCGAAACTTTGCTGCGCGCACTACTTCGGATAATACCAGTAACCTGGCCAGCCATAGTGGCCGTGCAGCATGCGCTCATAGGCCTCGTCCACCATGTCGATCGAGTCGCATGGCGGGCTGGTCTTGACCTGCTCCCGCGTAATGTCGAGCTGGATGTGGCGGTCCGCCCAGTCGATCTCCTTCACGGCGAAGGGCGCGATGAGGACGTGCTGTCCGCCCCACCAGTTGCTGGTGTCGACGCCGAGATAGCGGATATCCCAGTTGACGTGATCCGCGACGAGGCTTTCGAGATGCCCGATCTCGCCGTCGCTGGCCTGAATATGATACCCCTCCAGCTCTTCGGCGCTGCGCAAATGGGGGTCGCTCTCGTTCTGATCGTCCGGGGTCCCGGCGCCGGCCGCCGCAGGCCCCGTCCCGTCGCCGACCAGCGGCGGCAACGACAGGGGTGAGGCGATCGCGCCGAAACCGCCCAAAGCGCCGGCGCCCCATGACGGATCCCAGCCATAATAATCGTAAAGATGCGCCTCCATCTGGCGCGAGACGGGCTGGTGCTCGAAGAGGTCGGGACCGTCCTCGACCTGCGCCTTGGTCAATTTGACAGGCAATTCCTTCCGCACGGGGTCGGGATCGCCGATCGCCGAGGCGTGCACGAGAACCTTGCGTCCGGGCAGCCACGCTCCGGTATCGACGACGAGCCACCTCACCTTCCAGCTTTGATCGTCGAAGAGGAAGTCGTTGACGGTTCCGATCTTGGCGTCGCTGGCCGCCACAGTGAACCCCTTCAGCACCGAGAGGACGAAGAGCATGAGCCGTTCCTTTCCCTAAAGATTGACCATTGCAATGGATGTTCGCGATAGATCTTCGATGGCGTAGCGCGGCCGGCGGCTGAAAGCGAGATGCTTCCGCGCGCTCGGGAGCAAAGACCTCGCAAAGACCCCGGCTGCCAGACCCAAGGTAAATAGGGCCCGCGCGCCGCCATTGATGAGAAACAAATACGTCGGCACGGCAGGCAATATCGGCTCCTTTACAAGCCGCTTTCATGAGTGAACCATCGTTTTGCTGAAAAGAAAACGTCACATTGAATAAGAATCGCCTTCCGGCGGAGCTTCGAAGCGCGGCAAGGCCCTAAAACGAGTGGCGCCGCGCGGCTTTTTCTGTGAATATAGAATGCCTCGCGTTGGAGATCCTAAATCGGTTGATCGGAGCGGTTAAGCGCGGCCGGCCGTCAATCGACCTCTTCCGGCTCGCGGCTTTTTTCGCGCTGACGAGCCCGGAAGTCCCAAACGCTTTGCACTCCAACCGCCTTTCGCTCGCCCCGCCGGGACTGACGAAACGCTCAGCTGCAGGAGATTTCATCGTGATCGACATTCCACAGCAAATTCCGACTCAGCTTCCACCCCAGATTCGCGACCTCGCCGAAAAGAACTTCGAGCGGGCCCGCGAGGCTTTCCTCGGCATTATCGGCGCGGCCCAGAAAGCGACAGGATCTGCCGAAGCGCTCCCGACCGGCGCCAAGGAAGCGGTGACCAAGGCGATTTCCTTCGCGGAAAGCAACGTCAACGCGGCTTTCGATCTCGCCCAGAAGCTGCTTCACGCCAAGGACCTCCAGGAGGTTCTCGCGCTGCAGGGAGAGTACGCGAAGAATCAACTCGCCGCGCTCCAGTCGCAGGCGAAAGAACTCGGCGAGTCCGCGCAACACGCGTTCACCTCGGCGACGAAGCAGTAATCCTGCGCGGAGCCGGCCGGCCTTTTGAAAGGCTGGCTGACCCTTGGGTGGCGGGCGCCGTTGCCGGCCGCCTCCCGCAGGGACCAAAACGAGCCGCGTGCGCGGATGCGCGCGAGGCGACGGAGTGCGCCGCCGCTGATTGAACAGGAGCCGGGTCTCAAGGTCCGCCCGATTTCCCGAACGAGGAAACCCGAGCGCCCAGCGCACCACATTCAAGATTCGGCGTTCAAAATCCCGTGAGGACGTAACGCCGCGAGGCCGCGTCGCGATTAACCGCACAGGAGATCCCTCCTTGGAAATATGCGGTCATGCGCGTCCCAACCCTGCCTCACTTCGTTTTTTGCGCCTCCTCGCCAATGCGCCGGCGCGATTTCCCTGATGCCGCCGGCAAGCAGGCCGGCGAGGAAACGGTCCTTTCGACGGGATTCGATCCACGATCCGACGCGGAGAAATTCGACGCGGGGCGGCGGCGCTTCGTCGCTTCGGCCACGGCGCTTGGCTCGGCCGCGGCGCTTGGCCTTGCCGCATTGGTCGCCCCCCGCGCCCGCGCCGCTCCGGCCGGGGATGTGCTCATTGAGGAGTTCAGCCCGTCCGGCGAAAGCCTTGGCGCGAAGCTTGTGCCGAAGATCGTCAAGAGCGAGGCTGAGTGGCGCGCGCAACTGTCGCCGGAAGCCTTCGAGGTCACCCGCAAAGCCGGCACCGAGCGCGCCTTCACCGGCGCCTATTGGAGCCAGCATGCGAGCGGCCTTTATCGCTGCGTCTGCTGCGATGCCGCTTTGTTCGACTCGCAAACGAAATTCGAGTCCGGCACGGGCTGGCCGAGCTTCTGGCAGCCGATCGCCAAAACCAATGTCGTCGAGAGCGTCGACCGCAGCTTCGGCTTTACGCGCACCGCCGTTTCGTGCCGGCGCTGCGACGCGCATCTTGGCCATGTCTTCGACGACGGCCCGAAGCCGACCGGCCTGCGCTATTGCATGAATTCGGCCGCCCTGCATTTCGTCCCGCGCGGCGCGCCCGCTTGAAAAAAGGATTAGCTCTCATGACCACCTTCGCCCGCGCGGCGCGCCTGCGCCAGATCGCTAAAGTATCCGATCCCACGGCATCGAAAAACAGCTTTAACTTTTTATTTTATTGCATTTTCTTCACGCGAACCGGCATCCACTTCGCTCGAAAATGCTGTCAGGGCGCCATCGTCGCTCTGGCTTTGGGCTTTGGCGGCCCTGTCGCCGCCGAATCCGCGAAGCTCGTCCCCGCGCCGGCGCAAGATCCCGCCGAAACCGGGACGCAGACCCTTGTCGTATCGGGCGGCTGCTTCTGGGGCGTCCAGGGCGTGTTTCAGCATGTGAAGGGCGTGGAATCGGCCGTTTCGGGCTATGCGGGCGGCGCGGCGGATGCGGCGCAATATGAAACCGTCAGCTCCGGGCGCACCGGCCACGCGGAATCAGTCGAGATCACCTATGATCCGCACGTGGTTTCGGCCGGTCAGCTGCTGCGCATCTTCTTTTCGGTCGCGCACGATCCGACGCAGCGTGACCGTCAGGGTCCGGATACCGGAACGCAATACCGCTCCGCCATCTTCACGACCAGCAAGAGCCAGATGGCGCTGGCGAAGTCCTATATCGAGCAGCTCGACCATTCCGGGGCGTTCAGCCGGCCAATCGCGACGGAGGTCAGGCCGCTGAAAGGCTTCTATCCGGCCGAAGCCCACCACCAGGACTTTCTGGCGCTTCATCCGGACCAGCCCTATATTGTCTACAATGACCTGCCGAAGGTCGAGAATTTGAAGCGTCTGTTCCCGAACCTCTACAGCGACAAGCCGAGGCTCGTCGGGGATGCGAAAAACCCGTCCTGACGCGCGCCGCTTTGTTCAAAATCAAGGGTCGCCCCATGAGCCAGGATGGCCTCGAAATCGCTTACGCTAGCTTAACAAGCAGACGCTAGCCGCCACGGCGAGGGCCGGAACCTCTCGTCGGCCTTGCCCATCAATGAACGCGGTGGAATCAATTAGAAAGATTCCAGCATCCTATTTTTTTATTGTGTCTGGCCGGAAATTGATTTCAATAGGTTTCTCGCAGAACGAAAATGTTCACGTGGAGTGGGAAGCGCGGCGCGTCATGTTCGGTTTCAACGAAAACGATCCTCCCCGGAGCCCGGAAGCGCCGCCGCGCTTCAAATCGCGCGCTCTGCTTGAGCGCTTCGGCTTGCGCGCGACGCGGCAACGGCTTGGCCTTGCGCGGCTTCTGTTTGGACAGGGCGACCGGCATCTGACCGCCGATGAACTCGCCCATGAGGCGGAGGCCGCCCGTATGCCGGCCTCGCTCGCGACCGTCTACAATGTCCTGAACCTTTTCGCCGAGGTCGGACTCGTGCGCAGCCTCCCCATCGAGTGCGGCAAGACCGTCTTCGACACGAACACCAGCGACCATTCGCATTTCTACTTCGAGGACACAGGCGCCGTTTGCGATATCGCGCTCGACAACGCCGCTTTCACCGGCGACATAGCGCCGCCCGAAGGCTATGAGATCAGCAGGATCGACGTCGTGGTCCGGCTGCGCCCGAAAGGCGCGGCGCCGGCGCGCCCGCGGACGTATCGCGCCGGGGAATAGAGGCAGGGCCGCATTTCCGCCGGCGCGGCTCCCGGCGAGCGAGCCGGCCGGACGGGTCGGCGCGTCCGGCGCAGCGGGGCCAAATCGAGCGGGACCTGAAATTTGCATCTTATCGCCACCGCCATCATCGCCGCGATTATCGCCTCAGGCGCGTTCGATCTTTATCTGAAGCGCCGCCAGGCCGCCGCCGTGGCCGTCAACCGCGCGGCCGTGCCGGCCGATTTTCTCAATTCGGTCATGCTCGAAGACCATCAGCGCGCCGCCGACTATACGCTCGCAAACATCCGGTTCGGCCTCGCCGAGACGGTCTTCGACACGATCGTCGGCGTCCTCTGGCTGACCGTGTTGCTGGCGCCGCTTTACGCCGCGCTCGCCCCGATCGCTCCACCGGGATTATTGCGTAGCGTCGCGCTGGTGATGGCGGTCGGCGCGATCGGCGCGGCGGTCCATTTGCCTTTCTCGATCGCGAAGACGTTCGGGATCGAAGCGGAATTCGGATTCAACCGCGCCGGCCCCTTGTCGTTCGCGCTGGATCGCCTCAAGGGCATTTCCCTGCAATTCCTCATCGGCGCGCCGCTGCTTTTCGGGCTGTTCTGGCTGCTTTCCGCGATGCCGCGATTTTGGTGGCTGCTCGGCTGGGCGGCCTCCGTCGCGCTCACGGTCGCGCTCACGGTGGTTTATCCGTTGTGGATCGCGCCGCTCTTCAATAAATTCACGCCGCTGCC
>JBKQMI010000180.1:0-19452 GCA_052146775.1 Methylocella sp. | reverse complement strand
CGCAGCACCTGCCGCTGCTTCGGCTTCAATTCATCGGTCTCGACCATGAATTGCGCCGCCTGCATCAACGGAATGCGCTGGCGGCGCGCGTGGTCGTGCAGAAGCTGCAAGGTCGCCTCGCCAAGTCCGCGCCGCGGCGTGTTGAAGATGCGCTCGAAGGCGAGATCGTCGGCGGGCTGGGCGACGCAGCGCAGATATGCGAGCGCGTCGCGGATCTCGGCGCGCTCATAAAAGCGCGGGCCGCCGATGACGCGGTAAGGCAGCCCCAGGGTGATGAAGCGCTCCTCGAACTCGCGCATCTGAAACGAGGCGCGGACAAGGATCGCGAATTCATCATAGGCGCTGCCCGCGCGCACGAGCTGCTCGATCTCCTCGCCGACGCTGCGGGCCTCTTGCTCCGAATCCCAGACCCCGGTGACGGTCGGCTTCAAGCCGGCTTCATCGTCGGTGAAGAGGGTCTTGCCGAGACGCCCTTCATTATGTGCGATGAGGCCCGCGGCGACGGCGAGAATATGCCCCGTCGAGCGATAGTTGCGTTCGAGGCGGATCACGCGCGCGCCCGGAAAATCCTTCTCGAAGCGCAGGATATTGTCGACCTCGGCGCCGCGCCAGCCATAGATGGATTGATCGTCGTCGCCGACGCAGCAGACATTCTGGCGCCCCTGCGCGAGCAGCCGCAGCCAAAGATACTGGATTGCGTTGGTGTCCTGATATTCGTCAACGAGCATATATTGGAACCGGTCCTGATACTGCTTCAGCACCTCGGGGTTGTCGCGCAGCAGGCGAAGACATTCGAGCAGCAGGTCGCCGAAGTCGGCGGCGTTGAGGATTTTCAGCCGCTCCTGATAGAGCGCGTAAAGCGCGGCGCCCTTGCCATTGGCGAAGGCGGCCGCCTCGCCCGCCGGGACATGCTTTGGATCAAGGCCGCGATTCTTCCAGGCGTCGATCTGGAAGGCCAGCGCGCGCGCCGGCCAGCGCTTGTCATCGACGTTCTCGGCCTGAAGCACCTGCTTCATAAGGCGGATCTGATCGTCCGTATCGAGAATGGTGAAGCTGGATTTGAGGCCGACAAGCTCCGCGTGACGGCGCAGGATCTTGGTCGAAATCGCGTGAAAGGTGCCAAGCCAGGGCATGCCTTCGGCGACCGGGCCAGCCAGCATGGCGACGCGGTCCTTCATTTCCCGCGCGGCCTTGTTGGTGAAGGTCACGGCGAGAATTTCATAGGGCTTCGCCCGCCCTTCGGCGATAATATGCGCGATTCGCGTGGTGAGGACCCGCGTTTTGCCCGTGCCCGCGCCGGCCAGCACGAGCACCGGACCGTCGAGCACCTCGACCGCCGCGCGCTGCTCGGCGTTCAGGCCCTCAAGGTAGCGCCCGCCGCCCGCCGCCGCCCGCGCCCGCGCGGCGATGCCTCCCGGCTGCGGCGCCGGGGGATCGAGGCCGGCGAGAGAAAAAGGATCGGTCAAATCGAAGCGGCTCCTTGTTGCGGCTTTGAAGGGCAAGCCGCCGAATCATGTGCGGCGACCCATTATGCGCCCGTTCGGCGCACGTTCCAGCATCGACCCCCGCCGCGGCTTCAATGTGGGGCCTCGGCGCCGTTCTGTCGAACTTCAGTTGGAGGCCAGGACCTGCGTTCCGTGCGCATCGAGGGCTTCCGGCGCGATGTCGCAACGATTTTCCCGTATCGCGAACGGCCAAAGCGAAGCTCACGCCGCCGCCGGGCGCAACCCGGAGTCAGCGCGCGCGACCAAATTGAACTATAAGTTCGCGTTCGGCCACAGCACAGATGGACAAAATTGCGCGACACTCTGACCATTCTCGCCATCGCCTTGATCGTCGTTCTGACCGCCGCGCTGGTCGGCCCCTATCTCGTCGACTGGAGCGCCGAGCGCGGCTGGATCGAAGCGCGCCTCACGCAGACGCTCGGCGCGCGGGCGGAAATCCACGGGGCCATCGACCTCAAATTATTGCCGAGCCCATATTTCGTCGTCGACGATATCGAGATCGGCGAGAAGCCCGCGCCCTTCACCCTCTCCGCCAAAAAGCTGCGGCTGGAGCTCGCGCCCGCGGCCTTGTTGCGCGGCGAGATCGATATTGTCGAGGCGAGGCTCGAGGCGCCGCGCCTCGCGCTCGACCTTGCCCCTGACGGCGCCCTGCCTTTAGCGCCACCCGAAACAAGCGTTGCAGGTCGCTTCCGCTTCGAAAGAATCACCGTCGCGAACGGCGCGCTCAGCGTCGTCGATGCGAAAAACAATCGCCGCCTCGATCTTGAGGGCATCGACTTCGAAGCCGCGGCAGAGTCGCTGTTTGGACCCTTCAAGGGCGGAGGCGCGCTCGGCCGAGCGGACTCACGAACGCCGTTCCGATTCGCGACAGGTCCGATGGAGAAAGGCGAACTGAACCTGAAGCTTTTCATTGAGGCGGCCTTGTCGCATCCAGGCGTCGACCTCGACGGGCTGGTCGATCTGCGGCCGGGCGCGCAGCGCTTCACCGGCGCCGCGAAATTCAAGAGCGCCGCGGAGCCGCTCTGGCGCGCCTCCGGCCAATTGACGCTCGACACGGAGAGCGCCGCGTTCGATCAGATCGAGCTGCGCGTGGGTGAAGACGCCCATGAGTTAAGCGCGAAGGGCGAGGCGGCGCTCGATTATTCCGGCGCGCCGAAAGCCAGCGCGACGCTCGCCTCCGACGCGATCGATCTCGACGCCTGGCGCGGCGCCGATCCGGCAGGTGGCGCGGGCTTCGGATTCATACTCCCGCCGGCGTTTCCGCCGCTGCCGTTGACGCTGACATATGGCGCCAAAACCGTGACCTTCGGCGGCGCCACATTCACCGATGTTTCGACCGATCTCGTCTTCGGCCGGCGGCAAGCGGCTTTGGCGGCGTCGCGCGAAGCAAATGCCGGGACTGGAGGCGCCGCGCCTTCGGCGTGGTTGCGCTTCGAGGCGCGGGGACCCGGCCGATCGCGCCTATTTCTCGACGGGCAATTGCGGATGAGCACAGAGCCCGGCTTCGAGGGCAAGGCGCAGGCGAGCGCCGAGGATGCGCGCTGGCTCAAGGATTGGCTCATGCCGCTCGCGCCGCAATGGACGCCGCAGAGGCTGCTCTTTCGCGCGATCGATCTCTCGGCGCGGGCGTCTCTCGCGCCAACGGCGATCAAGCTCCGCGACCTCGTGGCCAAGATCGACGACGCCCATGTGTCCGGGACGCTCGACTATCGGGCGGCGTCGGGACGCCAGCCCGCGCGCCTCGACGCCGATCTCACAACCTCCGCCCTCGATTTGAGCGGGGTTCAAGGGTTTGACCCGCGCGGCCTCGTCACCCGCGCCTTTGGCGCCGGCGATGGCTCGTTGCGGCTCGCCGCAAGCGCTCTGACGCTCGGGCCAGCCAGCCGCCAGGGGAACGGGGAGCCGGACTCGATCGGCGGCCTTAACCTCGATCTCGCCAAGACGGGCGAAAAGATCGAACTCAACGAATTGACCTTCGAGGGCCGGGACGGCGCGGTCATCGCCGTGAGTGGCCTTCTCTCCCAGCAAAAAGCCCATATCGACGCGAAAATCCTTGGCCCCCACGCGAGCGGGCTCGCCGCGCTCCTCGCCAGACTCGCCCCGCAGCCAGTGGCGGATTTCATGCATGCCCGCGCGGGTTTGCTGACGCCGATCGATCTCAGCCTCAGCGCGGACGCGGCGGAAAAGGACTCCGCCTTCGGCATCACCGCGCTCGCCGCGCAGGGAGCCATCGGCGGGACCAACATCGAGGCGACAGTCAAAGAGGATTCGAAACAAGCGGGGAGCGTGACGTTTTCAGCGCGAGCGCAAGCCAAAGACAGCCTGCCGTTGCTGCGCCTCCTCGGACTTGCTTCGACTCCCGCGACTACGGGGCCTGCGCAAGTCGAGATCGAGGCGCACGGGCCGCTCGGAGGATCGGCGCAAACGGCGATCAAGGCCGCTCTCGGTCCGGCCAGCCTGACGTTTCAGGGCGAGGTCGTGACGGATTTGACGCAGCCCGCGGCGAAGGGCGCCTTTCGCTTTTCCAGTCCGGATGCTGCACCCATGCTGCGCACAATGGGACTTGTCTTTCCTGATTTCGCCGGGAGAGTGCCGACGGCGGCTAGCGGCGACCTCAGCTGGACCAAAACCGATTTCGGCCTTGCAAATCTCAGGGCCGATGTCGCTGGGACGACCCTTTCGGGCGCGCTCGACTTCGGAAAGCCGGCGCCAAACAAGCTGACGGGATCGATCGCCGTCGATCAGTTACCCGCTCCCGCGCTGTTCGAGCTGGTGCTCGGTCCGCCGGAGCCCGTCAAAGCCGGTTCGCTCTGGTCGAGTCTCGCCTTCGCCCCATCCGCCTTCGATCTTCCGAACGCCAGCATCGCCCTGACGATCAAGGAAATGGCGCTTCCCGCGCCGATGTTTCCGCGCGGCGCCTCCGCAAAAGACGCACGCGCCACCCTTACGACCGGTCCGGGGCTTATGGATCTGCAGCATCTGAGCCTCGACATGGGCGGCGGCAGGCTCGCCGGCGAGATCAAGCTGCGCCGCGCGGCTGGAGACGTTTCGATCGAAGGTCATCTGGACTTCGGCGACATGGCGCTCAATGGTCCCGCCGCGCTTGGCCGGATGAGCGGCGCCCTCGACATCGCCGGGACGGGCAAAAGCCCGGACTCTGTCATAGCCAGCCTCGCCGGCTCCGGCCGCGCTCTCGTTTCCGATCTGACGATCCCGCGCGCCGATCCCGCCGCGCTTGCGCGGGTCTTCACGGCATTCGATCAGGATGCCCGCAATCTCGGGGCCGACGACGTCGCGGCCGCCCTCGCGAACGAACTCAAGCGCGCCGATTTCCGGAACGAGAGCGCCGCGTTCGATATCGCCATCGCCGCGGGGATGCTGCATCTGTCGCCGGCCGCCGAGCCGGCATCGGCGAATCCGGTCGCCATCCTCGCGGCATCGTTCGATCTGCGCCGTGCGATCCTCAACCAACGCCTGAGCCTCGCTTTGAGCCCGCTGCCGAAGGATTTCAGCGGGCCGACGCCAGAGATCACACTGCTTTTTGAGGGATCTCTTTCCAACCCGTCAGTGCGGATCGACGCCGCCGCGCTCGTAAACGCGCTCGCCGCCCGCGCGATCTTGCGGGGAAGCGCGCGCATCGAATCCTATGAATTCGACATCCATGAGCGGGCGTTCTTCTATCAGCGCCTGCTGTCGGAGCGGCGCCGGGAAACGGAGCGGCGCAAGGCCTCGGCTTCGGCCTTGCAAAAGGCGCCAAATTCGGCCGATTAGAGGACCGGACCGGAAAGCGGGAGCCTGTTTTCCAACATCACCGCTGCGGGATTGCGCGGCTTAACGCTCGGCGGGAGCCCGAGCCAGCGCGGACTGGAGGACGTAAACGCGGATCGCGGAAGAAAGATTGGCCGCGCCGCGTCCGGCGTCGATCTCCGCGACCAGCGCCGCGAGCGATGCGCCCCGCTCGGCGGCGAGCGCGTTCAGACGGTCCCAGAAGGCGCGCTCGAGGGAGATGCTGGTGCGATGTCCGGCGATCGCGAGCGAGTGCTTGACGATCGCTCCCGCGGCGGGCGGGCTCCCGTCATCCCGCGTCGTCATCTGCGGCGGCGTCAACGCCAGCGCGCCGGTGACCGTCGAGGCGGGTCGCCTCCAGACTCCGCAGCCTGGTCGCCGCCTCGCGCTCGGCGCGGCTGGCGCCGAATTTCGCCCTGTTCGTGGCGGCCTCCGCATCCGACCCGGCGCGCGCTTTTTGTTTGCGCGCGCGGCGCAGATTGACGATCTCGCCCATCAGGTTTTCTTGCGAAAGGCGTCGATCGAGACGATCTTGTCCTTCGCGTCGTCGCTGACGCGGTCCTCGGCGCCGTCGCGGGCGGCGCTGTCGGCGACCGCCTTTCCGCCTGCCCCGTGCGGCTTCGCCGCGTCGATCGCTGCGAGGCGCGATGAGAGATCGGCGCTCCCCGCAATCGTCGGCGAACCGGCGTCATTGGCGCCGGCCTCCGCCGTTTCGACATCGAGCTTGAACTCAAGGTCGAAGCCGGCGGCGGGATCTGAGAAGCGGGTGATGGCGTCGAAAGGAATCAGCAGCATTTCGGGCACGTTCTTGAACGACAGCCCGACTTCGAACGCATGATCGCTGACGCTCAAATCCCAGAACTGGTGCTGCAGGATGATCGTCATTTCGTCCGGATAAAGCTCGCGCATGCGGGATGACAGCCGGACGCCGCGAGCGTGGGTGCGAAAGGTGATGTAGAAATGATGTTCGCCGACGAGGCCGTCGCGCGCCATGTCGCCCAGCACCTTGCGGACGACGCCGCGCAAGGCGTCCTGGACGAGAAGGTCATAACGCATCAGATCCACAGCCATGAAGACCTCGGGACAAATCGAGCGAGACGGACAAAAACTTGCCGATTGAGTTAAACAAAAACCGGACCATTGGCAAAGCGGCAAAAGGAATTTGCAGGATCGAAGCGAAAGTGGAGGCTTCTGTTGCCAGGTGCCTCCGAACCCCGCCTTAGAGTGCTACCCCCAAGGGCTTTGATTTCGGTACTATTGCCGCATTACGCAGCAACGGCCACCGGAGCATAGTTGTCATTGGCAACTATAAGGTTTAGCCCGATAACGGCGGTACCATGCCGAGCGAAAGACTATCCTTTACACTCCCCGTCGAACCTATTTCGCCCCCGCCGAAATCCGCCGCCCGGAATTCATTCCGCCAGACGGATTTTGGTGGAGGCGCCGGGTACCGCCCCCGGGTCCGAAGAGCTTATTTCGACGCCGTTTATCGCCGTAGCCGCAAGAGCGCGGCGAACGTAATATAGGCTTGAAAATCAGTTTTACAAAGGCCGATCGGCGATTCAGGGCGCGTTACGCAACTTTCCCTTATCATTCCCCGTCGGCCGGCCTACTTATCCCGGCCGGCGTTCGTCAAGGACTTGACCCTGGCGCCGGCTTTTCCGATTCTCAACCCGCGAATCTGCATATATTGCAATGCAGCATCAACCGCCGTCGCGCAAGGTTTGAGACGAGTCGAGGAATTACAGATGCGCCCCTATCTCGACCTGCTCGGGAAAATCCTCAGTGACGGCGAGCCGAAAGAGGACCGCACCGGCACCGGCACCCTTTCGATCTTCGGGCATCAGATGCGCTTCGACCTCGGCGCGGGATTTCCGATGGTCACGACGAAGAAGCTGCATTGGAAATCGATTGCGCACGAATTGCTGTGGTTTTTGCGCGGCGACACCAATATCGCGTATCTGAAAGAGAACGGCGTCGGCATATGGGACGAATGGGCCGACGCGAGGGGCGATCTCGGACCGGTTTATGGGCGCCAGTGGCGCTCCTGGGCGGCGCCGAACGGCCGCGCCATCGACCAGATTTCCAATGTGATCGATGAAATCAAGCGCAATCCATTCTCGCGCCGTCTTGTCGTGTCAGCCTGGAATCCCGCCGACATACCGGACATGGCGCTCGCGCCCTGCCATTGCCTGTTCCAGTTCAACGTCCGCGAAGACGCGGCGGGCGTGCGCCGCCTCGATCTGCAGCTCTATCAGCGCTCCGGCGACATTTTTCTCGGCGCGCCCTTCAATATCGCGAGCTACGCTCTTTTGACCGAGATGGCGGCCCACGTCTGCGGCCTCGCCCCCGGCGATTTCGTGCATACGTTCGGCGACGCCCATCTTTACCTCAACCATCTGGCGCAAGCGCGCCTGCAGCATTCCCGCGAACCGCGCCCGCTGCCGCGGCTCAAGCTGAATGAGGCTGTGAAATCGATTTTCGATTTCCGTTTCGAAGACATTTCGCTTGAGAATTACGACCCGCATCCCGCGATCAAAGCGCCCGTCGCGGTGTGACGCTTTTACGCGGGCGCTGGCGCGATCACGCGGCGCAGGCATAAAAACGTCCGCCTCGCCCGAAGGCGCTTTCGATCGCCTCAATAATGAATCAGGTCGCAGCCCCAGTCCCAATATTTCCGCGCGATCGGACGGCCGAACAATTGCAATCTCAAAGGGGGCGAGATGGGCGCCGCGATGATCGATGACGATGGCCGCACGTCGAAAGCGGGTGGAAAAGGATCGCCGCCGTCCCTCGTCGTCCGGCACGCGACAGTCGCTCCTATATCGGAAGGATTGTAACCCGGAAAAAGATATTCGGGGTTGAATAGATTGTCGACGCGCTCCTTGAAGAGAAAATAATGGCTTGCGGGAACAAGCACCACCTTGTCGCCGGCGGCGGCCCTGAGCGCGGCGGCGTTCGCGCTGATTTGCGCGCGCTCCTCGAAGTAGGACGAACGGGTTTCGAGGAGTCGCAGCAGCACAAAAAACGACCCAGGGGCGAGCGGCGCAAACAGGATCAGCGCGCCCGAAACGACAATGGCGGCCCGACGCTGTGGTTGAACGCGTTCGGTCGATGAATACCAGAAAGAGATCATTACGGCGACGAACGCGATGGCCACGAAATAATTGCCCTGTCTCGGAAAAATCAAAGGGGTGGTGAGAACAAGCAAGCCCAGCGCGAGAGGCACGGAGACTTGCCGCAGCCGATCCTTCCGCGGTTCGACGGACGCCAGAACGAACGCGATGAAGGGGATGGCGAGCAGCCACCTGACCCCCCACAAAACGGACGACACCCCGGAGGAGAGCAGCGCGTGCTTGAGTTTGGCGACGAAACTGGCGTCGTCAAAGATGATCTCGGCATGGCGGGTGAATCGCGCGATGCTCGTCGCGTCGATCAAGGCGTAGATCGCAATCGTCGCCAATAGCGGCGTCGCGGCGACCGCGATGCCCTTCGCGACCAGCGGAGCCAGCTGACCGAGGGGCAGCTTTGAGCCATGATAAGCGAGCGCCACGGCCAGCACGCCGCCAACCAATCCATAATACGGCGAAATCAGAAATGTCAGCCCGGCGATGAGAAACAGAAAGAGAGATGATGCCGGACTGATTCCGCGCCAATTACAGATGATCGGCATCGCCAGCAGAAACACGAGCGCCAAATGGTCGGGCCGATCCCCCGGCCATTCATAGCCGCCGGTAGGCAAAACAAGCGCCACTACTGCCGCAAAGGCGATCTGGAGCCGGATATCGATACTTTTCGGCAGCAGAGTCAAAACTTCAGCGCAAAGCAAAGCGGAAATCGCCAGGTCGAACATGTTGTTTGAATCGACGCCGCAGCCAAACAGGCTTGCAAATCCGCCAAAGAGCAACGGAAAAATCGGCCCCTGGCTGAGCCAAAGCTCCCGATGAAAACTATCCGTTCCGACGTAAGATGCGCTGGTGAATCCATGACCCAATGCGAGATTGCAGCCGGGATCCTTGAAATGATAGACATCTGGTCCGATCAAGACATTCGGATAGGCGATCCGGAACGCGACCCACAGAACCAGGCCGACGAGGAGAATCAGATATTTCGGCTGAATGTAAGTCGGCGCCGCCGCTTGCATCGAATCATGCGCCTCGAAGACCGCCAACCGCCGACTCCCAATGTGCAATGGATTTTAACAGAGTTTACCTGGATTTAAAGCGCACCCGCGGCGAGGCTGGAGAAGCGCGGATTCGTAATTCGCAGCTGCATGAAACATCGCGCCGGTCAAACCGTCAATACGGCCCGCACCGCCACGCGAAGACGACCAGCCCCACAGCATCGGGACAGCTGGCGCGGCTCGGTTCCGCTGGGCCTTTGCGCTCGCGCGGGCTATAGGAAACGCCCCGCATCAGTTTGAGCAAGGCGCCATGACCCGCTCGGAGACGGCCGAACGCAAAGCGCCTGACGCTGTTCACTCTCCAGTCGGGCGAGCCTCGACCCGGACTGGCATCCTCTGGATGCTGACCGCGACGCTCCTCTTCGTCTGCCAGGATTCGATCGCGCGGATTTTGCTCGCCGCCGCGCCGCCGACGGAAATCGCCTTTGCGCGCTTCTTCGTTCATCTGGTTCTGGTCGGCGCATTCCTCGCCTGGCGCGAACCGCGCCTCATGCGCTCGCGCCGGCCGGTCCTGCAGATGCTTCGGTCGAGCCTCCTTCTCGGCACGACGCTGTTCGGCCTGATGGCCCTGAACCTCATGCCCTTCCTCGATTTCTCCGCCGTCGCCTGGGTCGCTCCCGTGCTCGTCACCGCCCTTTCGGTCTTGCTCCTTCGCGAAAAAGTGAGCCTTCGCGGATGGGTCTGCGTTTTCACGGGCCTCGCCGGCGTCTGGATCATCGTCGGACAGGGAGGAATCGAGGTTTCGCCGCTAATGGCCTGGCCGCTTCTCGCCGCTCTTTGCAATGCGCTCTACCAGATCGCGACCCGCAAGCTGCACACCAGCGACGCGGCGCTGACCACGCTGTTTTATTCGCCCCTCGCCGGCGCTGTTTTCTGCGCCGCTTTCCTGCCCTTTGCCGGCATCGCGCCAAGGCCCGTCGATCTGGCGCTGATGATTCTTCTCGGCGCCCTTGGCGCGGTCAGCCATTTCTGCATGATCCGCGCTTTCGCGCGGGCGCCCGCCAATATCATCGCGCCTTTTGGCTATACGGCGCTGCTCTGGGCGCTTTTGTCGGGCTTCGTGATTTTCGCAGAGATTCCCGGCTTGCGCACGATCATCGGCGCGGGCCTGATCGTCGCCGCCGGCCTTTCGATTTTCCTGGCGGCGCGGCCAAGGCGGAGCGTGTGAACCAATGGATATGATTATTAAGCCCCCGCGCGTTCGCGCGGCAAAGCCCGCCGACGCGACGCTGATCCTCGCTTTCGTCGCCGAACTGGCGGACTACGAGCATCTCTCCCACGAGCTCCGCGCGACGCAAGACGACATAACCGCCGCCCTGTTCGGCGCGGCGCCGCGCGCTTTTTGCGACATCGCCGAAGATGGGCGCGAAGCGGTCGGCTTCGCCTTGTGGTTCTATACATTTTCGAGCTTTCGCGGCCACTGCGGCATATGGCTCGAGGATCTTTACGTCCGCCCCGCCTTCCGCGGACAGGGGTTCGGCAAGGCGCTGCTGAAGCGCGTCGCACACCGCTGCGTCGAGGAGAATCTCGGCCGGTTCGAATGGTCGGTGCTCGACTGGAACGAACCCTCCATCCGATTTTACAAAGCGCTCGGCGCGCGGCTAATGGATCAATGGCGAATTTGCCGCGTCGAGGATGACGCGCTGCGTCGACTCGCCGAAACCGCGCCGCCGCCAGCATGAGCGCGCCGCTCGCCATCGTCGCGGCGATCGGGCGCAACGGCGTCATCGGGGCCGATGAGCGCCTGCCCTGGCGCCTGCCGAGCGATCTCAAGCGATTCCGCGCGCTAACGCTCGGCAAGCCCTTGCTGATGGGCCGCAAGACGTTCCAGTCGATCGGCCGCGCATTGCCCGGACGCGAGACGATCGTCGTGACGCGCGAGCGCGGCTTCGCCGCGCTTCCCGGCGTCGTTCACGTCGCCTACGATCTGGACGCGGCCTTGGCTCTGGCGCGGGCGCGCGCGGAAGCGATGGGCGCGGCCGAAATCATTCTCGCGGGCGGCGGCGATCTCTACGCCGCGCTGCTCCCCCGCGTCGATCGCATGTATCTGACGCTGGTCGATCTGTCGCCGCCGGGCGACGTGCGTTTCCCACCCTTCGACGCGGCGCAATGGATCGAAGCCGCGCGGGTGGAGCCGAAGCCCATCCCGGCGGATGAAGCGGCTTTTACGTTCGTCGAGCTTCGCCGCTTCAAATCCGCGCCGTAACGAAATCCGTCGATCCAGCCCGCAACGAACCATTTCGCCTTGGCGGCATTGAAGTCCGCCGCGGAGAGACGTCATCCGAAACGCTATCCCGCTTGAAATCGAACCCGGACAAGGCGCCCTTCGCGCCATTTGCACGAGCGCGAAGACGCGATGTTTCCTTCTTACGCTCGCGCTCGTCGCCTTTGCGGATTTGCCGGCAAAAGCCCTCGCCGCCAAACAGCAAACCCAAAAGCACGCGGAAGCGCCTTTGCCGCCGAGAAGGCCATCGCCGCCGGCCTCCCCTGCCGAGATCAGTCCGTCGCCGCAAACGCCTGAAGCGACCGGCGCGGCAGAGCCAGACTGCCTCGCATCGCTCCTCGCCAAAGGCGCGGTTTTCAAGCCGGCGAAAATAGAGGCGCCGCCCGATCCGCGCTGCGTCGTCGCGCAGCCGGTCACCGTCGAGTCGCTGGTGGCGCCGGGCGGCCGACGCATCGATTTGCCGGACCGCCCAACGGTCGACTGCGTCGCTGCGACGACTTTCGCAAGTTTCATCGCGGAAGCTCTGGCGCCGCTTGCCAAAGGCTCCTTCGACGCCTCGATCGCCTCGATCCGCACGGGTCCCGGGTTCGACTGTCGAACGCGCGACCACGTCTCTGGCGGCAAACTGAGCGAGCACGCCAAGGGTCTCGCGATCGACATCGCCAGCATCGCCTTCGCCAACGGTCGCGTCTATCTGGTCGGCGCCATGGCCGACGACGCCGAGCGGGCGTTCGACCACGCCGCCCGCGCCGCCGCCTGCGGCTATTTCCACACAGCGCTTGGCCCCGGCGCCGACGCTTTTCACAGCAGCCACTGGCACGTCGATCTTGAAAGCCGAGGCGCCGACGGCAAATCGAAGTTTTGTCAGTAGGCCGCGATTTGGGCCCCCACAGCGGCGTCTCAGACTTTGAACATTGCGGCGGATCCGCACGGCGCCCATTTGTGCTCTCGCGGTCGTTCTCCTATAAGAGCGCTGGAGTAGGTCATCCTATTTTCAGATTGAGGTTTCATGCCGTGGATCAATGAAGGCGGAAGTGGCGGCTCCTGGAAGCCCACCGGCGGCGGCCCTTGGGGACAAAAGCCAAGTTCGCCGCAACCGGATCTCGAAGAGCTTCTGCGGCGCTGGCAGGCCGGAATCCGCAAATGGATTCCGGGCGGCGGCGGACTTGGGAGCGGGCGCGGCATCCTCGCCCTGGCGCTCATCGGAATCGCCTTCTGGCTCCTTTCGGGATTTTACGCCGTCGGGCCCAATGAAGTCGGCTTGAACAAAATCTTCGGCCGCTATACCGGCAAGACGGGACCAGGCCTCAATTACAATCTGCCCGCTCCCATCGGAGACGTTGAGAAGCTCGCCGTCACTGATCGCAACGTCATCAACATAGGCTTCGCCTATCGCCCCGACATGCGCACGCAGAATGGGCAGATCTCGATCGATCTGCCGGAAGAAAGCCTCATGCTGACCGGCGACGAAAATATCGCCGACGTGAAATTCGTCGTCATCTGGCAGATCGATCCGGTGCATCCGGAGGATTACGCCTTCAACATCTCCAATCAGCGTGAAACCGTGAAGGCGGTGGCCGAAAGTGCGATGCGCGAGGTCATCGGCCGCGGCAAGATCCTGCAAATTCTGACCGTCGATCGCCCGAAGATCGAGTCGGACGTGCAGGAACTCATGCAGAAGGTGCTGAACAGCTACATGGCCGGCATTCTGGTGTTGCAGGTGCAACTGCAGTCCGTCGACCCGCCTGAGCAGGTCATCGCGGCCTTCAAGGACGTGATCGCAGCGCAGCAGGATCAGGACCGGTTGCGCAACGAGGCGGAGGCCTACGCCAACCGCGTGGTGCCGGAGGCGCGCGGCAAGGCCGCCGCGACGATTCAGGAGGCCGAGGGCTACCGGCTGCAGACCGTCGCCGAGGCGACAGGTCAGGCCGCCCGATTCAACAAGATCTACGACGAATATAAAAAGGCGCCGGAAGTGACGCGCGAGCGCATGTATCTTGAAACGATGGAGCGCGTGTACGGCGGCGCCGACAAGGTGATCATCGATCAGAGCGCTGAAGGCCAGGGCGTCGTGCCTTATCTGCCGCTCGGCGCCTTGCAGCAGAAGACCTCAGACGGATTGCGCAAATGAGGGCCGGCGTCGTTGCTTTTTTCGTCGGCACCATCGCGCTTCTGATTGTCGTCAGTGGCGCGCTGTTCACGGTTCAGCAGACCCAGCAGGCGCTTGTGCTTCGCTTCGGCGAGCCGGTGCCGGGGCGGGGCTTGATCACGAAACCCGGGCTTCACTTCAAGATCCCCTTCATCGAGGACGTGGTCTATCTTGACAATCGCATTCTCGTCGTCGAGGCGCCAAAGCAGGAAGTGCTCGGGGCCGACAGCAGCCGGCTCGATGTCGATTCCTTCCTGCGCTACAAGATTGTCGATCCGCTCAAATTCTATCAGACGGTCGGCTCGCCCGAACGCGCCAACAGCCAGCTCGGCTTCATCCTGAACTCGGCGGTGCGCCGCGTGCTCGGCGATGCGACCCAGACCCAGATCGTGCGCGACAATCGCGCCGATCTCATGGTCAAAATCCGCGACCAGGTGAACGAGGAAGGCAGCCGCCTCGGCATCAACGCCGTCGATGTACGGATCCGCCACGCCGATTTGCCTCCGCAAATTTCGGAAAAAGTGTTCAGCCGGATGCAAAGCGAGCGCGCGCGCGAGGCGGCGGAGCATCGCGCCAAAGGCTCGGAGACCGCGCAAACGACAAGGGCCGAGGCCGACCGCGACGTCGTCGTTCTGCTCGGCAATGCGCAGCGCCAGGCCGATCAGACGCGCGGCGCGGGCGACGCCGAGCGCAACCGGATCTTCGCCGAGGCCTACGGCAAGGACGCCGACTTCTTCGCCTTCTATCGCTCGATGCAGGCCTATGAGGCCGGATTCAAATCCGGCGACACCCGCATGGTGGTCAGCCCGAAATCGGATTTCTTCCGTTTCTTCGGCTCGGCCAAAGGCGAGGCGCCGGCCGCGGCGGCAAAGACCCCGCCATCCGGCGATGACGCCGCCCAAAAGGGCCCATCGTAGACCGCCAGGAGAAGGCGCGTTGCAGCCGCACGATTGCAACTGTTCTGCTTTATGCTCGGATGCCCGGCGTAAATCTCTCTAGTTATGACGGTTTGATGACCAATCCACGCCGTTGCGGATCGCAACATTGTTTTTGATCGGAACTCTCATGTCGCAATCGAAAGACGAGACTGGAATTTCGGCGCCGCGGGCCACGCGTTACAGCGCCGGCAAGGCTTTACGCGATCAAACCTCACGTGAAAGCCACGCGGATTGCCCGCCAGGGTCGGAGCGTGATCCCGTCGCGATCCTCGCCGAATCGGATCCGCAGCGATTGCCGAACCTGCTGCCGATCCGCTACCAGCGCATGACCCAGTCCTCCTTTACGTTTCTGCGCGGCGCCGCCGCGGTGATGGCGCATGACCTCTCCGAGTTGCCCAAAATCGGGATCCCCGTGCAGGCTTGCGGCGATTGCCATTTGATGAATTTCGGCGCCTTCAACACGCCGGAAGGACGCATGCTGTTCGACATCAATGATTTCGACGAGACCCTGCCGGGCGTCGACTTCACCGTGGATTTGAAACGGCTCGTCGCCAGCGTCGCCGTCGCTGCGCGCGATGCCGGCGTTTCCGACAAGCGGGCCAAGGCTCTGGCCCGCAACGTCGCCCGGGCCTATCGCGAATTCATGCGCGAACTCGCCGAAGAGACTCCTCTTGAAGTCTGGTACGCGCGGATGGATATCGAGCGCGAAGTCCGGCTCATCGACGACCCGAAGCTGCGCAACGATCTTTTATCGCTTTTGATCAAATCGAAGAAGGATCTGGCCGCGGACGACAATTTCCCGCACCTCGCCTCGACGAAAGACGGCGTCGCGCAAATCCAGGATCACCCGCCGCTGATCTATCATTTCACCGATGAGATGCGGGATCAAAAGATTCACGCCCATTCGGCCTTCGCTGAGTATCAGCAGACGCTGCTGCCCGATCGGCGCGCGCTCGTCGAACGCTATCGACTGGCCGACATCGCGATGAAAGTGGTGGGCGTCGGCAGCGTCGGCACGTTTTGCGCCATCGGCCTTTTCATGACGGCGGATCAGGAGCCTTTGTTCCTGCAGGTCAAACAGGCGTTGCATTCCGTGCTCGAAAAGATCGTCGCGCCGCCGCAAGATCTTGCGGCGCAGGGCGGACGCCGCGTCGTCGAGGGCCAGCGCGCGCTGCAGGCCGCGAGCGATCTTTTTCTCGGCTGGACCGAGGACAAGGCGAGTCAGCGCCAGTTCTATGTCCGCCAGCTCAAGAACCGCAGACTTGGCTCCGTCGGCGAGGTCATCGAGAGCCGGTCGCTCGACGCCTACGCCAATCTCTGCGGCCGCACGCTGGCGCGGGCCCATGCCCGCACGGGCGATCCCGCGCTTATCGCGGGCTATATGGGAAAATGCGAAATCCTCGACGAGGCTCTGGCGTCTTTCGCGATGAGCTACGCCGCGCTGACTGATCGCGACCATGCCCGGCTGGTTCAATCGATCGACAAGAAGACAGGGCTGCCGGCGGCGCCCACACACACCTTGACTTGAGAGGCCGGCCCGTCCTCCACACGCCGCCGCCGGAACGCGACGCCCGTGGGGGCCGGGCGTCGCCGCCGCGCCCCGCGCCGATTCGCGCGATCACGAAGTTTTGCTGGATTTCTGACGCCGTTTCCGCTCCATTGCCCCAAACAGAAAGCCGGACGGGCTAAAATCTCGCCATGGCGCCCGAAAAGAATTGCGAAAGAATCCCGGCCGGACGGCGGAGCTTGCGCGGTTTGGGACGAGGCGGATGCTGGTTCGCGCCTTTTCCTGACGCCGAACAATGCGCTCGCGGCCACGCCCGAACAATCGGAGGAGAGTGCTTTTATGGGTTTGTTGCAGACCATGCGCCGCGGCGCCGCGTTTCTTAGGCCAACCGCGCGCCTCGCCTCGCGGTTCGACGCCGGCCCGGCTCTGGCGCTCGCAGGCGCGCTCGCCCTTGGCGCCGGCGGCGGGTTCGCGCCGCTGCTGCTGGGAAGCGAAGCGGCCTTCGCGAAGGGGCCTGACTCTCTCGCGGACCTCGCAGCCCAAGTCAGCGATACCGTCGTCAATATTTCCGCGACGCAGACGATGGACGAGAAGCACGCCGGCAACGCGCCGCAACTGGAGCCCGGCACGCCGTTCGACGATCTGTTCGAGGAGTTTTTCCGCCGCCGCCAGCAGGGCAAGGGCGGACCCGATCAGGAGAACCCGCCACCGCCGCGTGAGCGCAGGTCAAACTCGCTCGGCTCCGGCTTCGTCATCGATCCGTCGGGCATCATCATCACCAACAATCACGTCATCGCCGACGCCAATGACGTGACGGTCATCTTCACCAACGGCCAGAAGCTGAAAGCCCAGGTGATCGGCAAGGATTCGAAAGTCGACGTCGCGGTGCTGCGCGTCAAGCCGGACAAGCCCCTGAAAGCCGCGAAGTTCGGCGACAGCGACAAGATGCGCGTCGGCGACTGGGTCGTCGCGGTCGGCAATCCGTTCGGCCTCGGCGGCACCGTCACCGCCGGGATCATCTCGGCGCGCAACCGCAACATCGATTCCGGCCCCTACGATAATTATTTCCAGACCGACGCGGCGATCAACAAAGGCAATTCCGGCGGACCGCTGTTCAATATGGACGGCGAAGTCATCGGCATCAATACGGCGATCCTCTCTCCTTCCGGCGGCTCGATCGGCATCGGCTTCTCGACGCCGTCCGCGACGGTAGAGCCGGTCATTGAGCAGTTGCAGAAATTCGGCGAAACGCGGCGCGGCTGGCTTGGCGTCCGCATTCAGAACGTCGATGACACAATCGCGGAATCGCTCAATCTTGGTTCTGTGCGGGGCGCCCTTGTCGCCGGCACCGACGACAACGGACCGGCCAAGGCGGGGGGACTGCAGGCCGGCGACGTCATCTTGAAATTCGACGGCGTCGAGATAAAGGAATCGCATGATCTGCCGAAGATCGTCGCCTCCGCCCCGGTCGGCAAGGACGTCGAGGTCGTGCTGTTGCGGCAGGGCAAGGAGATCACCAAGACCATCAAGCTCGGACGCCTTGAGGATAACGAGAAGCAGAAGGCCGGGCAGACGGCCAAGGCCGACAAAGAGGACAAGCCGCCGGTCGCGGGGGCGGTCGTAAAGGCGCTGGGAATGGCGTTCTCCAGCCTCGATGACGGCGCGCGGCAAAAATATGCGATCAAGCCCGGGGTCGCCTCCGGCGTCGTCGTGACCAATGTCGATCCCGATTCCGGCGCCGCGGAGAAACACATCCTTCCGGGTGAAATCATCATGGAGATCAATCAGGAGCCGGTCAAAGAGCCAGCCGACATCGCGGCCAAGATCGTCGCCCTCAAAAAAGAGGGCAAGAAATCGGCTCTGCTGCTCATCGCCAATGCGCAGGGCGAAATGCGCTTCGTCGCGCTGTCCCTGCCCTGACGCGGCGATCATGGGGACAGTGGAATTAAGGCGTCCGCCGCCCCTTGCCCGCAATCAGGCAGCCCGTTATAAGGCTGTCACCAGAGGCGGTCGGCATCTCGCGCCGCCCATGTCGGAGTGTAGCGCAGCCTGGTAGCGCACCTCGTTCGGGACGAGGGGGTCGGAGGTTCGAATCCTCTCACTCCGACCAATAAAATCAATAATATGTATAGACGCGCGCCGGATCTTTGATTCAGCGAGCCGACCTAAACCGCCCGTCGCGGTGATCAAGCCGCCAGAGCGACGTCAAGGCGCAGACGCACCCGACACCAGACCCAAAAGGTTAAGCTGTGGCCGGATCATGCTTCGATGAATCGGGGCGGGATTTCCTGGCGCCGACTTAATTCACTACGCTGTCCGCGTGGCCGGCGCGACGGCGGGCCCTATTCTCTGGATTTGCGCGGACCAGCCGCCGTGCATTAGGCTTCAGGGAGTAACGTCGCTTGCGACATTGCCATCCTCCCGAAAATTTTCCAACACATTGATCTCGTTGCATAGAGACCGATCAAGCGCGCAAAAAATCAAAAAAAAGCGGAGTGGTCGCGCGCGTTACAGCAAGTCCAAACCACCAAGGCGACGGGCCGTGAGTTGTTCACGTCCCGCCGCCGTCGACCCGATCAAACGATGCTCACGGCAGGCTGGAGGTCAGGTGGACGCCATTCGCCTCCAGGCTACCAAACATGCGGATCCGCGAACACGCAATTGGCGCGCTTCAGATCTTCGACGGTCCACAGCTTGTCGCCTCGAACGTGAGGCTGACCGATCAGGGTCCTGCCATCCGCGCGGACGCCATGGCCTTCGACGACCACATCCGAAAGTTCGCGCCCGCTATATTGCTCGAACACGCTCTGGCACTCATAGCGCTCGGGCTCAGACAGCCACATGCGCTCGCCCCAATCGTCGCTGAACGAGTGCCACTGACCGTTGAACTCATGCACCCGGAGCGAACCCGAGCACTTGGAGAGGGTCGGGCAGAAGGGCACCTGCGACACGCGGTCGACATAGACTTTATGGCCATGCTGGACGAGCCACTGGACCGGGATGAACCCGCTGCTCGGATCCTCGCAGCCCAGCGCCTTCCATTCGCGCAGGATCTTGCCGTAATGCGCGTCCCAACCCGGATAGTTCGCCTCGAACCATTCCATGTCCTCCTCGTCCGGCAGCGACAGGCGGAAGAAGCCGGTCGGCCACAGGGCGTAGG
>JBKQMI010000179.1:0-11128 GCA_052146775.1 Methylocella sp. | reverse complement strand
GGCGTCGTCTACGATCCAAAAGACGACATTTTCGAGATCGCCCTTAAGGGCCTCGACCATCTCATCCAGAAGCCGCGCGAGGTGTATGTCAATGAGGAGGCCGGAAGACTTGTCAACGTCGAAATCGTCGACGGCGACAAGAACCATCAGATCGTCAGGTTCAGGGAGCCGCTCGCCAAATCCTGATCGAACGGCTCGCGCTAGGGGGGCTGATCAAACGGCTCGCTCCATTGATCGGACGCCGCCGCGCGGCCTGAGATCGCGATGATTTCGGATTGAACCAATCCAAAATCATGAACGTGATCGATTCCAATAGCTTGGAGGATCAGGGGTCGATCTGAAACATTTGCCTGATGCGGTCGCTCAGGCGCCTCGCGGAATGATCGGCGGGGTTCGACGCGGACGCGTCGGCCGCCAGCATCGCCCGGCGCTCCGACAGCGCATGCCCCAGCGCATCCGACAGGCTCGGCCGCTCCCGCAGGATCGGGCGCAGCTCGTCGGCGCTGATCTCGTAGATCGACGCGTGCGTCAGCGCCCGGATGGAGCCATGCTGCGGCTCCCCGAGCAACAAGCCGCCCTCGCCGAAATAATCGCCCGGACCCAGCCGCACAAGTTCATGCTCGCGGCCGTCCCTGATTTGATAAAGGGCGAGCGCGCCCGACTGCACGATCGCGAGGGTCTGCGCCACCTCGCCCCGTGAGATCACGAGTTCGCCGGGCCCAAACGCCTTGCGCCTCATCGCGCCGGCGAGGGCTGTCTTGTGCTCCTCGGCCAGCGACGAGAACAGCGACAGCTTTTCGAGCATTCTCTCGGGCTCGCTTTGCGCCTTGACGACTGCTGCGTCCGCGCCATCCCGCGAAGGCGCGAACAGGCCGGCGACGCCGGGCGTTTGCGCAAACTTCAGGCCGGCGGCGGCGGCATGGCGATAGACGCGGTCAAAGACTTCGTTGCGGGCATCATCCCCAACCGATCTGTTCGGGATCCGGTAGCTCAGCGCCAATTCGATCGCCGATGCGCTGAGCGACTTCACGGCGACCGTCGGCGGCGGCTCGTGAAGGATGCAATTGCAGCTCGCCAGCGCCTGCAGCGACATGTCGACGAAACTCCCGGGCGACATCGAGGGCTCGAGTCGAATGAGCGTCGTCGCCACCTGCAACTCTTCCGGGGCGGTGACGTTGACGAGCTTGGCTTTGGCCAGCACGCTATTGGGTATGATGGCGACGTCATGGCTTGCCGTCAAAAGATGCACCGCCTGCCAGTTCGTCTCCATGATGCGTCCCTCGACGCCGCCGTCGATGATGATCCAGTCGCCAATTCGGTAGGATCGTCCGAGACTGATCGCGATGCCGGAGAAGACGTCCGCCAGCGTGCTCTGCAGCGCGAGGCCGGCGATGATGGCGACGGCGCCCGAGGTCGCGAACAGCGCGCCGATCGGGACATTGAACTCCTCGCTGATGATGGCGAGAGCGACGCCAAGGTAGATGAGGCCGGCGATCAGCTGCTGGAACAGGCGGCTTTCATTTGGCCGACGCTCGAAGATCACGAACGCGTCGACGACGCTGACGAGGACCCGGGCGAGCCCCACCCACCACAGGATTTCGAGGAGGAGAATCCCGAACTGGCGCGCGACATTCTCGTCGGGCGGGCGCTGCCGGTAGGGCTCGATTCCGTGGCTGAGGAGCACGGCGCTCAGGGCGAAGAGCAGGCCGATCCGTCCGGCGAGCCGCCATATGGAGCCGCGCCGCAGTGCGAGGACGAAGAGGGAGATGGCCGCGATGACAAGCGCCGCGATCGCAACGGCGGTTTGCGGATGGTCGACGATCAGCGCAGGCCAGGGCGGCACGGGTGTCTTGTTCCTGTGGCGGGCGCGGCGCCGGCGTTACGCGCCACGACGAAGCCGGCGTCACTTCACGTTGCGGCGTTTCCTTTGGCTCGAAAACCTCGCCCGGCGCCGCCGATTACAATTTTGCGGCCACGTCGACGCCGGCCTGCGCGATTTGCGCATCTTGCGGCGACTGCACGCCGGACACCCCGATGGCGCCGACGACGCGCCCCTCGTGCAGCAAGGGCAGCCCGCCTTCGATCGGCGTCGCGCCGGGAAGCGTCAGCATCACCGTCCGGCCGCCGACGACGGCCTCCTCGAGGCTCTTCGTCGTGCGTTTGAAAAGGAAGGCGGTGCGCGCCTTTTCCTGCGACACGGCGACGGAGCCGACCGGCGCATCGTCGAGACGCTGGAGATAGAGCAGGTTGCCGCCGTCGTCGAGGACGGAGATCGTCACGCGCCAGTTGTTCTTCAGCGCCTCCGCTTCGCCAGCCGCGGCGATCGCCTTGGCGTCGGCGAGGGTGAGGCCCTTTTTATCGTACATTTAGCATTCCTTCGCATCCGGGATTCGCCCGCGGGCGAGCCTTAAGGTCCCGCGGAGCTTCGGTTCGCTTTTAGCGCGCCGCCATGCCTCTCCACAAGCCGCGCGCCCTATTCAGCCGGAGCCGGCCGGCGGGGCCGGTTTCGCGACGGCGCAACCATTGAGGAACTGCGCGACGGCGGACGCGACGATTTCCTTGATTTCAGCGCCGTCCGGCGGCTGGCGCACGCCGGTGAGACACTGGAACCGGATCGTTCCCGACAGCATTTCGAGAAAGTGGTCCGCCCCTTTGCGGCTATCCGCCATTTCGAGGACACCGCGCTCGATCTGCCGCTCGAAAAACGCGGTCAGAAACGCGCGGCTGCGGCCGGGACCCAATCTCCAATAGGTCTCGGCGATTTCGGGAATGCGCGAGGCCTCGGCGACGACGAGACGCGTCAGGCTCAAAACCGGAGGAGAGAGGACGATTTCGAGGTAGCGGACGCCGACCTCGGTCAGCACGAGATCGGGCGCCTGAGACGCCAGGGTTTCGGGCGTCAAGCCGCCAAAGATGCTCCAGCAGGTCTCCGTGACGAGCGCCTCGAACAGGCCCTGCTTGCCGCCAAACAGAGCATAAAGCGTCTGCCGCGATCCGCCCGAGCGCGCGATCACTTCGTCGAGCGTCGCCTCGGCGAAGCCTTTCTGCTGGAAGACCTCCCGCGCGGCCGACAGAAAAGCTTCGCGCCGGGCCGCGAGGCGTTTGCTCGGCGGGGCGCTTACGACGAAGTCAACATTGGAGACGCCGGTTTTCATTCAAAAACAAGTGAGACTTTCATTACGCCCTTGATATGTACTGTACGATACAATACGTCAAGACCGCATCCCGGAGTTCATCATGGGCATAGTCGGTTTCGCGTTGCGGTATCGCCACACGTTTTACGTGCTGGCCCTGATGATGCTGTTCCTCGGCGGGACGGCGATCTTTACGACGCCAAAGGATATTTTCCCCAACATCAATATCCCGGTCGTGACCGTTATCTGGCAATACACCGGCCTGACGCCTGAGGAGATGGAGCAGCGCGTCACCACCTACAGCGAATATTCGATCAGCTCGGGCGTCAGCGACGTCCGCAACATCGAAAGCCAGACGCTGTCCGGCATCGCGGTCGAGAAGATCTATTTCCAGCCCAATGTGAATATCGACCTCGCCATCGCCCAGGTCGTTTCTGGCTCGAACTCCATCCGCGCCCTGATGCCGCCAGGCATTCAGGCGCCGATCGTCGTCCAGTTCAACGCGTCGTCGGTCCCCGTGCTTCAGTTGAGCTTGAGCTCTGACCGGCTGAACGAGCAGCAGCTCTACGATTACGGCATCTATCAGATGCGCCAGGCGCTGGCGCCCATTCCCGGCATCACCCTGCCGACGCCCTATGGCGGCAAGTATCGGCAGATCATGGTCGATCTCGATCCCGATGCGCTGCGGGCGCGCGGCATCACGCCCTCCGACGTCCTCAGCGCCGTCAACGCAGAGAGCCTGACGCTGCCTTCCGGCGACGCGAAGCTCGGCGATCAGCAGTTCATTGTGAAGGTCAACGCCACGGCGCCCTCGATCGACGCGCTAAACCGGATTCCGGTCAAGAAAGTCGGCGGCGCCACCGTCTTTCTGTCCGACGTCGCGCATGTGCGCGACGGCTGGGCGGTGCAGCAAAACATCGTGCGCGCCGAAGGCAAACGCTCGGTCCTTTTGACCATCATCAAGAATGGCAACGCTTCGACGCTCGATGTCGTCAATCGCGTCAAGGCGGCGCTGCCCGAGATCGAAAAGGCGGCCCCGCCTGGGATGGACATCAAGCTGATGTTCGATCAGTCGGTGTTCGTGCAGAACGCCATCGACAGCGTGCTGCACGAAGGGGCGATCGCGGCCGCTTTGACCGCTTTGATGATCCTGATCTTCCTCGGCTCCTGGCGCTCGACGATCGTCGTCATGGTGTCGATTCCGCTCTCGATCCTGACCTCGATCGCGGTGCTTTCCGCGCTTGGCCAGACCATCAACACCATGACTCTCGGCGGCCTCGCTCTGGCGGTCGGCATTCTCGTCGACGATTCGACGGTCACCATCGAGAACACCCACCGGCTGCTCGAAGAGGGCGTGGATTTCGATCAGGCCGTGCTGGAGGGCGCCGCCGGCATCGCCGTGCCGACCCTGATCTCGACGCTCGCCATATGCTGCGTCTTCGTCTCCGTGTTCTTCCTGCAGGGCGCCGCGCGCTATCTGTTCACGCCCCTCGCCATGGCCGTGGTGTTCGCCATGATCGCGTCCTATTGCATCTCGCGCACCTTGACGCCGATCATGATCGGGCTTTTGATCCGCAAGGAGCATGAGCGGCACGGCGAGGCGACCGACTGGCTGGCGCGCTTCCATGATGGATTCAATGCGCGGCTCGATCGCTTCCGCGGCTTTTACGCCTGGCTTCTCGCCGGCATCCTGCGGCGGAAATTCCTCACGCCGGCGGTCGCGCTCGCCGTCATCATCGGCGCCGGCGCACTGGCGTTCAACGTCGGCTCGGATTTCTTTCCGGCCGTCGACGCCGGCCTGATCCAGCTCCATGTCAGGGCGCCGGCGCGCACCCGCGTCGAGCGCACCGAACAGATCTTTCAAGACGTCGAGGACAAGATCCGGACGGTTGTCCAGCCCAAGGAGCTGAAGCTCGTTCTCGACAACATCGGCCTGCCGCAAAGGCTCTACAACCTCGCCTTCACGGATGGCAGCGCCATCGGGGTCAATGATGGCGTCATCCAGATCGAACTCGCCGAAGGTCATGAGCGCACCGCCGACATCATCAAAAAGCTGCGGGCCGAATTGAACGCCGCTTTTCCCGACGTGTTGTTCTATTTCCAGCCCGCAGATCTCGTCACGCAGGTGCTGAATTTTGGCGTGCCGACCCAGATCGACGTGCAGCTGCAAGGGCGCGATCGCGAAAACAACAAAAGGCTTGCAGCGCTGCTGCAAGAGAAAATGAGCAGGATTCCGGGCCTTGTCGACGCGCACATCCAGCAGGAGCTGAATGCGCCTGAACTCTATTATACGGTGGATCGCACGCGCGCCCAGCAGCTTGGACTGAACATGCAGGACGTCGCCAACAACCTCAACATCAGCCTCAGCTCCTCGGAGCAGGTCTCGCCCAATTTCTGGACCGACCCGAAAAACGGCATCCCTTACTTCATGCCCGTGCAAACGCCTGAATATAGGATCGCTTCGAAGAACCAGCTCGACAACACGCCGCTCGCCGCAGGGGTCGATCCCAACGGCACGCCGATTCCGACTTTGCTCGGCAATCTCGCGACCTCGAAACGGATCGGCGTTCAATCGGTCTATAATCACTCCAACATTCAGGCCGTTTACGACGTCTACGGCAGCGTGCAGGATCGCGATCTCGGCGGCGTCGCAGCGGATCTGCGCAAAGTCGTCGCTGAGGTCGAACCGCAGCTGACGCCAGGCAATCACATCGTCATTCGCGGGCAGATCGAGAGCATGCAGTCGGCCTTCGGCAATCTGGCGCTGGGCCTCCTCTTTGCGGCAGTGTTCGTTTATATGCTGATGGTCATAAACTATCAGAGCTTTCTCGATCCGCTGGCCGTGATCCTCGCGCTCCCTGGCGCCGGCGCCGGCATTCTGCTGATGCTGTTCGTCACCGGCACGACCTTGAGCGTGCCCTCGCTGATGGGCGCAATCATGGCGGTCGGCGTCGCCTCGGCGAACTCGATCCTGCTCGTCACCTTCGCGCGCGAGCAGCGCGAGGCCGGCATGAGCGCCTTCGACGCCGCTCTCTCGGCCGGCGTCACGCGGTTGCGGCCGGTTCTGATGACGGCCGCCGCGATGATCGTCGGGATGATCCCAATGGCGATCGGCGAGCCGGGCGGCGAGCAGAATGCGGTCCTGGCCCGCTCCGTCATCGGCGGCGTCGCGGTCGGCACAATGACCACCCTCCTGTTCGTGCCGTTCCTCTATTCCATCATCGGTCGGTTCGAGCGGATCGTGGGAAAAGCCCCCGAACGCCAGTCTCCCAGGGACCTGACCCACCAAGGATCGCCGTCATGAACAGCATGCCTCCTGATCCCCGCTTTGACGCGCCAGGCGCGAAGGCGCCCGCCATGAAGCCGGGCGCGCGCAAGGAGCCGCCACGCGAGCCAAAGCCCGGCGAGGGAAGGCGGCGGGCCATCGCGCGCCTCCTCGGGGTTGCGGCGCTCGCCATCGTCGCGGGCCTCGTCGGCTTCGGCATGTTCGCGAAGTCAAACCGCGACGCCGGGGCCGACGCCGTCATGCAGGCGCGGCAGAATGCGATCCCCCCCGTGCGGACCGTCGTCGTCAAAGAGGACAATGCCCCGCGCATGATCGAGTTGACCGGCAATATGACGGCGTTCGACAGCGCGACGCTTTATGCGCGCGCCACCGGCTATATCAAGACCCGCAACGCCGACATCGGAACGCGGCTGAAGAAAGGCGACGTGCTCGCAGTGATCGCGGCGCCCGATCTCGATCAGCAACTGGAGCAGGCGAAGGGACAGCTGGTCCAGTTCCAGGCTGCGGTGCAACAGGCCGAGGCCAACGCCGATCTCGGCCTCGTCACTGATCAGCGCACCGCGCGCCTCGTCGCGCAAGGGTGGTCGAGCGCGCAGCAGGGCGACACCGACCGGCTGACGCTGGCGGCCCGCAAGGCTGCGGTGGCGGTCGCAAAGGCCAATGTCGTGGCGCAGCAGGCGGCGGTCGACCGGCTGCAGCAGCTCACCGAATTCGAGCGGATCACGGCGCCCTTCGACGGCGTCGTGACCAGCCGGCTCATCGACGTCGGCAGTCTCGTCACGGCGGACGCAGCGAGCGGAACGCCCATGTTCTCGATGGCGCGAACCGACGAGCTGCGCGTGCAGGTCTTTGTGCCGCAGGCCGCGACTTTCGGCATCAAGGACGGCGATCCGGCGACGATCACGGTCTCGGAGCTGCCCGGGCGCACTTTCACGGGGCGCGTCGCGCGCAATGCGCAGGCGCTGTCGGCGGCCACGCGCACGCTGCTGATGGAGGTCGACGTCGACAACAAGGACGGCGCGCTCGCCGCCGGACTCTACAGCATCATCCATTTGCAGGCGCGCCGGCTGAACCCCATCGTCGTGATCCCCTCGACGGCGGTGATTTTCAATCAGAACGGCCTGCAAGCCGCCGTCGTTTCCGACGGCAAGGTCGAACTGCGCAAGATTGAAATCGACGTCGACAATGGCGCCAGCGTCGAAGTCAGATCCGGTCTCAAGGATGGAGACCGGATCATCCTCAGCCCGCCGGCCAATGTGACGGACGGCATGAAAGTCAGCGTCGCCTGAACTGACGCAAAGCATGATCCCAAAAGGTCTCGGACCTTAGTGATAGATCATGCGGCAAAACTGAAGTCATGGCGCGCGCGGAAATCCCCGATCCCGTCGGCTCCGAATTCATGGCGCCGCCGGCGAGAAGCTGACTTTCTGGAGCATTTTCGCGCGGAGCGGATTCCAGTTCGCGCAAAACAACGCACGGCAAAACAGGAAGCTGGATTGGCTTTCCGGTTCGACCGGATCCGGAAAGCGCTCTAAAGCACCGTCCCGGTCAGGATCAACTTGGCGACGCTGAAGTAGATGATGAGGCCGGTGACGTCGACAAGCGTTGCGACGAAAGGCGCGGACGCGCTCGCGGGGTCGAGGCCGCAGCGCCTCAGAATGAAGGGCAGCATGGAGCCGGCGAGCGTTCCAAAGCTGACGACGCCGACAAGCGCGAATCCGATGGTCGCGGCGACAAGCAGATAATATTGCCCGTACATTTGTCCGAACGACTGCCACACCACGATGCGGATAAATCCGATCGCGCCAAGCAGGCATCCAAGCGCGAGGCCGGCCGCCACTTCACGCCGGATCACGCGCCACCAGTCGATGAGCTTGACCTCCCCCAGCGCCATGGCGCGAATGATCAGCGTTGTCGCCTGCGATCCCGAATTGCCGCCGCTGCTGATGATCAGCGGCACGAACAGGGCCAGCACCACGGCTTCCTGTATCTGATGCTCGTAAAATGACATCGCCGTCGCGGTCAGCATCTCGCCGAGGAAGAGGATCACGAGCCAGCCCGCGCGCTTGCGCATCATGCCCAAAAAGCTCGTCTCGAGATAAGGTCCGTCAAGCGCCTCCATGCCGCCGACCTTCTGCATGTCGGCGCTGTCCATCTCGCGGATGACGTCGACGAGATCATCGACAGTGACGATGCCCTTCATCCGGCCGTCGCCATCGACGACAGGAACGGCCTGCAGCCCGTGGTCGGACAAAAGATGCGCGACCACTTCCTGATCGGCGTCCTCTCCAACTTTGTAGACCTCCGTGGACATGATCTCCCGGACGGTTTTCGCGGGATCGGCCACCACCAGATCGCCTAATGAGAGCACGCCCAGCAAGCGCTGTTCGTCGTCGAGCACATAGGCGTTATAAATCGTCTCGACGCGGCCGACCTGCTGTCTCAAATAGGTGATCGCCTCGTCGATCGACGCTTCGGGCCGGAGCCGGGCGAAGCGCGGGCTCATCAGGCCGCCGGCGGCGTCGACCCGGTAGGCGAGGAGGGCTTTCGCATCCTGCCGCGTCATGTCGTCCATCAGCTCCAGGAAGCGCTCCCGTAAATTGGCGGGGGGTTCCTGAATGAGATCGGCGGCGTCATCGGGGGCGAGCAGCCTGATGAATGCGCGCCGCTCCTCCTCCGGCAAGGCCTGCACAAGCCGGGACTGGGACCTCGCGCTAACCGAGAGGAAAAGGTCCTCCATTTGCGGGCGCGGAAGGCTTCTGAAGCTTTTGAACCGCTCGTCTTTGCCGAGGCGTGGCCATTTCCCGATCAGTTCGTCGATCGCATTCAAAGACTCCTGGGTCATCTCTTCTCCTCCCGCCTCCAGGATGCGACCAGGCGGTCGCTTCAGCCGCCTGGTCATTGATGTATTTATTAAGCAGGCTCCTATGACTCGCGCGCGACGCCAAAGACCATCGCTGGGGAGCGCCGCTCCGGCGAAGACCTCGCAGGACCGCGGCGCGGCGGGCAAGAAGTTGACTTAGCCGATATCCTAAAGCTATTAGCCGCGATCCTTTTTCATGAGAGTTTGGGGCGTCGATGTTTCTGACAAGGGTCGCGCGCATGCTGAGCGCGCTGTCTTTCCTCGGCGCCGCCACGCTTCTCGCCGCGACGCCCGCCGACGCGCAAACCACAGTCAAGATCGGCTATATCCCGGTGCTCGGCTCGGCCCAGCTTTTCGTCATCGACGGCGAGGGCTGGGCCAGGGCGGAAGGGATCGACCTGCAGCTGGTCCGCTTCCAGGCCGGCACGCAGGCGATCCAGGCGCTCGCCGCGGGCCAGCTCGACGCCTATCTCGCGGGCGTATTGCCTCTTCTTGTCGCCCGCGCGAAAGGCGTCGACGTCAAGGTCGTGGCCGCCGGGGCGATCGAAGAGTTGCAGCTCGTGGCGCGGGGGCCGCTGCTCGCCGCCGCCGAGGGCGCCGATTTCAAAACCGCCATCGCAAAATTCACGGAGAGCCAGGGACGCAAGCCAAAAATCGCGGCGCAGCCGCAAGGCTCCGTCCCCGACACCTTGCTGCGCTATTGGCTTCAGGTCGAAACCGGAATCGACCCGCAAAGCGTCGATATCGCGGGCCTCGACATCGACGCGACGCAGCAGGCCTTCCTCTCCGGATCCGTCGACGCCGCTGTTCTGCGCGAGCCGGCGCTCACCGTCGTGCGCGACCGCCTGCCGCAATCGAAGGTTCTGGTGACGGGCAAACAGTTCATGCCGGATCAGCCGGGCTCCGCCCTCGCCATCTATCAGCTTGGGACGCCGAAAGGCGCCGAGATCGGCGAGAAATTACTGCGTCTGCACCTCCGCGCGACCGAGCTGATCAGGACTCATCCGGAGGAGGCGGCCCCCTTCATCCTGAAGGCGCTCGGGGCGGGCATATTGAGCGCGGCGCAGATCGACCGCGCGCTCGCGGGCTCCCGCGAATCCTTCATTTCCGATCCCGCGCGGATCGTCGAATCGGTGGCGCGGCTGCAGGAATTCGAAGTCAAGCTCGGCACGGTGAAGACGGCGACGCCGGTCGCCGATCTCTTCGACCTCGCCTTCTATAACCGCGTCGCGAAATGACGGCGGAGCGCTTACAGACGGAACTGATCGCGGTTCAAACCCCGGGCGCCGGGACGATTATCCAGTCACACGTACCGGAGAGCGCAACGCCGCCACCTTCCGACACCCCCGCGCCGCGGCGCTTTTTCCAGCCCGGCGCATTCCGGCCGAACGCGCTCGCCGCGCTCGGAATCGCCCTGTTCCTCGGCGGCTGGGAGGCCGCGGCGCGGCTGAACCCGTCTCTGTCGGCGCTGATCCCGCTGCCGAGCCAAATTCCGGCGGCCTGGCTCGGCGAAATCCGCGGCGGCTACTGGACCGCCGCGGTCGAGAACAGCCTCTCGCATTATCTGATCGGCGTCGCGATCGGCTCACTGCTCGGGGTCGCCTTCGGCGTTGTTTGCGGCGTCTCGGCCTGGTTCGACGCGTTCCTCTCCGGCGTCGTGCGCATCCTGCGGCCTATTCCGGGCCTCGCCTGGGTTCCCTTCGCAATTTTATGGTTTGGCCTCACCTCGGCGGCGGCGGCCTTCATCATCGCCATTGCGGTGTTCTGGATCAATTTCTTCGCCGCCTTCGGCGCGGTTCAGGCGATCGACCGCGATCTTATGGAAGTCGCGCGCGCCTTCGGCCA